>DATAHW010000055.1:0-55483 GCA_036262935.1 Gemmatimonadales bacterium | reverse complement strand
GAGCCGCCTACGGGCCGACATGCGCCACCTGCTGAGTCGGCAGAGCCAGGAGGCGGCGCAGCGCGAGGATGCCGGCCACATACGCGGCCGTTGCGAGCGCGAAGGCGAGCCCCACGCGACCGGGGTGAGCCGCGAAGCTCTTGAACGCGCCGAACCAGGGTTGCTCGATGAAATTGGATGCGATGTTCCGGACGCCGATCCACGCGGCCTGCCCGGCCTGCAGCGCCAGCCACTGGCCCAGGGCCGACAGCGTCTGCTGGTGCCCGAGCGTCCAGATCACGCTGCCCGCCAGCGAGCCCGCCAGCAGCACCAGCAGGCTCGCCGCCAGCGCGGCGGAGCGACGGGAGGCGAGAATGCGCTGACGGAGGCTCGGGAGCGACGCGGCGGCGGCCGGCTGCGGGAGGCTGACGCGCGCCATGACCCGGTCGGCGAAACCCGGCGCGGGGCCGAGGCGCGGCACTGCGGCGAGCAGTGCGATGATCTCGCGCTCGGTTTGCGCCTGCTCCTGGCAGGCGGGGCAGTGCGCCAGGTGCTCCTGCGCGGCCGGTGCGAGAGCGCCGGCCAGCCACGCGTCGAGATCGTCGGGCGTGAGGTGGGAGCCGGGGACGGGCGTCATAAGTGGACCCTCCTACGGGCGGGCATCAGGGGAGGTTTCATTGCTCTTTGACGTGGGCCAGCAGCCGCCGAAGCTCGTTGCGGGCCCGATGGATGTAGGTCTTCACCGTGCCGAGCGGAAGATTCAGGATCTCCGCAATTTCCTCGTAGGTCCGCCCTTCGACGTGGCGGAGCAGGACACACGAGCGGTATTCGGGCCGGAGGCGCGCGATGGCCGCTTCGATCGCGCCGCCGAGCTCCCTGGCCTCCACCGCCTCGAGCGGCGACTCCTGCCGCGCCCCGATCTGGAGCGCGGTGGCCTGCATCGCTTCGGGCGTCTCCGCGTGCGGCGAGCCGTCGAGCGAGAGCGTGTCGAGCTCGCGGCGGCGGAGATGGTCGATCGCGGCGTTGTTGGCGATCTTGAAGATCCACGAAGAGAACTTGAACTCGGGCCGGTACGACTCGATCGCGTTGAGCGCCTTGACGAACGTCTCCTGCGACAGGTCTTCGGCCAGCTCGCGGTCCCGCACCATGCGGAAGATGAGCGCGAAGATCGGCCGCTCGTAGCGCCGGATCAGCTCGCGGTAGGCGACCTCCCGGCCGCCCCGGGCGAGCAGCACGACCTCCTGATCGCTGAGCCGCGCCCACTCGGGCGCGTCAGCCACCAGGCCTCCGCCTTGCCAATGCTCTCGTGGCCGGACTACATTGAGCGCCTATGTTAGCCTCGGATCGTGAGTTACCCGTCGCGGGCGGTCCGGAAAAGCGGGCTTACGTTCGCGACATCTTCACGGCCATTGCTCCCACCTACGACCGACTCAACCGCATCATCAGTCTGCGCTTCGATCAGCGCTGGCGGCGGTACGCGGTGGGCCGGCTGAACTGGGAGCGGAGACCGGAAGGAATCTACCTCGACGTCTGCGCCGGCACGCTCGACTTTGCCGCCACGCTGGCCCGGCGCCCGGGCTTTCGCGGCCGGATCGTCGGCGCCGACTTCGTTCCGCCGATGCTCCGACTGGGGCGCGGCAAGGCCGCGCGGCTCGCGCCGGTCGCCGCCGACGCGCTCGAGCTGCCCTTTCCCGACCGCGCGTTCGACGGCGCGATGGTGGGCTGGGGGATGCGGAACCTGGTGGATCTCGATGCCGGCCTGGCCGAGGCGGCGCGCGTGCTCCGGCCGGGCGCTCGCCTGGTCATCCTCGAGATGACGCTGCCACCCCAGGCGCTCCTCCGCCGGGTCTATCAGTTCTATTTCCGGCGCGTGATGCCCTGGATCGGCCGGCGCATCTCCCGGCACGCGACGGCGTATACCTGGCTGCCCGCGTCCACCATCGCCTTCCCGGAGCCGGCCGAACTGGCGCGGCGGCTCGAGGCGCAGGGGTTCCGGGAAGTGTCGTACCGCCTGCTGATGGGCGGCGTCTCCGCTCTGCACGTGGCAACGCGGGGGTAGGAATCTCGGTGGGCGTGGTCCTCGGCCCCAGTCCTCAGAACGGAAGTCGAGTCGCGACCTGAAACGGACCCCATGCCGCTAGACAACCTGCGCGAATTCCTCCGCGAGATCGACCGCCTCGGCGAGCTGGTCCGCGTGACGCATCCCGTCCGTGCCCGGCTCGAGGTCGCCGAGATCGCCGACCGCTGCATGAAGAGCCCCGGCGGCGGGCCCGCGCTCGTGTTCGAGCACGTGCTCCTCGACGACGGGCGCCGGAGTCCGCATCCCGTCGCGATCAACCTCTACGGGTCCATGCGCCGCATGTGCCTCGCGCTCGGCGTGGACGATCTCGACGCCGTGGGCGGGCGCATCTCCGAGATGCTCAACCTGAAGGTGCCCGAGGGGCTTCTGGGCAAGCTCGCTCTCCTGCCCAGATTGGCCGAGATGGGGAAGTTCCCGCCCAGGGTCAAGGGCGGGCGGCCCCCCTGCCAGGAAGTGATCCTCCGCGGCGACGCCGTCAACCTGGACGAGATCCCGTTCCTCACCACCTGGCCGGGCGACGGGGGCCGCTACATCACCCTGCCCATGGTGATCACGACCGATCCCTCGCGAGGCATCCGGAACGTGGGCATGTATCGCATCCAGGTACTGGGCCGCGATACGCTCGCCATGCACTGGCAGCGCCACAAGGTCGGCGCCGCGCACTGGCGCGAAATGGCGGCCCGGGGCGAGCGCATGCCCGTCGTCATCGCCCTCGGTGGCGATCCGGCGAGCATCTACTCGGCCACGGCGCCGCTGCCGCCCACGATCGACGAGTTCCTGTTCGCCGGGTTTCTCCGGCGTGAGCCGGTGGAGCTCACCCGCGCGGTCACCTGCGCGCTCGAGGTGCCCGCGCAGGCCGAGCTCGTCCTCGAGGGATACATCGATCCCTCCGAGCCGCTCGTGCTCGAGGGCCCGTTCGGAGACCACACCGGCTTCTACTCCCTGGCGGACTACTATCCGAAGGTGCACCTCACCGCGCTGACCGCGCGGCGCGACCCGATCTACCCCGCCACCCTGGTGGGCCGCCCGCCGATGGAGGACTACTATCTCGGCCATGCCACCGAGCGGATCTTCCTTCCGCTCCTCAAGCTCACCGTGCCGGAGATCGTGGACTACCACATGCCCCCCGCGGGGATCTTCCACAATCTGGTGTTCGTGTCGATCGACAAGCAGTTTCCCGGGCAGGCGTACAAGGTGATGAACGCGCTCTGGGGGCAGGGGCTCATGTCGCTGGCCAAGGTGCTCGTCATCGTGGACAAGCAGGTGAACGTCCGTGATCCCGACGAGGCGTGGTGGGCCGCGCTCAACAACATCGACCCCGAGCGCGACGTGCGCTTCACGATGGGGCCGGTAGACGTGCTCGACCACGCGAGCCGCGGCTTCACCTATGGGAGCAAGATGGGCATCGACGGCACGAGGAAGTGGAAGGAGGAAGGGTTCACCCGCGAGTGGCCCGACGTGATCACGATGGATCCGGAGACCAGGCGGCGGGTGGACGAGATGTGGCCGGAGCTGGGGATTACGCTGGCAGGGGCGAGCGGTGCTCACCGTTCGTGAAGGTCAGACGTTCGGCGGCGAGTCGCTCCTCGTCCGCTACGTCAATCTGGTCAAGCTGCCGCATACGCTCTTCGCGCTGCCATTCGCGCTGCTCGGCGTGCTCGCCGCGTCGCGGGTGGGACCGGTCACGCCGCGCGAGGTGGTGCTCGTGGTCCTCGCGTTCTCCGCGGCCCGGTGGACGGCCATGGGGTTCAACCGGGTCGCCGATCTCCGGTACGACCGGGAGAACCCGCGGACCCGGAACCGCGAGCTTCCCCGCGGCGCATTGACACCGGCACAGGCGTGGGTGTCCATCCTCGTGGCGGCGGCGCTCTTCCTCACGGCGGCGGGGCTGCTCAATCCGCTCTGTCTGCTCCTGAGCCCGCTGGCGCTCGCGTGGGTCCTCACCTACAGCCTCGCCAAGCGCTTCACCTGGTGGCCCCATCTCTGGCTCGGGTTGAGCCTCGCGATCGCACCCGTCGGCGGGTATCTCGCGATCACCGGCCGCTGGAGCGAGCCCGGCTGGCTGCTGCTCGCCGTGGCACTCGCGGTCGCCACCTGGGTAGCGGGGTTCGACATCTTCTACGCTCTGCCCGACGCCGGCTTCGACCGGCATCACGGGCTCCGGAGCGCCGTCGTCCGGCTGGGGGAACGGCGCGCGATCGCGCTCGCCAAGGTGCTGCACGGGGTCACCATTCCCGCGCTCGCGCTGTTCGGTTGGGGCGCGGGCTTCGGCGGGTGGTATTTCGCCGGCCTGGCCGTCGCCGCGGCCATCCTCGTCTACGAGCACCGGCTCGTGCGGCCCGGTGATCTCTCGCGGCTCGACGCGGCCTTCTTCACCATGAACGGCGTGATGTCGGTGACGGTGTTCGCCTTCGCGCTGCTCGACCGGGTGCTGTGAGCGCCACGTGATTCACCACCCGGTGGTGCTCGCGCTCACCGGCGCTTCCGGCGCACCGTACGGGGTGCGGCTGCTCGACGTCCTGGCCCGGCATCGCGTGCCGGTATGGCTCATGGTCTCGACCCACGGCATGCGGCTCCTGCGCGATGAGTGCGGGATCGACACCCTCGAGGCCCTCCAGGCCGCCACGGGCGGCGACTGGAGCTCGGTCCTCACCTTTCCCGACGCCGACCGCGGCGCGCTCCCCGCCTCCGGCTCCCGGCGGACGCACGCCATGGTGATCTGCCCGTGCTCCATGGGCACGGTGGCGGCCATCGCGGGCGGGGCCAGCCGCTCGCTCATCGAGCGCGCGGCCGATGTGACGCTCAAGGAGCGGCGGAAGCTGATCCTGGTGCCGCGCGAGACGCCGCTCTCGCTGGTGCACCTGCGAAACCTGGTCGCGGTCACCGAGGCCGGCGCGGTTGTCATCCCCGCCGCGCCGGGCTTCTATCACCGGCCGACCGCGGTGGCCGAGCTGGTGGACTTCATCGTCCAGCGGGTCATCGATCAACTGGAAATCGACGTCGAGATCGCCCGCCGCTGGAGCGGCGACGAAGGGGTGACCCGGTGAAGCCGCGCGGTGTGAGCTCGCTCCTCTCGCTCGCGCTCATGGGAGCGGTCGCCTGCGGCGGCGACGGCGCCCAGGCGCCGGCGGCGGAGGAGCCGGCGTCGCCGGGCTGCCGGGACGCCACCCTCCCGAGCGCCGCGCTCTACCGCGTGTGCTTCCCGCAGAGCTGGAACGGCGATCTCGTCATCTACGCCCACGGGTATGTATCCGCGGGGGAGCCGCTGGCCCTCCCGGACGATCAGGTCGGCGGGCAGTCGATCTCCGCGGTCGTCAACGGGCTAGGCTACGCCTATGCGACGACGAGCTACCGCGCCAACGGCCTGATCGCCGACCGTGCGGTGGACGACGTGGCCGAGCTGGTGGAGGAATTGCGGCGGCGATTCCAGCCCGATCCGTCGCGCACATTCGTCGTGGGGGTCTCCGAAGGCGGCCTGGTCGCGGCGCTCGCGGCGGAGCGGCGGCCGGCGATCGTGAACGGCGCGCTCGCCGCGTGCGGTCCCATCGGGGACTTCACGGCGCAAGTGGACTATTTCGGCGATTTCCGCGTGCTCTTCGACTACTTCTTCCCAGGCGTGATTCCAGGGGACCCTCTGGACGTGCCCGATTCGGTGCGGGGCCAGTGGGAGGCCAGGTATGCGCCCGCCGTCGCGACGGCGCTCGAGGCCGATCCGGCCTCCGCGCTCGCGCTGCTCACTGTCGCGGGCGCGCCGCACACGGCTGCCGATCTTCCGTCCACCACCGCCACCGTCCTCGCCGCGCTCTGGTACGACGTCTTCGCGCTGCCAGACGCGACACAGCGCCTCGGGGGCCAGCCCTTCGACAACACCGGCCGGGTCTACCAGGGGTCGGCGGATGACGCTGCGATGAACGCCGGCGTCGCGCGGGTTGCCGCCGATGCCGGAGCCCGGGCAGGGCTCGGTGCGTTCGAGACGTCGGGGAGTCTCGCCGCACCCGTCGTCACCCTTCACACGACCGGCGACCCGGTCGTGCCCGCGGGCCAGTCGGTACGATACGGCGAGAAGGTCGCGGCGGCGGGCGCCGGCGCGCTGCTCGAGCAGCGCACGGTCGACCGCTACGGGCATTGCGCCTTCCAGCCGAGCGAGCTGCTCGATGCCTTTGACGCGATGATCCAGCGGGCCACCGCTGCCGCGCGGATCGACTGAGCCGTGCGGCTCGGCGTGATTTCCGACACCCACGGGCTGCTCCGCCCGGAGGTCTTCGACGTGTTCGCCGAGGTGGACCACATCCTCCACGGCGGCGACGTCGGGCGGCCGGCCATCCTGGACGAACTCGGGACTATCGCCCCCGTCACCGCGGTCTACGGCAACACCGATGGCGGGGACATCCGCGATCGGCTGCCGCAGGTCGCCACCGTCGAGCTGGACGGGTTCACGATCGTGGTCACCCACGGCGACCAGTTCGGCTCCCCCACGCCGGAGCGGCTGCAGGCGGCATTCCCCCGGGCGGAGATCATCGTGTACGGCCACACCCACCGGCCGCTGCTCACGCTGGTGGACGTGGTGGTCACGGTCATGAATCCGGGAGGCGCGGGTCCGCGCCGGTTCAAGCTGCCGCCCTCGGTGGGGATTCTCGAGCTGGAGCCCGGCATTCCACCGCGTGGCCGCCTGGTGCCGCTCACGCCGCTCGATCCGGAGTAGTCCGCTGCTCGGGTTGCTGCTCGCGGCGGTCCTGTTCCATCCGGGCCCAACCGACACGCTGCGATTGCGCTCCGTCGCCGGGCCGCCGGCGGCGGACGGGCGCGTCGACAGCACCGCCTGGGGAGAGCCGCAGGTCCGGATCCCCACGCGGCAGGGCACGGCGTCCATCTGGCTCCTCCGGGCAGGCGACAGCCTTTTCGTCGCGGCGTCCGTTCCCGATGCCACGCCGTCCTGGACCGACGCGCTGGCGATCTGCTTCGACACAGGCGGCGACGGCGGCGATGCGCCGCAGCACGACGACTTCCAGTGGTCGTTCCAGCGGGTGCTCGACAGCAGCGTGGTCTACCGCGGCCGGGCGGGCCGGTGGGAGCCGCCGCACGACGACCCCGACTGGCGGCTGGGCCCGGACCACTCGGGCGGCGGTTGGCAGGTGAGTAGTGCCCGGAGTGTGCGTGGCTGGACCATCGTGCTCCGGCTCGACCCCGCGTGGCTCGAGGGTCAGGGCGGTCGCCGTCCCCGCATTGGCTTCCGCATTCATGACGACGACCCGAACGGGTGGTATGCCTGGCCGGCTGTAGCAATGAACGCCGGCGCCACGCTGCTGGAGCGGACGCCGGCGCTCTGGATTCCCCTGGAGTGAGGAACGGCGCGGGAACGGCTCGAGTCAGAACCCCAGCCGGAGCCCCGCGCTCAGCGCCCAGTTATGCGTGGTGCGGGTATCCACGTTGATCGCCGTGGCTTCCCTCGCATCGAACTTTCCGATGTAATCCTTCGCCATCAACTGCAGCCCCAGCCGCGGCCCGATCGCGACATCCGCCCCGGCTCCCACGTTGTACGCGACGTTGGTGGCGTGGGTCCCCACCGGACCGATGCCGAACGACTGCCGGATGGCGCCCGCGCCGGCCTGCACGAACGGCGAGATCGGAAGCGCGCCCGCCAACGGCATCCGGAGCCGGAGCGCCGCGTCGTAGAGCAGCACCGAGCTCTGCCCCACCGACACGCCGCCGATGAGCGGCGCACTCACCTCGAGCCCCGGCTGCGAGTACGCCACGTTCCCCACGAGCGCGAGGCCGCGGGTGAGTCCGAGCGAGGCCTCGGCGCCGTACACCACGGACCCCGCGTTCGCGAGGTGAGTGCCGAGCGGGCCGGCGACCAGGTTGCCGAACTTCATGTAGCCCGCGTATGGGGTGATGCCGAATGAGGAGCTGGAAGCGCGCTGGGCCGCCAGCGGCGCCGTCAGAGTCAGACCGGCGATCGCGCCGGCCAGAAGCGTTTGCCTGAGCATTATGGATCTCCCGCTTTGCGGTGGACGAGTGCGACGTCGGAGCGCCAGCCCGCCGGGGATAGGCATACTCAGTGCCAGATTCTGCATCCGGACAAATCGCAACTACGTCATCACTTGCGAGCCGCAGGGTCGGGACCGCTGTCGGCCTGTCCAATTGCGGTGACAGCGCAGGCCCGACCCACGGGCTTGATCGGCGCTTGATGCGGCCGGGATAGCGTCCATCCTCGATGCTCAGTTGGCCCACACCGATGCCGAGGAGGCGCCATGCCGATCTCACGACGCTCACTGTCTTGGCTGGGGGCTGTCGGGCTGCTCGTCCTCGCGGCTCCTGACGCGGGTGGGCAGGCGGTGCCGCTCCCCGGCACGGGAACCCGCGTGCGGCTCATGGAATCGCCGCCGTCGGGCCATCGCGTAACCGGGTCGGTCGTCGGCTCGGAAGGGGACACCGTACGCCTCGCCAGCGATGCCGGCGACAGCCTGCTGATCCCCGCCTCCGCCTTCACCCGTTACGAGATTTCCCGGGGCGTTCGGTCCAACTTCGGCCGGGGACTGGGTCTCGGCGCGCTGTTCGGCGCGCTCGGCGGCGTGATCGTGGGTCTGGCGTCCGCCGACGAGAACTCGTGGGTCTGCTCCACGTCGTGCAGCGCCGTGGCGGGTGGGGTGGTGTTCGGAGGGCTCGGAGCGATCGTGGGAAGCATCATCGGCGCGTCCACGCACCGGGAGCGCTGGATGCCGGCGAACTCCGGCGCGCCGCTGGCGGTGGGGCTATCGCTCCGCTGGTAACGCTCCGGCCAGCCAGCTCTCGAGTGGCGTCGTCCGCCGCAGCGCCTCGGGATGGCTCCGGAACCAGGACATGATGAGCAGAATCTCGTCGATCGACTCGAGCGGCAGCGGCCCCGCCGACGGCTGCGGCCGCGCGAGCTCGGCCGCGACGACGGCGCGGAAGGCTTCGTGCTCGATCGGTGTGGACGGATAGGCGAACGACGCGCGCGCCGTGCCCTGGCGGATGAGGTACACGCGGTCGTCGCCGTATTCCCCGGGATCGCGATAGACGAAGGTGAGAAGGTCCCGCGCCGAGCGGGCCCGGCTGGTGGCGGCCAGGAGCCACTCGAGCTGCTCGAACCGCTCGCGCCAGCGCGTCGCCACCTCGAAGCGCGCATGCGCGGCCGCCTCCTGCATCTCCCGGACGACGCGGTCCATCGGCTGGATCGTCCGGCCCTCGAGGAACGCCACCGCAGTCTCGACCCGTCGGCGGTAGTCCCACTGCTCGACGAATCCCGCGCACGGTCCACTGCAGTATCCGAACTCATGCCGCATGCAGCCCGCCTGCCGCGGCTCGCCGAACAGGTCGCCCTGGCCGGCGAATACCGGCGGCATCGTCATGCTGCAGTCGCGGAGGCCGAGCAGGTCGTTGAGCGTGCGCACGGCCTCGAGGGTGCGCGACATCGAGCGGAAGGGGCCGTAGCACCGCGCGTCCTCGCGCGCGACGGTGGCCCCCGCGTAGAGCCTCGGCGCGGCATCACTGGAGATCTTGATGAGCACTGAGCGGCGGGTCACGTTGCCGCGGTGGTTGAAGTGCGGCCGGTGCTTCCGGATCTGGCGCAGCTCGCCCAGATAGGCCGCGAACTCGCTCGGCACGTAATCCCACTGGATGTTGCCGGCCGCGTACAGGATCCGCGCTGCCTTGTCCTCCGGGTACTCCGCCCGGAAGTAGGTCAGGAGCCGAGTGCGCAGCCGCTTGGCTTTCCCCACGTAGATGATGCGCCCCATCACGTCGGTCATCCGGTAGACGGCCGGCCGGTTCTCCGCCAGCGCACGCACGCGCTGTCGAAGCTGCTCGAGATCGGTGGAGGGGAGCGGAGCGGCGCGCTGCGCCCGGCGGGTGCGAGTCACGACTGACAGCGGTGGCAGAAGACGGAAATGCGGGCATCGATCTCGTGCGTTCCCGTGAGCCGCGTGCCGCAGCGGCGGCATGGCTCGCCCTCCCGGCCGTAGACCAGCAGCTCGAGCTGGAAGCTCCCGCTCTCCCCGGTGCCTGTCCGGTAGTCGCGCACAGTGGTGCCGTTCGAGGCGATCGCCGCTTCCAGGATGCGGCGGAGCTCCCCGTGGAGCCGGCGGTGGTCGTCCGGCGTGAGCCGTCGCGCGGGTTTCGACGGGTCGATCCCCGCCGCGAACAATGCCTCGTTCGCGTAGATGTTGCCGACGCCGGCCAGGTGGCGCTGGCTCATGATGACCTTTTTCACCGCCTGGCGCGAGCTCTCGAGCGCGAGGCCCAGCCGTTCCGGCGTGAAGTCGGGATCGAGCGGCTCGGGGCCGATCGCCCCGGTGTAGCGCTGCCAGTCCTTCTCGCCGAGGAGCAGGAGCTTGCCGATCCGGCGGACATCGCGATACACGAGCTCGTGGCCGTCATCGAGAGGTGCGCGGAGCACCGCGTAGCGCGTCTCGTCGGGCGTGAGCCGGCGGTCGTACACGATCAGCGAGCCCGTCATCCCGGGCTGCACCACGAGGCGAAGCTCGCCCAGATCGAGTACGGCGTGCTTGGCGCGCCGGAACACCGACCGGATGGTGGCTCCGCGCAAGCCGCGGAGCAGCCGGCGTCGGCTCACACCGCGCAGGATGTCGTCGTGGCTCAGGGAGACTCGGCCGATGCGGCGGCCGACGAGGGCGGGACGGATGTCGCGGACGATCGTTTCGACTTCGGGGAGCTCGGGCATCGCGCCGAAATGTAATCCGTGCCCCGTCCCGGGCCCGCCCTCAGCCCGGTGCCCCCGGCGCGCCGCACCCCGGCTCGCCCGGGGCCGCCGCGCGCTGCCAGATGGCGGCGAACTGCTCCAGCTCCCCGGGGTTCAGGTCCGAGATGGCCCAGAAGTCCATTCCTGCCGCGTGACCGTGCGCCAGATTGAAACCCTGCCGCACAACGATCGGATCGTGATCGCAGCCGGAAGGCCGGGAGCCGGGCCACACCAGCAGATTGATGCGATGGGGCCCGCGGCCGTACACCAGCGCGGCCACCGCACGGCCCCCGAGGTAGTCGACCCGCCCGCCGATCAGCGGGAAGCTGTCCACGGCCAGGTCGGGCACGGGCGGCGAAAAATCGAGCTTGCCGGTGAACCATGGCTTCACCACGTGATGTTCGGAGGAGGCGACGTCTACCAGATGGTCCACCTCGAGCGACCGCACGTGGCCCGCCACCACCTGGGCGACGATCGAGTCGCGATCGCCGGTCGGGCCGGCGAACCGGCCGACACCGAGCCCCAGGGCAAACAGGAGCGTCGCGGCCAGGCCCATGGCCCAGCCCCGCGATCTGGTGACGACGGGCGTGCGGTCCGGCTCCTCGGCCCGGATCAGCCGCCGGAGGTCGTTCCGGAAGGCGGATGACGGTTCCCGGGGCGGCAGATTGCCCCGGAGCATGGCCCTCAACACCTGGAGGCGGGCGAGCTCGTCCCGGCAGGCGGGGCACAGTTGGATGTGCTCGTCCCACCACTGCCGCTCACCGGCGGGCAGCTCGCCATCCGCGTAGGCGCTCAGCTCGGCTCGCGTCGCGTGCTCGCAGGTCATGTCAACCTCCCATGCCCTGGGCCTCGAGCGCGCGCTGCAACCGGCGCCGGGCGCGGGACAGGCGCGACATCACCGTGCCGACGGGCACACCGGTGATGACCGCGATCTCCTGATAGGAAAGCTCCTGAATCTCCCGCAGGACGATCACCTCGCGAAATGGAAACGGGAGTGCCTCCACGGCCGCGGCGAGCTGCTCCTGCAGCTCGCCGCGGATGAGCTGGGCCTCGGGATCGTCGCCCACGGCGGGCATATCGTCCAGCAGGTCGGGATCCGTGGGCCAGCCGTGGCGGCGCCCCCGATCGGCCCAGGCGTAGCAGACCCGACGCACGATGGTCATCAGCCAGGCGCGGGCGTTGTCTCCCCGAAACCCGCGGAAATGGCGTAGCGCCTGGAGATAGGCATCCTGGACGGCATCCTCCGCGTCGGCCGCCTCCCGCAACAGGTAGCGCGCCAGCGTGAACGCCGCTCCCAGGTGGGGCAGCATCTGCTGCTCGAACGACCCGACCGTGTCAGTCTCCAAGCTCGGCCCCGATGGCTGCAAACCGGCGCCACTCCCGATCGAGGAGGCGCCAAGCGGGTTCGCTCCGATCAATGATGCATTCGCGTGCGCCGGCGGGGCAACGCACCCGGCGGCGACCCGCACTTCCGGTGGCCGCACCTCCGGAGCAATGGCAGAGCCCACACTCCCGTCACGACCCTGGCTGACTTCGAGCCCCATACCGGACCGGAGCGGTGGCACCCGCTCGATATTCCCGCACCACCCGCCGCCGCCGCCTTCACCGGGAATACTGCGCCCCGATCCCCGATCAGAGGGGGAGACACCCGTGATCGACCGGCATCCACTCTGGAGGGGACCATGCCCCCGATCTGCTTCATCGACGGCGCACGATTCGGGGACGCCGACGGATTGCTACACGACCTGCGCCTGGCCGTGCTCGGCATCCCCAGCATCGACGAGGCCTGCGACGTCCTCGCCTATCTCCGGCGCGGCGCGGCGGCCGCAGGAAGCCGGGGCCGACTGCGCCTCCACCTCGTCTGGCTGAATTCCGAAATCTCCCGGCGGCGATTCCGCAGCGCTTGGGCGGGACCGTCCGCGAGTGCGGGAGGTGCGCTCGGCGAGCCTTCGGCGACACTGCAGGCACCCGGTGTCGGCTTCACCGCGATCACCCGATGGCTCGGCGCCTTCCACGATATCGATCTCATTCTGCTGTGAAGCGGCCAGGAGTGGCGGCTGCCGCGCCGGGAATATGGAACGCCCCGAGCCGCTCTACGGGGACGAGGCTGCTTTGTCCGACCCCGAACGCGGAAAGGGATGGATCCGGAGATCATGACCGATACGATCGTTCACGACCATGGCGAGGACGGCATCGACCGTCGGGGGTTTCTCAAGTGCATGGCCTGGGCGGGCACCGGCGCGCTCTGGGTGATGCAGAGCGGAGTGCTTCGCTCGATGCCGCTCACCCGCACGCCCGGCGACGCGGCGGCGCTCAAGGGCGACCTGTTCTTCGCCCAGATCAGCGACAGCCACATCGGATTCTCCAAGGAGGCCAATCCGGACGTCACCGCCACGCTGCAGGCGGCGGTGGACCGCCTGAACGCGCAGGGGAGCCGCCCCGCCTTCGTGCTGCACACCGGCGACATCTCCCAGCTCTCCAAGCCGACGGAGTTCGACACGGCCGACCAGGTGATCAAGGGCATCCGCACCGACCGGGTGTTCTACGTGCCGGGCGAGCACGACGTGCTGGGGGACAACGGCAAACAGTATCTCGCGCGGTACGGGCGGAAGACGCGCGGCGACGGCTGGTACAGCTTCGACCACAGCGGCGTACACTTCGTCGGCCTGGTGAACGTGCTCAACCTCAAGCCGGGCGGGCTGGGCAGCCTCGGCGCCGAGCAGCTCGCCTGGTTGAAACGGGATCTGGCCGGGCATCGGGCCAGCACGCCGATCGTGGTGTTCGCCCACGTGCCGCTGTGGACCGTCTATCCGGACTGGGGGTGGGGCACCGACGACAGCGAGCAGGCACTGGCGCTGCTCAAGCGTTTCGGCTCGGTCACGGTGCTCAACGGTCACATCCACCAGGTCATGCAGAAGGTCGAGGGGAACGTGGCCTTCCACACGGCCCTGTCCACGGCCTTCCCGCAGCCCGCGCCGGGCACCGCGCCGTCACCCGGCCCGCTGAAGGTGGAGCCGGCACGACTGCGCAGCCTGCTCGGCCTCGCCAGCGTGACGTACCATCAGGGGCAGCATTCCCTGGCGATCGTCGACCATGCGCTGGCGCCCGCGCCGGCAGGGATGGCGGCCGCCGCGCCGGTGGGCGCGCGGCGGGACTCCTTTACGGCGGGGCCGGCCGTGGTGGGGGGCGCCCGGGTGATCCGGATCGACAACTTCAGCTTCCTGCCGCCCGAGCTGCACGTGCCGAGGGGCGGGAAGGTCATGTGGATCAACGGCGATGACGTGCCGCACCTGATCGTCAGCGCGGACCAGCGCTTTCGTCCATCTTCCGCGCTGGACACGAACGATCAGTACACGCTGACACTCGAGCAGCCCGGGACCTATCCGTACTTCTGCTCCCTTCATCCCAAGATGACCGGCCGGATCGTAGTCGAATAGCGGCGGGCGGGACGAGGGGGCCGCCGGACGTTTCGCGTCGGGCGATCACGCTGACCCCGTGAGCCGCGCCGCCTCGCGCCAGCCGATGTCGCGGCGGAAGACTTTCCCCTCGAAGTGGATCGCCTCCGCCGTCTCCCGGCTCAGCCGCTGCGCCTCCACGAACGTGGGGGCGACGGCGGTCACGTTGAGCACGCGCCCGCCGGCCACCCGGAGCACGCCATCGCTGCCGCGTGCGGTGCCGGCGTGGAACACCATCACCCCGGCCGGAAGCTGGTGCGGGATGCTTATGGCCGCGCCCTTCTCGGGCCGGTCCGGGTAGCCGCGCGAGGCCAGGACCGTCGTGACGGACGCCTCGGTCCGGTGCCGGGCGATCGGCGCCACGCCCTCGCCTCGAGCCACCCGCCAGAATGAATCCGTCAGCCCGCCCGAGACCAGTGGAAGGACCACCTGCGTCTCCGGGTCACCCAGGCGGCAATTGAACTCGACCACCCACGGAGTGCCGGCCCCGTCCACCATCAGTCCGGCATACAGCACTCCCGTGAACGGCGTCTCCCGGCGTTGCATCTCCCCGAGCGCCGGCAACAGCACCTCGCGGCGTGCCCGCTCCAGCAGCGCCGGCGTGGCCACGGCGACCGGGCTGTAGGCCCCCATCCCGCCCGTATTCGGGCCCGCGTCGCACTCCAGCAGGCGCTTGTGGTCCTGGGAGACGGGCAGCAGCTCGACGTCGCGCCCGTCGGTGACCGCCAGGACGGAAATCTCCTCGCCCTCGAGGAATGCCTCGATGACCACGGTCGCGCCGGCCTCGCCGAAGGTGCCGTCGCCCAGCATCGCGCGCACGGCGGCTGCTGCCTCCGCCCGGGTGGGGCAGACGATCGCCCCCTTGCCCGCGGCCAGCCCGGACGCCTTGACGACCAGCGGCTCCGGGTGACGGTCCACGTACTCGAGCGCGGGTCGCAGCTCCCGGAACGTCCGGCTCGCGGCCGTCGGAATCCCGGCCGCTGCCATGACGTCCTTGGAGAATGCCTTGGAGGCCTCGAGCTGCGCCGCCGCCGCGCTCGGCCCGAACACGGCGCGGCCCTCCGCCCGAAGCCGGTCGGCGAGCCCGCGCGCGAGCGGCACCTCGGGGCCGATCACCGTCAGGTCGATCCCCTGCATGTCGGCGGCATCAGCCAGACGGTCGAGGTCATCGGCGGCGATCGGAAGGTTGGTCGCGAGCTCGGCCGTGCCGGGATTGCCCGGCGCGCACCAGAGATCGACGTCGGGGTCCTCGCGCCGGAACGCCCAGCAGAGCGCGTGCTCGCGCCCGCCGCCGCCGACGACGAGGAGTCTCACGACTTCTGCGCGTTCCGGAACGCCTCGCGCGCGCGTTCCGCGGCGCGCCGGGCCGCATCGGCCACCTGCCCGGCGAACTCGCGCGCCTCGCCCGCGTAATAGCTGCCGGCCGCACCGAGATCGTCCCGCAGCGGGCGCTCGTCGGTCTCCGGGCCGCGACGGGCGTACTCGCCCCGCAGGATCCGGTCGTATTCGCCACTCGCGACCCAGCGCTGAAGCTCCGCCGCCCGTACGGTATGCATCGGATGGGTGAGCGCGAGCGTGCTGAGGACCTTGTATACGATGTCGAGACCTTCCCCGCTCGCCGCGTACTCGTGCGCCTGCTGCATGAACGCGTCGACGTTGAGCTGTCCCGCGAAGCCGCTCCCGCGCCCGCCGCCGGCCATCTTCATGTCCACCCGCTGCGCTGCCACGACGTCCTGGCCGCCGAGCAGCCCGGCCCGGTCCGCCGAGAGCTCGGACTTGCGCGACCACTCGAGAAAGGCGAGCCGGACCGGGAGCACCGCCAGCCCGGCGAGCATCGGCAGCGCGCCCAGGCTGATGAGCGCCAGCACCGCCGCGATGGTGCGGTAGAGCGCGTGACCGCTGATGACGTGGCCGAGCTCGTGGGCCAGCAGCACGCGGAGCTCGTCGTCATCGAGCAGCTCGATGGCGGCGGAGTGCAGCACGATGAACGGCTGGTCGATGCCGTACGCGCCCGCGTTGAAGAACGGCGTCTGGGAAACGTACAGCTCGGGCACTTCGGGCCAGTCGAAGGTCGTGGTCACCTCGGCGTGCAGGTGCCAGAGCTTGGGAAACTGCGCGGGGCCGATGCGGATGGCGTTGCCCTGGAACAGCAGCCGGACACCGCGCTCGCCGCCGAGCAGCGCCAGTGTCCTGCGAATGACTTCGTCCACCCCGGGAATGGCACGGAGCGCCTGCAGGGCCGCCCGGTCGGCCGGGTGCTCCCACGAGACGGCGGAGATCTGGGGGAAGCTCTGGCGGGGACGCTGGGCGGGCAGGGAAGTGCTCATCTTGTGGGCTCGGGTTGAGGATGCGGCACTCTACGGCGCGGGAGGGCTCAGGTTTCAGTGTGGGACACGCTCCGAGTCTGGTTTTCACCACAGAGGCACAGAAGGCACAGAGAACAACAAGACATTTTGATTTTCTCCGTGTACCTCCGTACCCTCTGTGCCGCTGTAGTGAATCCGGAATTCTGCCGATCCACAATCTACCTGCCGCTCTCCACGAAAGCTCTGTCGAGATCGCCGATCAGGTCGTCGGTATCTTCCACCCCGCAGCTCAGCCGCACCAGGCTGTCGGTCAGGCCCATCTCCTGTCGCATGGCGGGGGGCACCGAGGCGTGAGTCATGCTGGCCGGATGCCCGATCAGGCTCTCGACGCCGCCGAGCGACTCGGCCAGGGCGAAGATGCGCGTCGACTCCACGAAGCGCCGGGCGCGGGCGGCGTCGCCCAGATCCAGCGAGATCATCCCGCCGAAACCGCTCATCTGCCGGCACGCGAGCTCATGCTGCGGGTGCGACGGGAGCCCCGGATAGTAGAGCTTCGTCACCTCGGGACGGCCCGCGAGCCACTCGGCGATGCGGCGACCATTCGCGTCGTGCTGGCGCATCCGGAGCGGGAGGGTCTTGAGACCGCGGAGGGCCAGCCAGCAGTCCATGGGGCCGGGTACCCCGCCGGCCGCGTTCTGGATGAAGCCGAGCCGCTCGGCGAGGTCATCCCGACTGGTCACGAGCAGGCCGCCCACCATGTCGCTGTGGCCATTCAGATATTTCGTGGTCGAATGCAGGATGATGTCGGCGGCGGACTCGAGCGGTCGCTGGAAGAAAGGCGTCGCGAAGGTATTGTCCACGACGAAGAGCAGCCCGCGGGCCTGGGTCACGTCGCCCACGGCGGCGAGGTCGGCCAGGTTCATCATCGGGTTGGTCGGCGTCTCGCAGTAGATCATCCGGGTGGCCGTGGTAATGGCCCGTTCCACGTTGGCCACGTCCCCCATGTCCACGAACGTGAACTGGAGCCCGAGGCCGGCGTAGATCTGGTGCATCAGGCGGTGGGTGCCGCCGTACACGTTTTCGCCGCACACGACGTGGTCCCCGCTCCGGAGCAGCTTGAGCACGGCGTCCAGGGCCGCGAGCCCCGACCCGAACGCGAAGCCGTGCGTTCCCCCCTCCAGGCTGGCGACGTTCCGCTCGAGTGCCTCGCGCGTGGGGTTCTGCGTGCGGGCGTACTCGTAGCCCTTGTGCCGCCCCAGGCCCGCTTGGACATAAGTCGAGGTCTGGTAGATCGGCGTCATCACCGCGCCGGAGAGCGGCTCCGGGACCTGGCCGGCATGGACCGAGCGGGTGGCGAAGCGATGGTCGTGATCGTGGGGCAGAATACGGGTCATTGCGGCCGGCGCGGGTAAGGGTGGGAGAAGCGTAATGGCGCGGCGCGCTCCATTGAAGAGGGGGCCGTGAGGCGGTTAGCTTGCAGCGTGCACGCGCCGTCTTCCGATCCCGTCCGAGCCCGCTGCCTCGTGGTCGACGACGACGCGCAGATGCGGCGCGCGGTAATCCGCATCATCGAGACCCACGGACTGGCCAGCCTCGAGGCCTCGTCCGGCGTGGAGGCGCTCGCCATCCTCGATCGCGAGGGCGAGGTCGCGCTGTGCATCTCCGACATCTACATGCCCGAGATGGACGGGCTCACCTTCCTTCGCGAAGCGCTCGGGCGCTACCCGGACATGGCCGTCGTGATGCTCACGGGCGTGGCGGACGTGACCACCGCGGTCGAGTGCCTCAAGATCGGCGCGCTGGACTATATCGCCAAGCCGGTGATCGTCGAGGAGGTCCGGGCCCGGGTGGACAAGGCGCTGGAGAAGCGGGAGCTGGTACTCCAGAACCGGTTCTATCAGAAGCACCTCGAGAGCCGCGTCCGCGAGCTCGACCGCCGGAACCGTCAGGCGCTGGTCAACGGGGTGCAGACGCTGGTGCATGCGCTCGAGGCCAAGGACGCCTACACCAGCGGGCACTCCGCGCGGGTGAGCCGCTACGCGGTGAAGACCGCGGTCCAGCTCGGCTATACGGGGGAGCGGCTCGAGCAGATCCGGCTGGGTGGCGAGCTGCATGACATCGGCAAGATCGGCACCCGCGAGGACATCCTGAACAAACCCGGGTTGCTGAGCCCCGAGGAGTTCGAGCACGTGAAGGGGCACGCGGCCCTTGGCGAAGGGATCCTGGCGCCGTTCCTGGGCGAATCGCCGATGGTGCTGCGCATCGTCCGCTCCCACCACGAGCGTCTCGACGGCCGCGGCTTTCCCGACGCGCTCTCGGGAGACCGGATCCCGGCAGAGGCCAGGATCGTGGCGGTGGTGGACGCGTTCGACGCGATGACGACGAATCGCGCGTACCGGCCGCCCAAGAGCCCCGTGGATTCGCTCGAGGAGCTCCGGCGTTGCGCCGGGACGCACTTCGATCCCGAGGTGGTCGAGGCCTTCCTGCGGGCGTTCGCCGACGTCTCCGCTCTTCCCATCTCCATCTGAGCGGAGCGGCGGAACATGTCCGATACCCTGATGATCAGCGTCTCCGGGATGCGGGGGCACGTCGGCACCGATCTCACGCCGGAGCTGGTGGCCCGTCACGCCGCGGCCCTCGGCGCCTGGGTGCGAACCTCGGCGGCGGGCCAGATGGCCGCCACGACAGGCGCGCGCGCTGATCGTTCGGCCGTCGTCCTTGGCCGCGACGCGCGGACCAGCGGGCCGATGTTCAGCCACGCGGCCGCCGCGGGGCTCATGTCGGTAGGCGTTGACGTAATCGATGTGGGCGTCGTGCCCACGCCCACGGTGCAGCTGGCGGTGGAGCATCACCACGCGGGCGCGGGGCTCATCATTACCGCCAGCCACAACCCCATCGAGTGGAACGCGCTCAAGTTCGTGGGGGCCGACGGCATCTTTCTCGATGCCGAGGCGGGCGCGCGCGTTCGGGCGCTGGCCGACGAGGGGCCGCCGCGGATGGGATGGGAACGGATCGGTGCACTGCGGGAGGACCGCGATGCCGTGCGGCGCCATCTCGATGCGGTGCTGGCCCTGCCGCTCATCGACGTCGCCGCCATCCGCGCCCGCGGCTTCCACGTGGCACTCGACTGCGTGCGCGGCGCAGGCGCGTCCGCCATCCCGCCGCTGCTCGAGCGCCTCGGCTGCCGGATGAGCGGCATCAACCTCGAGCCCGACGGTCACTTCCCTCGCGCGCCCGAGCCGGTGCCGGAGAACCTCGGCGAGCTGGGTGAGCTGGTGCGGCGGAGCGGCGCGGACGTGGGCTTCGCGGTCGATCCCGACGTGGACCGACTGGCGCTGGTGGATGAGCACGGGGAGCCGATCGGCGAGGACTACACGCTGGCCTTCGCGGTCCGCGCGGTGTTGGATGGGCGCAGCAGTGAGGCGGAGATCCCGACCGTCGTCATCAACCTCTCCACCAGCCTGGTGGTCGAGGACGCGGCCCGTGCGGCCGGTGCGCGCCTGGTGCGTGCGCCGGTCGGCGAGGCCAACGTGGCGCGGGCCATTCGGGACGAGGGCGCCGTCATCGGCGGCGAAGGAAACGGCGGCGTGATGCTCCCGGCGCTGCACATCGGCCGGGATGCGCCCCTGGGGGTGGCCTTGATCTTGCATCTCCTTGCCACGTCTGGGTTAACGGTATCGGAGCTGGTGAAGTCCTCCCGCCGGTACACCATCGTCAAAGCCAAGGGGCCGCGCGGTCCGGAGCTGAGGCCGCTTTATCTCGATCTCCGCGCACACTTCCCGGATGCGGAATCCGACGAGCGTGATGGGCTCCGGCTCTCCTGGAGCGATCGATGGCTGCACGTGCGTCCTTCCGGTACGGAGCCCATCGTCCGCCTCATCGCCGAGGCACCGACCCGCGCCGACGCGGAATCGCTGATCGCCGAGGCCCGAAAACTCCTGCAGTGAGGTGCATGTCCTGATGTGTGGCATTGTGGGCTACATCGGCCCGAGACAGGCCGCAGGGCTGCTGATCGAGGGACTCCGCCGGCTGGAGTATCGCGGCTACGATTCGTCGGGCATCGCCGTAGTGAATGGACACGGGCTCCGGATCATGAAGGCGGCGGGCAAGCTCAGCATGCTCGAGCAGGCGCTGGTGGAGGAGATGCCGCCCGGCACGCTCGGCATCGGCCACACGCGGTGGGCCACCCACGGCGCGCCCACCACCCCGAACGCCCATCCCCACACCGATCAGAGCGGGCGGATCGCCGTCATCCACAACGGGATCATCGAGAACTCCAACGCCATCCGGAAGGCGCTGGAGGCGCGCGGCCACAGCTTCAAGTCGGAGACGGATACCGAGGTGCTGGCGCACCTCGTGGGCGAGTTCTATCAGGGCAGTCTCGAGGAGGCGGTGGCCGAGGCGCTCCGGGACGTGGACGGCGCCTATGGCCTGGCCTTCGTCTCGGCCGACGAGCCGAACGTCCTGGTCGCCGCGCGGAAGGGATCCCCGCTGCTGGTGGGCGTGGGCGAGAACGAGTGGTTCGTCGCGTCCGACGCTTCACCGCTGCTGGAGTACACCCGGTCGGTGGTGTATCTGGACGACGGCGAGATGGCGGTTCTCACCCGCGACGGCTACCGGGTCCGCAATCTCCAGACGGCACGCATCAGCAAGCCGGTGAACCAGATCGACTGGGACCTGTCGATGGTGGAGCGGAACGGCTATCCGCACTTCATGCTGAAGGAGATCTGCGAGCAGCCGGAGAGCCTCTGCAACACGCTCCGCGGCCACCTGCTGGATGACGAGGGCACCTCGCGCGTCAGCGGCCTCAATCTGAGCGACGACGACCTCAAGCAGGTCGGGCGCATCATCATCACCGCCTGCGGCACCTCGTGGCACTCGGCCCTGATCGGCGAGTACATGCTGGAGGAGATGGCCCGGATTCCCGTCGAGGTGGAGTACGCGTCCGAGTTCCGCTACCGGAACCCGGTGGTCGACCCCCGGACGCTGGTGATCGGGATCTCGCAGAGCGGCGAAACCGCGGACACGCTCGCGGCCATTCGCGAGGCCAAGCGCCGGGGCGCACGCACGGTGGGGCTGGTCAACGTCGTGGGCTCCAGCATCGCCCGCGAGGTGGACGGCGGCATCTACCTGCACGCGGGCCCGGAGGTGGGCGTCGCGAGCACCAAGGCATTCACCAGCCAGGTGGCGGCGCTCGCGCTGCTGACGCTCCGGGTGGCGCGGCTCCGGAACCTGAGCATCCTGCAGGGGCGGCAGTTCATCGAGGCGCTTCGGTGCCTGCCCGAGCAGATTGCCCGCATCCTCGAGCGCTCCAGCGAGATCGAGGCGCTCGCGGCGCGGTTCCTCCGCACTACCTCGAACGCGCTCTACCTCGGGCGCGGCGTCAACTTCCCCGTGGCGCTGGAAGGCGCGCTCAAGCTCAAGGAAATCTCCTACATCCACGCGGAAGGATATCCCGCCGCGGAGATGAAGCACGGGCCGATCGCGCTCATCGACGAGAACATGCCGGTGGTCTTCATCGCCCCGAGGGACGCGGTCCACTCGAAGATCGTGTCGAACATCGAGGAGGTGAAGGCGCGCGGCGGAAAGGTGATCGCCCTCATCAACGCCGGCGACACCGAGATCGAGCGGCTGGCGGACGCCACGTTCACCATCCCCGAGACGCTCGACATGCTGACGCCGATTCTCACCAGCGTGCCGCTGCAACTGCTGTCCTACTACGTGGCCGTGGCACGCGGCTGCAACGTGGATCAGCCGCGGAACCTCGCCAAATCCGTGACGGTGGAGTAGCCGGAATCTGCTCGACATCCTGATCGTCCTCGCCGCGGCGGTGATCGTCGTCCCGATCTTCCGCCGGTTCCGGGCGAGCGCGGTGCTGGGCTATCTCGTGGCGGGGTCAGCGATCGGACCCCACGGCCTCGATCTGCTGCGGGGGCCGCGCGCCGTGACGGCCCTGGCGGATCTCGGCGTCATCTTCCTGCTCTTCTCGATCGGGCTCGGGCTCTCGGTCGAGCGCCTTTCCTCGCTGCGCCGCTACGTCTTCGGCCTCGGTACCCTCCAGGTCGTCATCACCACGCTCGCGATCACGCTGACGCTCCGCCTGGCCGGCGTATCCGGCGACGCGGCGCTGGTGCTGGGCGCGGGGCTGGCGCTCTCCTCGAGCGCCATCGTGCTGCAGGGGCTGGTCGAGCGCCGGGAGATCGCGACCCTGCAGGGGCGGGTCGCGTTCGCGGTGCTGCTGCTGCAGGACCTCGCCGTGGTGCCGCTGCTCACGCTGGTACCGCTGCTCGCAGGCAGCGGGCAGGGCCTGGGCATGGCGCTGGGCCTCGCGTTTCTGAAGGCGGCGGCAACGCTCGTCGTGATCGTGGCGATCGGCCGGCTGGCGCTCCGGCCGGTTCTGCGCGCGGTCGCGCGAGGGGGAACACCCGAGCTGTTCACCGGGATCGTCCTCCTCCTGGTGCTGGGCATCGGTTGGGTCACCGAACAGGCCGGGCTCTCGATGGCCCTGGGCGCCTTCCTCGCGGGCCTGCTGGTTGCCGAGACCGAGTATCGACCCCAGGTGGAGAGCGACGTCCAGCCGTTTCGCGGCCTCCTGCTCGCGCTGTTCTTCATGACCGTCGGCATGGGAATCGATGCGGGCCTCCTCTGGCGGCACGCGCCCTTGCTGGTCGGCCTGCTGGCAGCACTCCTGGTCGGGAAGGCGCTGATTCTGGCGGGGCTTTGCCGAGCGTTCGGGCTCTCGCTGGGCATGGGCGCGGGAATCGGGCTGATGCTGGCGCAGAGCGGTGAGTTCGCGTTCGTGCTCTTCACCCTGGCGCGCGGGCGGGGGGTACTCCCGGCGGAAGCTGCGCAGACCGCCATTCTGTTGGTGGGACTCAGCATGGCTGCGACGCCCGCGCTTCTCACGGCTGCCCGCATGGTGTTCCGCCGACACCACCAAGCGGCCGGCGCCGCGGCGGCGCTCGGACCCGAGACGCGGGAACTGCGGGATCACGTGGTGATCGCGGGGTTCGGCCGGGTGGGGCAGACGCTTGCCCTGCTGCTCGAGTCACGGCTGGTTCCGTACCTCGCCCTCGATCTCGATGCCGAGCGGGTGGCCGAGGCACGACGCCGGGAGCTGCCGGTCTACTTCGGCGATGCGAGCCGGGCGGAGGTCCTGCGGGCGGCGGGGATCGAGCAGGCACGCATGGCGGCGATCACACTCGATCAGCCCGACGCCGCGGCTCGCAGCGTCCAGGTGCTCCGCGCGATGAGTCCGGACCTGCCGGTGCTCGTCCGCGCCCGGGATGTGGCGCAGGCCGAGCAGCTGGCGGGAGCGGGCGCCACGGAAGTGGTACCGGAGATCGTGGAAGGAAGCCTGCAGCTCGGCGAGATGCTGCTCCGCCGGCTCGGCGCCACCAGGGACGAGGTGGACCAGGTGCTGGACGAGTTCCGTGGGCGAACCTACTCACGGTTGTCAAACCTGATCCGCCCTCAACCGGTGGAGCTCGGGCCCTCGGTCGGCAGCGACCAGGTCTGACCGACCTCGGTGATGATCACCCGCCAGCGCTCACGCCCGGCCGCGGCAAGCAGCCGCTGCACCGGCTCGTCCACCGGCTCCCGGCTCAGCCGGAACGTGGAGTGGTGGATCGGCAGCAGATACTCGGCGCCGAGGTCGCGGAACATCCGCCAGGTCTCCTCGGGCGAGGCGTGGCTGGTGATCCACGGGTCGTACGCGCCGATCGGCAGGATGGCGAGGTCCACCGGCCCCCGGTCCCGGAGCCGTGTGAAGCTGTTGGTGTACGCGGTGTCGCCACCGAACAGCACGGTGCGGCCGTGTTTTCGCAGCAGATAGCCGCCCCAGCCGCGGTGGCGATCGGTGACCATCCGGGCACCCCAGTGGCGCGTCTCCACCGACTCCACGTCGACCTCCCCGATCCGCGTCCCCTCCCCCCACGCCAGTTCGTCCACCGTGTGGAACCGCCGGACCAGGTCGCGGTTGCCGGATTGCACCACCGCACGCACCCTGGACGGGATGGCGCCCAAGGTGCCGAGGTCGGTGTGGTCCATGTGCGCGTGCGACAGCAGGACCGCGTCGAGCGGCGGCAGCTCGCGCTTCCGCAGCGCCGGCTCGACCAGCCGGCGGGGGCCGATCTTGGCAAGTCCGCGCCCCAGGCCGATCCGGCGCTCGAGCACCGGGTCGGTCACGATCCAGGTCCCGTACAGGTTGAGGAGGACCGTGGCATGTCCCAGCCAGGAGACCGTCAGCCGATCGTCGGACCAGGCCGACGGGTCGGGCCGGTGCGGGGCCGGAGCGATGGGCCGGCCCGCGTTCTGGCGGCGCGCTGAAACGGCGTGACGGGCATAGCGGCGGGCGAACGCCAGCCGGCTGGGAATCGGGCTGCCGGGCATTCTGTCTCTCGAGTGAGTCTCGCGTCTATCTTTCGCCGGGATCACAGTACGAACAATAATGTGGTGAGCCGAATGCGCGTCGTCCTCCAGCGGGTCTCCCAGGCGTCGGTGACCATCGGCGGCACCGTCGCCGGCGCGATCGGCCGCGGGTTCTGCCTGCTCGTCGGCTTCACCCACGGCGACACCGGCGAGCGGGTAGATTGGATGGCCGACAAGGTGGCCGGGCTCCGCCTGTTCGCGGACGCGGATGGGAAGATGAATCTCGGCCTTGCCGACGTGCAGGGTGCGCTGCTGGTGATCAGCCAGTTCACCCTGTACGGCGACACGGCCAGGGGCCGCCGCCCGTCGTTCATCGACGCGGCGCGTCCCGAGACGGCCATCCCCCTCTATGAGCGCTTTGTCGCCGCCCTCCGGACCCGCGGGCTCGAGGTGGCCACCGGCGAATTCGGAGCCGACATGCTGGTCGAGATCCACAACGACGGACCCGTGACCCTGATCCTGGACCGCGCATGAGCCGCGACGTGCTGGTCCTTGCGTCCGGCTCCCCCCGCCGGCGCCAGCTGCTCGAGATGCTCGGCATCCCGGTGCGGGTGGTGCCACCGAACATTCCGGAGCTGCGCCGCCCGGCCGAGACGGCGGTGGACTACGTGGAGCGCCTGGCGCGTGAGAAGGCGCTGAGCGTCGCCGGCACTCTCGTGCTGGGCGCCGATACGACCGTCGTGGTTCGGGACGAGGTGCTCGAGAAGCCGGCCGACGCCGCCGACGCGCTCCGCATGCTGCGCAAGCTCCAGGGGCGCACCCATCAGGTGGTGACGTCGGTGGCGCTGGTGGCCGGTGAGGCCGTGCACCAGGCCACCGACGTGACCAGCGTCTCGTTCCGGCGGCTGCCCGACGAGTTCCTCGAGGCGTACGTGGCCACGGGCGAGCCGATGGACAAGGCGGGAGCGTACGGGATCCAGGGCTACGGGGCGGCGCTGGTGCAGCGGATCGAGGGCGACTTCTTCGGCGTGATGGGCCTGCCCATCCGGCTGGTGCTCGAGCTGCTCGAGGGGGCGGGTCACGGCTACCGATTCGAGGGCGGCAGCCGCACGGCCGCGGTCACGGAGGTGGGCTGAGGCTGCACGCCTCCGACCCGGTACACCTGCACCATCTGCGCCTTGCCCTTGAGCGCCAGCTCCGGCAGGTACTCGCAGGCCACCTGATCGCGCACCATCCGCAGCACCGACTCCGTCACCAGAATCTCCCCGGGCCCCGCCTCGGCGCAGAGGCGCGCCGCCACGTTGACCGCGTCGCCGATCACGGTGTACTCCAGCCGGCGATGGCTCCCGATGTTGCCGGCGAAGACCTCGCCATGGTTGATGCCGATCCCGACGCCGATCTCGGGCCGGCCCTGGCTTATCCAGCGCTCGTTGAGCCGCGCGATGGCCCGCTGCATGGCGAGCGCGGCGCGGAGCGCCCGGTCGGGATCGTCGGCGTGGGCGATGGGCGCGCCCCAGAGCGCCATGATCGCGTCGCCGATGAACTTGTCGAGCGTGCCGCCGTGCTCGAAGATCACCTCGACCATCTCGGTGAAATATTCGCTCAGCAGACGGGCGATCGCGTCGGGACCCATGGACTCCGCGATCGCGGTAAAGCCGCGGATGTCGCTGAAGAGCACGGTGGTGGGCCGGCGCTCGCCGCCCTGGCCAATGGCCACGTTCTGCTGGGCGATGTCGGCGGCGACGTTGGGCGCAAAGTAGCGCTCGAAGTTGGACCGGACGGTGGCCTCGCGGCGGACCTGCTCGGCGTAGCGGGAGTTCTTGATGCCGATCGCCGCGAAGCCGCTGAACGCCACCAGGAACTGCAGGTCCTCGTCGGTGAAGGTGTTCGTCGCGGTCAGGTTATCGACGTAGAGGAGGCCGAGCACCTGGTCGGAGGACGCCATCAGGGGCGAGCACATGGCGCTCCGGACGCTCTGCATCAGGATCGACTGGCCCTTGAAGCGCGTGTCGGCCGGCGCATTCTGGGAGACCACGGCCACCCGCTCCTGCATGACCTTGTCCGCGATGGAGCGAGGCACCTGCACCGGCTGCGTCTCGCCGAGCCGGCTGCGGGAGATCGTCGGCACCAGCTCGCCGCTCTCCTCGTTGGCCAGCACGATCGTGACCCGGTCCACGCTCATGATCTCGAAGGTGGTGTCCACCACGGCGCGGAGCAGCCGTTCGAGGTCGAGCTCGGATGAGAGCTTCTGCGACACCTCGAGCAGCATCTGGAGCTTGAGCGCCTGGCGCGCCTCGCCCGTGGTGGCGCTAACGCGGAGCTGTCCCGCGGGCGGACCGTCGCGGCTGGTGATCCCCGGCGGAAGGCCGCCGCTCACCACGAGCTGCCGGACGATCTGCCCGCCCGGCGCTCCCCCCTCGAGCGCAATGGCGGGCCGCTGAAGCACCGGTGCCGCGCCGCCGGGCCCGACCAGGCGGAAGACCACCTTGCCGAAGGTGATCGAGTCGTCCGGTGTGAGCCGCCCCGCCTCCACCCGGCTCCCGTTGATGCAGGTACCGTTCGAGCTGCCGAGGTCCTTTACCAGGACGCCGTCGGCCTCGACGGTCAGCTCGGCGTGCCGCCGCGAGATGGTGGGATCGTAGATGGCGATGTCGCTCGTGAGGCCCCGGCCCACGATCAGGTTCCGGCCGTCGGGGAGCTCGAAGCTCTGGTCGCCGGACTGCGAGAGCAGGCGATAGTGGGGCATGCTGAAATATAGGAGGGAAAGACGGGCGGAAAGACGGAAAGACGGAAGGACGGAAGGACGATACGCGCCATCACCTCCAGCCACCTTCCGTCTTTTCATCTTTCCGTCTTTCCGTCCGTCCTTCCCTCCCCGCGAGCGCCATCGCCAGCAGCACCGCCCTTGCCTTCGCCTCCGTCTCCCGCCATTCGGCGGCGGGATCGGAATCGGCGACGATGCCGGCGCCGGCCTGGATCCAGGCCCGGCCGCCACGCATGACACAGGTGCGGATGGTGATCGCCGTGTCCATGGTCCGCGCGCCCCAGCCGATGTAGCCCACAGCGCCGGCGTAGGGGCCGCGCCGCACCGGCTCCAGCTCGTCGATGATCTGCATGGCCCGCACCTTGGGGGCGCCGGAGACGGTGCCGGCGGGGAAGGACGCGGCCAGCGCCGCCACCGCGTCGAGCTCGGGCCGGAGCCGCCCGCGGACCTCGCTCACGAGGTGCATGACGTGCGAGTAGCGCTCGATCACCATGAAGGCGGTGAGCCGCACCGAGCCGAACTCCGCCACCCGCCCGACGTCGTTCCGCCCGAGATCCACCAGCATGAGGTGCTCGGCACGCTCCTTCGGATCCGCCGCCAGCTCCTCGGCCAGCGCCACATCCGCTTCCGCAGTGGCTCCGCGCGGGCGGGTGCCGGCGATCGGCCGGAGAGTGACCTCCCCGTCCTCGACCCGGACCAGGATCTCGGGCGAGCTCCCGAGCACGTGGATGTCGTCGCAGTGCAGGAAGTACAGGTAGGGCGCCGGATTGAGCGCCCGGAGGTAGCGATACGCGAGGAAGGGGTCGGGCGCGGCGGTTTCCAGGCGGCGGGAAAGCACGGTCTGGAAGGTGTCGCCCGCGGAGATGTACTCCTTGATTCGGCGCACGTCATCCTGGAACCGGTCGTCCGCGTAGGGCGACGTCATGGCAGGCAGGGCGGTCGCGACGTCGATCGCGAGCGGCCGGATGTTGCCGCGCGCGCCCAGGCGGGTGATCCACTCCTCGATCCGCGACTCGGCGGCGGCGTAGAGCCGGCGCAGCACGGCGTCGTCCGCGTCGGACGGCACCTCGACGTTGGCGATCACCGTGGCCCGGTTGTACAGGTTGTCCAGCACCAGCAGGGTGTCGGTCACCATCATCACCGCGTCGGGCAGGTCGCGGTCGTCGGGCGGGGCATCGGGCAGGGACTCGATGGTGCGTACGATGTCGTAGCCCAGGTACCCGACCGCCCCGCCGGTGAACCGCGGCAGGCCGGGCACGTCGACCGGCGGGTGCCGCCGCAGGAGGCGGCCCAGGTGCTCGAGCGGCGGCAGGTCGGTCTCGACGGTGTGCCAGCCGTCGATCGAGGTCCACCGCTCGCACTCGCGGCCGCGGTAGCGAAAGACCTCGCGCGGATCGGTCGAGAGGAAGGTGTAGCGGGCCCAGCGCTCGCCGCCCTCGAGCGATTCGAGCAGGAACCCGTAGGGCCCACGGTGGAGCTTCGCGAATGCCGAGACCGGGGTGTCGCCGTCGAGAACCACCTGGCGGGTGACGGGCACCATCGCGCCGCCCTGGCGCGCCCGCGCGGCAAAGGCGTTGAACGTGGCGCTCACTGGGCCGCTGCCACCAGGTAGGTGCCCGGGGCGGGGAGCGCCGAGCGGAGATTGTCGGCCGCGGGACGGGTGGAGGGAAGCAGCGCGAGCTGGGTGCCGCCGGGGAGCAGCTCGCCCACCGCGAGCGCCCGCTCGTACGCCCCGTCGCTGCCGTAGGCGGCGCGCGCACGGGCCGGCGCCGAAAAGTAGCGCGCGTACTTGAACGTGACGGTGGCCCCGCCGGCGAGAGGCAGACTGGTGCTCAGGTCGAGCCCGTAGACACCCGGCCGGGGCCGCACGTCTACCCGGACCTCCCGACCGCTGTCCGCGCGGAAGGCGCCGGCGGGAAACGCGAGCTCGGCGAAGACGACGTTCTCCGGCGGGCCGTGACGCAGCACGATGACGCGCGGGCGGCCGGTGGTGAACGTCACCGAAGTGTCCGACGGCGGCGGCCCCGCGGTCTCGAGCACCATGGCCGTCGCCACCTGGACGACGCGGACGGCGGCGGGCCCCGCGGCACCGGTGCCGCCGCCTGTGCGTCCGCCACAGGCGGCCGCCAGACAGAGCCAGCTTGCCCGGCTCCAGCGGCCCCGGGATATTCCCGTCATCGTCCCCCTGCCAGCCTGAGAGGTGCGCAGTGCGAAGTGCGGCACGTGCGGCGTGGGTGCTTTTCCTCGGCCACGTGTCCCCGCTCGCCGCGCAGGCCTGGAACGCGCCTGCCGTCCTGGCTCTGGTGCGGCGCGCTACCGAGCGCCGGCTCGAGGCGCAGGCCGACGGCTCGCTCTCGAGCTATCGGACCCGGGCGCACGGGTTCGTCTTTTTCCTGGCGCAGGTGGGTGAAGGCCTGGCCGAGCCGCCGCGGCTGGTCAAGGCCGACGAGCTGCGGGTGGAAGTGTATTGGCGGGCCCCTGACCGGAGCAAGCAGGTCATTCTTGGCTGGCGCGACGGGGCGTTCCTTCCCACCGACATCAACTACCATCGCGACCACCTCGGCATCGTCACCAACAACTTCGGCAACGTCATCCGGATCGGCGAGGGCGACGAGGTGCGGGATGTGCCGCATCCGCTCTCGCCGGCGGGGCTGACCGCGTACGACTACGCGCTGGGGGACTCGCTCGCCATCCGGACCGCGGAGGGCCGGACGGTCGTGCGCGAGGTGCAGGTGCGCCCGCGCTCGTTCGCGCGGCCGCTGGTGGTCGGCACGCTCTACCTCGACGCGGCCACCGCTCAGCTCGTCCGTTTCCGGTTCAGCTTCACCCCGCCCGCCTATCTCGACAAGCAGCTCGAAGACATCAGCATCGTGCTGGAGAACGCGCTGTACGAGCAGCGCTACTGGCTGCCATACCGCCAGGAGGTCGAGATCCGCCGGCGCACCCGATGGCTCGACTTTCCGGCGCGCGGCATCATCCGCGGCCGCTGGGAAATCGAGGGCTACGATCTCAACGTGCCGCTGCCCGAGGGGCTCTTCACCGGGGCCGCGATCGGTGGCCTCGCGCACCCGCGCCCGGCCGACTCGACCTGGAAAACGCCCCTCGGCGAGGCACTCGCCGGGGTGGCGTCCCCGGTCAACAAGCAGGACATGGACGCCCTCCGGGTCGAGGTGGAGCGGATCGCGGGGACGAGGGCGCTGAGCGGGCTGCCGTCGCGGCGGCTCGCGGCGGGATCGCTGAGCGACCTGGTGCACGTCAACCGGGTACAGGGCCTCACGCTCGGCTTCGGTGCGGTGGCGCGCCTCGGCGCCAGCCGGGTGCAGTTGCGTCCGTCGGTGGCGTACGGCACGTCGGACCATCGCCTGACGGGCGAGCTGCGCGTCAGCGCGGGGCTCGGCGGCACCGAGGTCAGTCTCTCGGCGGCGCGGCGAGTCGCCGATTTCAGCGACCTGGCGGTCGTCTCCCCGGTGGTGAATTCGCTGGCGGCTCAGGAGGGCGGCGCCGACTACGGCGACTACGTGCTGCTCCGCAGCGCGCTGGCCGGCGCGCGGCACCGGTTGAGCGGCCGAACGACGCTGGCGTTCTCCGCCGGCGTAGAGGAGAGCCGCTCCGTGGCCGTTCGCGCGACACCGGCCACGGGAAGCTACCGGCCTAACCCGGCGCTGGGCTCGGGCGCCTATGGGGTGGCCCGGATCGAGCTGGAGCGTGCGAGCGGCGGCATCGCCGTGCGGCAGGACCTGCAGGGTCGGCTGGCGTTCGAGGGCGGAGACGGACCCACGGACTACGCCCGCGCGACGGTCGAGGGCCGCTGGCTCACCGTCCTCGGGAGTCACCAGCTCGTCACGAGGGCGTACCTGGGTGCCGGCACCGGGGGGCTCCCGCCGCACCGCAGCTTCGCGATCGGCGGCCGGGGGACGCTCGTCGGCGAGCCGTTCCGCGCCTACGGCGGACGTGAGGTGGCGCTGGCGCAGGTGGAGTGGCGGTTCGAGCTGCCGGTGCCCGCGCTCCCGCTGGGCTCGTTCGCCTCGACGGGGCGCACGATGACGGTGGCGCCCTTCCTGGCCGCCGGCGCCGCGGGCGGGCCCATCGCGGGGCTCCCCTGGGGACGCAGCGACGGGGTGCGGCCGGTGGCCGGCCTTGCGCTCGAGTGGTTCATGCGCCTGATCCGGGTGGAGGCCGGCGTCGGCCTCAGGGACGGCGGTTTCGGGGTCACGGTGGACGTGAATCGGGACTGGTGGGGGCTGTTGTAGGGGTCTTATCTTCGGACTTACCCCGGGCCACTCCAGCCAAAGCGAGTCATGCCGTTCACCGATGAATGGTTGGTCAACACCATCGAGCCGCTGCTGCCCGATGGAACCGTCGCCGGGATTCGCGCCGAGCAGGCCTCCGCGTCCGCATCGCTCTGGGAAACACTGGTCCAGCAGCGGCTGATCACCGACCTCCAGATCCTGTCCGCGCTCGGGACCCGGTTCCGGATTCCGATCGCCGATCTGTCCCGTCTCGACCCCAAGCTCGCCCAGACGGTGCCGGAGCAGGTGGCGCGGCGATTCAACGTCGTGCCGGTGGGCCAGACGGACTCCTACCTCGAAGTGGCCACCGCCAACCCGTTCGATATCGACGCGGAGAAGATGCTGGCGTTCGCCACCGGGCGCGAAGTGCGGATGCTGCTCGCGTCGCCCTCCACGCTCCGGCACCGGCTGGACGATCTGTACCGCAACGACGACGTTGTCAACCGGCTGCTCGAGGGGCTTGGCGGCGACTTCGAGGTGAAGGAGCTGGAGCAGGACGACGATGATGCGGCGGCCAGCGCCGAGGAGGCCAGCCAGCGGCCCATCATCCGCCTGGTGGACGTCATGCTCGCCGACGGTGTCACCAGCCGCGCGAGCGACATCCACGTGGAGCCGATCGAGGGCGGCGTCGTGGTGCGCTACCGCATCGACGGCGTGCTCCGCCAGGTCATGAAGATCCCGCGCAACGCCGGCCTGCCCCTGATCTCACGCATCAAGATCATGTCGGGGCTCGACATCGCCGACCGGCTCCGGCCCCAGGACGGGCGGGCGCGGGTTTCGGTGAACGGTGAGCCGGTGGATCTCCGCATCTCCACGCTCCCCGCGTCCCTCGGCGAGAAGGTGGTCATCCGGATCCTGAGCCAGCGCGCCACCGTGCTGAGCCTCGAGGCGCTGGGCATGCACGCCGACGAGCAGGAGGCCGTGCGCAAGCTGCTCACCGCCAAGGAGGGCATCCTCCTCGTCACCGGTCCCACCGGGTCGGGCAAGACGACCACGCTCTACTCCGCCATTCGGCTGATCCAGAGCGAAGGGGTCAACATCGTCACCGTCGAGGACCCGGTCGAGTACCGACTGGGCGAGAACATCGTCCAGGTGCAGGTGCACGAGAAGGCGGGACTCACCTTCGCCTCGGCGCTACGCTCGATCCTGCGGCAGGACCCCGACGTGGTGCTCATCGGCGAGATCCGGGACCAGGAAACGGCGCAGATCGCGCTGCAGGCGTCGCTCACCGGCCACCTCGTGCTCTCCACCCTGCACACCAACGACGCGGCGAACGCGATCACGCGGCTCGTGGACATGGGGATGGAGGCGTACAAGATCGCCTCGGCGCTCCGAGGCGTGGTCGCCCAGCGGCTCATGCGGCGGCTCTGCCGCACCTGCCGGGAGCCCAGCAGCGAGGCGATCCCCGAGCGGGCGGCGCGGTTCATCCCGCAGGGCACGGCGCTCTTTCGCGCAGTCGGCTGCCCCGACTGCACCCAGACGGGCTACCGCGGCCGGTTCAGCATCATGGAGGTGCTGGCCGTGAACTCGGAGATCGAGCGTCAGATCGGCGATGGCGCCACAGCCGACCGGATCGCCGAGGTGGCGCGAGCCAGCGGCATGCGCTCGCTGTGGGACAGCGGCCTTCGCCATGTCCTCGCCGGCGAATCCACCCTGGACGAGCTGCTGCGCGTCACGGATGTGCCGCTGGAGCCCGCGCGGACGACGCCGCGCCGCCCCGCGCCGCCCGCCGCTCCTGCGGCACGAGCGGCGCCGCCCGTGCCGCCGGCGCCGGCCACCTTCGACCTCGGCGACCTCGAGCTGGTGGACGAGGCCGGCGGCGCTGATGGTGCGGCGGACGGCCAGGGCCGCGGCGTCAAGGTGCTCCTCGTCGAGGACGAGGAACCGCTCCGCCGGGTGATGAAGGATCTGCTCGAGCGCGACGGCTATCGCGTCGCCGAGGCACGGGACGGCATCCAGGCGCTCGACGAGGTGGACCGCTACGCGCCCGACATCATCGTGCTCGATCTCAACCTGCCGGGCCTCGATGGCTACAGCGTCCTCCAGCAGCTCCGGTCCAGGCCGGCCACCCGCTCGATTCCGGTCATGGTGCTGACTGCCAAGGGCGACGAGGACAACGAGGTGCGGGTGTTCGAGCTGGGCGCCGACGACTTCATCACCAAGCCGTTCCGCGCGCGCGCCCTTTCCGCCCGGCTCGAGGCCATCCTCGGGCGCCACCGCGCTTGAGCCGCCCGCCGACTCTCCCACCCACCACGCCCGCCCGACCGCTCGCAGACCCTCCCCCCGGCCCGGCAGCGGGTGGACCGCCGGACGCCGCCGAGGGATTGGCGCTGGTCAAGCCGGGCGTCCGCGCCCAGAGCGCGTACACGCTCGGCGCGCCGCCTGCCCGGCGGAAGCTCAATCAGAACGAGAGCCCGTGGGACGTGCCGCCGGAGCTCAAGCGGGAGGTGCTCGCCGCGGCGGCAGCGGCCCAGTGGGAGCGCTATCCGGAGTTCGCGCCGCCCGAGCTGCTCGGGGCGCTGGCGGCCCGCTACGGCTGGGTGGCCGACGGCGTGCTGGTGGGCAATGGCTCCAACGAACTGATCCAGGCGACGCTGGCGGTGACGCTCGCGGCCGGGGACGTGGTCGTGGCGCCGGCCCCGACCTTTTCGCTTTACCGGCTCCTCGCCGGCGTGCTGGGCGCACGCTATCGGCCGGTGCCGTTCGGCGCCGGCTTCGAGTACGACGTTGACGCCCTGATCGACGCGGCGGTCCGCGAGGGCGCGCGCGTGGTGGTGCTCAACTCGCCCAACAATCCCACGGGCTCGGCCCTGCCCGAGGGGTCGGTGGAGCGGGTGCTCGATGAGACCGGCGCGCTCGTCGTGTGCGACGAGGCGTACCAGGAGTTCGGCGGCCCGACCGCCCTGCCGCTGCTGGCGCGCCACAGCCGGCTGGTGGTGCTCCGCACCTTCTCCAAGGCGCTCGGCATGGCGGGACTGCGGTTCGGGCTCGCCCTGGCGCACCCGGCAGTGGCGCGGGAGATCGCGAAAGCGAAGCTGCCCTACAACGTCAACGTGGTGACGCTGGCGGCTGCGGCCGCGGCGCTCCGCCATGGGCCCGCGCTCGAGGCGCGGACGCGCCGGATCATCGAGATCCGCGAGCGTTTCGTCTCCCGGCTCGTGGCGTTCCCGGGACTCACCGCGTACCCGAGCGCGGCCAACTTCGTACTGATCAAGTGTCACGCACTCCCCGCGGCCGAAGTCTTTCGCCGACTGCTCACTGACCATGGCATCCTGGTTCGCGATGTGTCGGCGGGAGCGGATCTGGCGCAGTGCCTCCGGATCTCGATCGGGACGGAGGAGGACATGGAGGCGGTGGCACGGGCCCTGGTAGAAATCTTTCACGATGAGCGGTAAGCGGTAAGCGGGGCCGAGGCAGGGACAAGACCGGCGACTCACGACTCACGACCCACGACCCACGATTCCCCACATGCCCCGCACCGGCGAGATCCGCCGCACCACCAAGGAAACCAATCTCCACGTCCGGGTGAATCTGGACGGGCGGGGAGAGGCGTCGGTACACACGGGGATCGGCTTCCTCGACCACATGCTCGAGGCGCTCGCCCGGCACGCGCTGCTCGATCTGGTGGTCGAGGCGCAGGGCGACCTGCACGTGGACGGGCATCATACGGTGGAGGACACCGGAATCACCCTCGGCCTCGCGCTGGAGCGGGCGCTCGGCGACCGCGCGGGTATCCGGCGCTGCGCCGACGCGCTCGTGCCGCTCGACGAGGCGCTGGTGCGGGCGGTGGTGGACGTCTCGGGGCGGCCGTACCTCGCCTACGGGATCGAGATCCCCAAGTGGCAGATGCTCGGCGACTACGACGTGTTCCTCACGCCGGAGTTCTTCCGCGCGCTCGTGCTCAACGCGGGGCTCACCGTCCACATGGACCTCATCCGGGGGGACAACCCCCATCACATCGTGGAAGCCGCGTTCAAGGCGTTCGCCCGCGCGCTCGACGGCGCCACGGCGCTCGACCCGCGTGTGACCGGGATTCCATCCACGAAGGGCACCCTGTGATCGTGGTCGTAGACTACGGCGTGAACAACCTCCGGAGCGTGGTCCGCGCCCTCGGTGCCGCGGGTCACGCGGCCACCCTCACCACCAGCCCCGACGAGGTCCGCGCGGCGGATCACGTGCTGGTGCCCGGCGTGGGGAATTTCGGCCAGGGATCGCGCACGCTGGACGCCAGCGGGCTTGGAGCCGCGGTGCGGGACGCCGCCGAGCGCGGCCGGCCGGTGTTGGGGATCTGCCTCGGCCTTCAGCTCTTCTTCGCCTCCAGTGCCGAGGCACCGGGCGCGCGCGGGCTCGGCCTGCTGGCGGGAGAGGTGCGTCGCTTCGACACCGCGCTTCCGGTGCCGCACGTGGGCTGGTCGCAGGTGGAGCTCACCCCGGCCGGCGCAAGCCATCCCATGCTGCGCGAGGTGTTCGGTGGCGAGGCCCGGTTCTTCTACCACGTGCACAGCTACCACCCCGCGGCGCTGCCGGAGGAGCAGGTGCTCGGCACCGGGACGTACGAGCGGCCGTTTCCGACGCTGGTCGGCCGGGACAATATGATCGGCGCGCAGTTCCACCCCGAGAAGTCGCAACGCGCCGGGATCGAGCTGCTCGGGGCGTTCGCGCGGTGGCGCCCGTGACCTCGATCGCCGTCTCGCTGGTGGACCTCTATGTCCTGCGCGGCGCGGGCGCGTCCCTCGAGTGCCTGGTGCTGCGCCGCGCCGCCGGAGGGCGCTGCCCCGGCTCGTGGGAGACCGTGCACGGCCACATCGAGCCGGGCGAGACGCCCGCGGACGCGGCGCGGCGCGAGCTGGAGGAGGAAACCGCGCTCCCGCTCGAGCGGCTTTACAACCTGAGTCGCGTCGAGGCGTTCTACCAGCACCGGATCGACGAGGTGGCGCTGGTCCCGGTGTTCGCCGGATTCGTCGCGCCGGCGGCGACGGTCCGGACCGGCATCGAGCACGATGGGTTCGAGTGGCTCCGGCCGGCCGAGGCCCGGCGGCGCTTTGCGTGGCCGCGCGAGTCCCGGGCGCTGGGCGATGTGGTCGCTCTGCTTGGCGCGGGCAACGCCGGCGCGGTGGAAGACGTGCTCCGCGTATGCTAGCCCGGCGCATCATTCCCTGCCTGGACGTCGAAGCCGGCCGCGTGGTCAAGGGGGTCCACTTCCAGTCCCTGCGCGACGCCGGTGACCCGGTCGAGCAGGCAGCGCGCTACGACGCGGAGGGCGCGGACGAGCTGGTCCTCCTCGACATCTCGGCGAGCCCGGAGGCGCGGACCACCACGCTCGAGATGGTGGGGCGCGTGGCGGAGGCGATCTTCATCCCGTTCACCGTCGGCGGCGGCATCCGGTCCACCGTGGATGCGGGCGCGGCCCTCCGCGCCGGGGCGGACAAGGTCAGCGTGAACACCGCGGCCGTGCGCGAGCCGGCGCTCGTCTCCCGGCTGGCGGAGAGCTTCGGGAGTCAGTGCATCGTGGCGGCAGTGGACGTCCGCCGCGCCGGCGGGCGGTTTGCGGTGATGGTGAACGGTGGACGCGAGGAGACGGCGCTCGAGGCCGTCGACTGGATCCGCCGGCTCGAAGCCCTGGGCGCCGGCGAGATCCTGCTCACCTCGATGGACCGGGACGGGACGGGCGCGGGGTACGACCTGCCGCTCATCGCCGCGGCGGCGGCGGCGGTCTCGATCCCGGTGATCGCCTCGGGCGGCGCGGGCGGCCTGGAGCACCTGGCCGAGGCGCTCGAGGCCGGCGCGCACGGCGTCCTGGCCGCTACGATTTTCCACTTCCAGGGCTCCACCCTGCCCGAAGCGCGGGCGTATCTCCGCGAGCGGGGATACCCGGTGCGCCCATGATGTGGCGCGGAGCGGTCTGGCTCATCGTGGCCGCCGCGGGGCTGCCGCTGGTTCCCCGGGCGGGCTCCGCCGGCGCGCCCTGCGTGCGGCTCACGCGGGCGGGCACGCAGGTGCAGGGCGACGTGCGGATCTGCCCGGGGCACTACCGGGTGCCCGACCCCGGCGAGCGCGGCGTGCTCATCGCAGCCGCGTCCGGCACGCGGGTCGACCTGACCGGCGTCACCATCGAGAGCGGCGACTCGGTGCCGGAACGGTACATCGGCATCGGGGTGGCGAGTCGCGGGGTGGACGGCGTGACGGTGCTCGGCGGCGTGGTACGCGGCTATCGCTACGGGGTGCGGCTCGAGGGTGGGCGCAACCACCGGCTCGCCGGCATCGACGTCTCCGGGAGCCGCAGGCAGGCGCTCCGCTCCACGGCCGAGCGCACCGACACCAGCGACCGGCTCGACCCGGCGCGGCCGGAGATCTTCGACCAGTACGGCGCCGGCATCCTGATCCGCGGCACGGCGGGGGCGAGCGTCACGGGGATCATCGCCCACGGCGCGCAGAACGGGATCGCACTGGAGGACGCGAGCACGAGCCACGTGGTCGACAACGATCTCTCCGGGAATAGCGGCTGGGCCATCCATCTGTTCCGGTCCAGCCACAACGCGATCCTCCGGAACCAGGCCGGGGCCACGCGCCGGTGCCCGGCGCCGGGCGCGGACTGCGGGGCCGCCGCGGTGCTGCTGCGCCAGGGGAGCGACTCGAACATCGTCTCGGAAAACGACCTGACCGGCTCGAGCGTCGGCGTGCTGATCACCGGCGCGCGCCCGCTTACCCGCCCTTCGGTGGGCAATCTGGTCTACCGGAACGACGCGTCGCTCGCATCCGTGGCCGCGTTTGCCGCACGCGCCACCTGGCACGTGACCTTCCTCGAGAACCGCGCCGACAGCGCCCTGACGGGCTTCGAGCTGGTACGGCTCGCCGGCGGCGTGGTTCGGGGCAACACCGTGATCGGCGCGGGCCGCGCGGCCATCGAGGTCGTCCACGGCGGGGACACGCGGCTCGAGGCCAACGTGCTGCTCGGCGCCCCCGTCGGCGTCCGGATCACGTCGGCGGACAGCGGCGTGCCGCCGAGCCGCGGGTTCCGGATCGACGACAACATGCTGAGCGGCGTCCAGCGGGGAGTGGTGCTGCGGGGCGTCATCGAGAGCCGCGTGCGCGGCAACGTGTTCGATGGCGTGGGGGATGGGCTCGTCGTGGACGGCGCCGGACACGGGACCGAAGTCTCCGGCAACGTCTTCCTCCGGGCCAGCGGCTGGTTCATCGACGCGCCCGATCTCATGGCGGGTGGGAACTACTGGGCCACGCCGGATCCCGCGCGCGCGACGGCGCGGGTGCGCGGTCGGATCAGCCTGCTGCCCTGGAAGCCGGCGAGCGCGGCGGGCTACTAGCGAGCACCCGCGACGCGAGGCCGTGGAGCTCGCGCACGTTGAGCGGCTTGCGCGCGCGGAACACCGAGCGGCCGGGAAGTGGATCGGGCGGCTCGGTCTCGCCGGCGTAGGTGAGGACCAGCCGGTCTACCGCCGCCGGCGCGGCCGCCGCCAGCGCGTGCACGAAGAGCTCCGATGCCGACGCCGTCGTGCCGGCGTCCGCGATCACGAGATCGAACTCGCGGGCCGCCGCCAGCCGGAGCCCCTGCTCCCCCGTTCGCGCCACTTCCACCTCCACCCCCTCCGGCGAAAGCAGGGCGTTGACCAGCCGGTGCACCGCCGGGTCGGCGTCCACCACCAGCACACGCCGCCGGCGTCGGTCCTGCTCCCGGGCCGGCTCCGGCGCGCCCTTGAGCGCATTCCCGGGCGCGTCGTGAGGCGGCAGCACGATCCGGAACTCCGCGCCGCCCTCCGCGGGCGGCTCATAGCTCAGCACTCCGCCGTGCGACTGGATCAGGCCGTAGCTCAGCGAGAGTCCCAGGCCGGTGCCCTGGCCCGGCCCCTTGGTCGTGAAGAACGGGGTGAAGAGCGACGACGCATGCTGCGGCGACACTCCGGGTCCCGTGTCTCGCACGGAAAGCACCGCCTGGCCGTCGTGGCGCGCCGTGGTGATGCTGATCCGGCGCGGCCGGCCCGCGGGCAGCAGGCTCACGGCCTGCACGGCATTGGTCACCAGGTTGAGCAGCACCTGCTGCAGCTCGTAGCGGTCGCCGAGGACCACGACCGGCTCGGGGTGGAGCGCCGAATCCAGCTCGATCCCGTGGAGCTGCAGCTCGTAGATGATGAGCAGCGAGGTGCGACCGGCGACTTCGTTCAAATCCACCGGCGCCTTCTCCGGTGCGCCCTTCCTGGCGAAGGTCAGCAGGTTCCGGACGATCCGCCCGGCGCGCTCCGCCTGGTCGTGGATCACGCGCAGGTGGTCGCGCGGGAAATCCGGCTGCAGCCCGCGCTCGAGAAGCAGCTCGGTGAGGCCGGCGATCGAGGTGAGCGGATTGTTCAGCTCGTGGGCGACGCCCGAAACGAGCTGGCCGATCGACGCCATCTTGTCGTTCTGGATGAGCTGCGCCTCCATGGTACGCTGCTCGGTCACGTCCTCGACGAGCATCACCACCGCGCCAGGGCCGGCGCGCCCGGCGAGCGGGGCGGCGGCAAGCCGCAGCACCCGCCCGCTCCGCTCGAGCCGGACCACCATGGGCGCCGTCCGCTCCCCGCGGCGGGCCGCCTCCATCAGCTCCGCCACCGCTTCGGCGGTGCCCGGCAGCAGCTCGCTCAGGCTGCGCCCGACCAGCTCCGCCTCGGGCAGCTCCGCCAGCGCGGCGAGCGCCCGGTTGGCCCGCAGCACGGCGTCGCCCGGGCCCACCACCGCGATGCCCTCGGCCAGCGCGTTGAACGCCGTCTCCCACTCCTCCTTGCTTCGCCGCACCATCTCGTAGAGCCGGCTGTTGGCCAGCACCACCGAGGCATTGGTGGCCACGGTCGAGAGCAGCCAGAGGTCCTCCGTGGTGAACGGGCCGCCCTGCCGGTCGGCGACGGCGAGCGCGCCCATCGTCACGCCCTGCGAGCGGAGCGGCGCCACCGCGGCCGAGCGGACCGTGAGCCCACCGAGCAGGTTCACCGACGGGATCGCGACCCCCTGCACGACCTCGATCCGCTCGCGCTGCATGGCGAACCGGACCAGCGCCGTTTCGGTATCCTCGGTGACCTGTCCGAGCAGCGGCTCGAGCGTGCCGGACGCTCCCGCGACCCGCAGCCGCCGGCCGTGCTCGTCGTCGGTCAGCACCACGATGGCGCCGTCGGCCTGCAGGAAGCGGCCGGCGTACTTGACCACCTGCTCCACAATGCGGTCGAGCTGGATTGATTCGGAGAGGACGTAGCTCAGCTCCTGGAGCGAGAAGAGCTCGCTGATGCGGCGGTCGAGCTGGCTGGCGAGCTGCTCGCACTTGGCCTCCGACTCGCGCACCCGCCGGCGGCCGCGGGTGATCGCGACCCAGAAGCTGCCCGAGATGCTGACAACAGCCAGCACCGCCAGCCACCAGATGCGGTCGTTGGCCAGCCACGCCACGCCGCCGAGCAGCGTTGCCGCGGCGGCATGGAGCGGCACCTCCCACTCCCTCCGCCAGACCGCCAGCAGCAGCACCAGCCCCGCCGCGATCCCCAGCGCGATGGTGACAAGGCCCGGCAGCCCGCCCAGCAGCGCACCGATCAGGGCGCTCGCGAGGAGCGCCCACGCCACGAGGGCTGACGGGAACGTGTACCAGCGCTCGCGCGGCCGGATCAGCTCACCCCTCCCTGGTGTGGTGCTGGACGACGCGCTCGGTGACGTACGCCTCCGGCGGCGCGTCGGGCTTCACCCGGATGGACTTGGCCGGGATACCGACGTTCACGTGGTAGGGCCGTACGTTCTTGGTGGCCACCGCCACCGCGCCCACCATGCCGCTCCGCCCCACGCGCACGCCGGCCAGCACGGTCGCGTGGTAGGTAATGCGCACGTCATCCTCGATCACCGTGCGCGCGTTGGTCACGTCTTTCTGATCCACGATGCTGTGGGTGTGGCTGTAGACGTTCGCGTAATCGGAGATGCTCACCCGATTCCCCAGCGTGATGCCACCGCGATCGTCGAGCAGCACGTGGCGGTGGACGACGCAGTCGTCGCCCACCTCCAGGTTGTAGCCATAGGAGAACTCCACGAACTGGAACGCCTTGAAGTTCCGGCCGCAGCGTGCGAACAGGTGATGCGCGAGCATGCGGCGGAAGCGCACGCCGAGGTGCACGTTCCCGCCGCCGAGCGGCGAACGGTCGAAGCTCTGCCACAGCCAGTGGAGCGGCTTGACCCGGGCATACCGCTCGGCGTCGACGTCGGCGTAGTACTCGGGCTCGAGGGTGACGTTTCGAGGGTCGAGACTCAGGAGGGCGGCGCGGGTGCCGGCCGGCGTGGCGGGGTCCTCGATCAAGCCGGCGTAGTCGCCCAGGCCGGGGTACCAGATCTCGAACAGGAGGTCCCGCGTGATGCGGTACCAGTCGGCGCCGGGCGCTGCCAGCCGGGCTTCGACCTGCTCGAGCCAGCCGTCGAAAAACCGGTCGGAGGCTTCGGGCAGGCCGACCGTGCGGAGGGGAAGATACGCCATCGAGAGCCTCGCGGGCGTCAGAAACCGAGGGGGGCGGCACGCGTGCGTTCCCAATGATCGCCGGAGCGTGCGGTTGACACCAGGGCTAATGGGGAATAAAGTGGTAGGGATAAAGTTGAAAACAATTCTCAACTAGTCTTCGTGAAAGGCCCCATGCGCCCATCGCCCCTGACGCTCGCTGCCCTCACGCTCTGCCTTTTCCCCTTCACCACCGCCCGCTCCGCCCGGGCCCACGCCCAGGAGGAGGAGCACACGACGATCGGCGGGTACGGCGAGGTCCACTACACCAACCCCACCGGCGCCGATACGCCGGGTGAGGTGAATGTCCGCCGCTTCGTGGTCTATCTCGCGCATAGCTTCAACGAGCGCATCGCGTTTCGCTCGGAGCTCGAGGTGGAGGATACCAAGGTCGAAGGCGGCGAGTCGGGGGGTGAAGTCGCGCTCGAGCAGCTTTATCTCGACTACACCTTGTCCCCCGCCGCGATCATCCGGGCCGGCCTCGTGCTGCCGCCGATCGGCATCATCAACGAAACCCACGAGCCGCCGACATTCAACGGCGTCGAGCGGCCATCGTTCGACCAGAACGTCATCCCGAGCACGTGGCGCGATATCGGCGTCGGACTGGTGGGCACCTTGCCCGGCTCTTCCGGCCTCAACTACCGGGTGTTCCTGCTGAACGGTCTGGTCGCGAGCGGATTTTCGGCCGGTGCGGGAATCCGGGGCGGTCGCCAGGAAGGCAAGGAGGCGAGCTTCGCGAATCCGTCGCTCACCGGCAGGCTCGAGTGGGCGGGTCCGGGGCTTCGCATCGGTGGCTCGTTCTGGTACGGCGGCAGCGCCAACCAGGATCCGGCGCTTGGCACCGGGACGTTCGACAATGCCGTTGCCCTCGTCTCCGCCGACGCGCGATACGACACCGGTCCCTTTATGTTCCGGGGCGTCGTCGCCAACGTGAGCATCGCCGACGCCGAGGCGATCGACGCCACCTACGGTACTGCCGTGGGTAGCCGGATCGCGGGTGGCTATGTCGAGGGGGCGTACAATGTGCTCGCAAGCCTCCTGCCGGCCACGGCGCAGCAGCTGAACGCGTTCGTGCGCTACGAGCGCTACAACACGCAGGCGGGCGTCCCGGCCGGCGTGACGCGCGACGATGCGCTGGCGCGGCGGATCACTACCTTCGGCCTGTCCTACAAGCCGGTCTACAACGTGGTGTTCAAGGGCGACTACCAGCTCCGCCGGAACCGCGCGGGCGTGGGCCAGGACGAGCAGCTCAGCCTGGGGGTGGGGTATCAGTTCTAGCGGCGTCCCGATCCCGCTTCACCTGTCGCTGCCGCGAGCGCTGCTGCTGCAGGCGGCGCTCGCCCTCGGCGCCGCCATCACCCCCGGCGCGGCACAGTCCCCGCCTCCGGCCAAGCTCGCCCAATCGATCGAGCGCATCTACGGGGCGGGCGCTCGGGTGGACACCGTCCACGTGGACTCCGCGGAGGTTTACCGCATTTCCCGGGGCGGCATCCTGCTCGGCTTCGCCGCGGTGCGAAACGTGACGGGCAAGGATCAGCCGATCACCTACCTCGTGGCCACCGACTCCGCCGACGCGCTCCGAGACATCGACATCCTGGTGTACCGCGAGCCCCGCGGCGGCGAGGTGGCGTACGAAGCATGGCGGAAGCAGTTCCGCGGCAAGACGAGCGCCGCCCCGCTGCAGGTCGGGAAGGACATCCGGAACGTGTCCGGCGCCACCATCAGCGCGAATGCCGTGACCCGCGGCGTGCGCCGCGCGCTGGCCGACCTCACGGCCTGGCACGCGGCCGGGAAGCTCAAATGACGGCGGGGGGCGGGCTCGCCTGGCGCCGGGCGCCGCCACCGCTCCGCGCGCTGGGCCGGTGGATCACGATCATCCAGCTCGTGGGCTACACCACCTCACTCCTGTTCGTGCACCACACCACGGGGATGACTCCGCCGGGAATCGCGAGCCACTACCGCGGCGCCGACTCGACGGCCGCGACCGATGCGCCGATGGAGTTCCCCAAGTCGTACGCGGAGATGCTCACCATCACCCATACGCACCTTCTCTCCATGGCGGCGATCTTCGTCTTCAGCGGCGCGGCCCTCGCGCTCTGCGAGCGGCCGGGGGAGCGCGCTCGGCGGCTGCTCATCGCGGAACCCTTCGTCGCCCTGCTGGTCTCCTTCGCGTCCATGTGGCTGATGCGCTACGTGGACGCGCGCTTCAGTTGGCTGCTCGCGCTCTCGAGCGGGATCATGGCGCTCACGTTCTACGCGCAGTCGTTCTTCGTGTTGCGCGAGCTGGCCCTGCCGGCGGAGCGGGCGTGAACCGGCGTGACTTCCTCGGAGTGATGGGGGCGGGCCTCGCGGGCGTGGGAGGCGCGCCCTGGCGCGCGCCCTTTGCCGGCGGCGACGTGTTCGTCGAGCGCTGGTCCTGGGCGATGGGCCAGCCGGTGCACCTGCAGCTCTTCGCCGCCTCGGAGGCGGCGGGCTACGAGGCGGCCCAGGCGGCGCTGGCCGAGCTCAGGCGGGTCGAGGCCGCGCTCTCCCGGTTCGACGAGGCCAGCGACCTCTCGGAGCTGAACCGGCGCGCCGGCCGTGGTGCGATGGGCGTCGGACCGGACCTCGCCGCGGCGCTCGGGGCCGCCGCGCGGTTCCAGCGGATCACCGGCGGTGCCTTCAACGCGGCGGTCGAGCCGCTCATGCGGGCCTGGGGCTTCCACGCGCCCCGCACCAGCGAGCCTACCCGGAGCGAGCTGGCGGAGGCAGAGGCGGCGGTGCGTGCCGCGGTGGTCGAGCTGCACGGGACGCAGGTCGCGCTCCGGGGGGCAGGCACGCGGCTCGATCTGGGCGGGATCGGCGTGGGCTACGGACTCGACCGCGCGGGCGAGGTGCTCCGGCGCGCGGGAGTCCGGCGCGCGTTCCTCGACGTCAGTGGCGACTGCCTGGCGCTGGGGGCGCCGCCGGGCCAGCCGGGCTGGCTGGTGGAGATCGCCGACCCCGAACGGGAGGGCCAGGTGCTGCCCGGCGTCCGCCCCCGCTTACGGGACGCGGCGCTGGCGACGAGCTCGAATCTGGTCTCCGTGGTGCGCTACGGACGGGCGGTGCGAGGTCACGTGATGGATCCCTGGAGCGGCTGGCCCGCGGCCAGGTGCCGCCAGGTGAGCGTGGTAGCGCGGACCGCGGTCGAAGCGGACGCGCTCTCGACCGCGATGCTGGTCGAGCCACGCCGGTTCTCCGGCGTGGTGCAGGCCTGGACCGTGTGACCGGTGCTCAGCGGCCGGAGTCGGCCGCCGAGTCGGCGGGGCGCTGGCCCCGCTCGCGCAACGCGACCCGCGCGCGCTCGCGGTCGAGCACCGGCTGCTTGCGCTGCCAGTCGTCCGACGTCTGTCCCGCGTAGGAGATGGTGAACGAATCGTTCACCGGCAGCTCTTCCTCGTACAGATAGATGCCGCTCACCTGCTCGCGCACCTCGAGCTGCTGCGAGTTGAACCGGCCGCTGAACGGCACGATGCCGAGCGGGCGGAGCTCGCGGCTCCGGACGATGACGGTCAGCGTCTGCGGGTCGAAGCGGGCATTGGCCCGCTGCCCGAAGAACGTCACCAGCGCGAGCCCCGGCCGGGAGATGCCGGCGGCGGTCGCCAGGGAGTCGATCGAGCGCCGTCGCGACTCGACCAGCGAGCGCAACGAGGCCCACGAGTCCCGCGCCAGCAGGCGGGTCACCCGGGCGTCGAGCGGCACGAAGCGCACGTCGGTGTCCGCCGTGCGGATCCGGAGCGCGACGTCATCCTGCGTGAGCGAGCCGTAACCGCCCGGCGGGGCCGCGCCCTGCGCGGCCGCGGGACGGGCGCCCGGCAGCATGACGGCGGCGAGCATCAGGTACCACGGCCTGCGCAGCCCTCTCATCCGGTTCCTCCGACGGCGGCGATGATGCTGGTGGCGAGCTCGGCGATCCCGAGTCCCGAGGTGCTGCTGGTGAGCTGGACCTGGTCCTCTTGCAAGGCCAGGGCCAGGGCGAGCGCGCGGACCCGGCCGGGGCGCGCCGAGTGGGTCAGCTTGTCGGCCTTGGTGAGCGCGACCAGGACCGGGCGGCCGCTCCGGACCAGCAACTCCTGCATCGCGTGGTCCTCCCGCGACGGTTCGTGCCGCGAGTCGAGCAGCCAGACCACCCCCGCCAGCGTGGGCCGTTCCACGAGATACCGCTCCACCAGTTGGCGGTAGCCCGCTCGCGCCGCCTTCCCGGCGCGGGCGAAGCCGTAGCCCGGCAGGTCCACCAGGTAGAACCCGGGCAGCCGGAACGCGTTGAGGAGCGTGGTCTTCCCCGGGGTGCCGCTGACGCGCGCCAGCCCGGGCCGGCCGACCAGGGCATTGAGCAGGCTGGATTTGCCGACGTTCGAGCGGCCGATCAGCGCCAGCTCGGGGAGCGCCGGCGCCAGGGTGACGAGCGGGTCGGGAAACGACCCGACGAATTCGATTGGGAGACTGGAAAGTGGCGGCGTCCGATCGCCTGTCCGCTCGTCCCTCACGCCTCCCGCTTGGTGCGGGCGCGCTCGGTCACGATGAGGGGCGAGGTCCCCTCGGTGATCGCCTCCTTGGTGATGACGATCTCGCGCACGTCGTCACGGGTGGGGAGGTCGTACATGATGTCCGTCATCATCGTCTCGAGGATCGAGCGGAGCCCGCGGGCGCCGGTGCCGCGCTTGAGCGCCTTCTGCGCCACGGCGCGGAGCGACTCCGGATCGAAGGTGAGCCCGACGTCCTCGAGCTCGAACAGCTTCCGGTACTGCTTGGTCAGGGCGTTCTTCGGCTCGACCAGGATGCGCATGAGCGAGTCCTCGTCCAGCGACTCGAGCGAGACGACGACGGGCAGGCGCCCGACCAGCTCCGGGATGAGCCCGAAGCGGAGCAGGTCGTCCGGCTCGACCTCGGTGTACAGGTTCTTGCCGTCGGCCGCCGCGACGCTCGCGCGGGCCCCGCCGCTGAAGCCGATCTGCTGCCGGCCGGTGCGGGCCTCGATGATCTTCTCCAGTCCGTCGAAGGCGCCGCCGCAGATGAACAGGATGTCCTTGGTGTTGATCTGGATGTATTCCTGTTGCGGATGCTTCCGGCCGCCCTGCGGCGGCACCGAGGCGATGGTGCCCTCGAGGATCTTGAGCAGCGCCTGCTGCACGCCCTCGCCCGAGACGTCCCGCGTGATGCTCGGGTTCTCCGATTTGCGGGCGATCTTGTCGATCTCGTCGATGTAGACGATGCCCCGCTCGCACTCGGCGACGTTGAACTCGCCGGCCTGGAGCAGCCGGACCAGGATGTTCTCCACGTCCTCGCCGACGTAGCCGGCCTCGGTGAGCGTGGTGGCGTCCGCGATGGTGAAGGGGACGTCGAGGATCCGGGCCAGGGTCTGCGCCAGCAGCGTCTTGCCGACGCCGGTGGGGCCGAGGAGGAGGATGTTCGACTTGTCGAGCTCGACGTCGCCTTCGCGCCCGTTGGTGGCGTTGATCCGCTTGTAATGGTTGTAGACGGCGACGGCCAGGGTCCGCTTGGCGCGCTCCTGGCCGATCACGTACTGATCGAGGACGTCCTTGATCTCCGCCGGCGTGGGGACCTGGGTGATGCTGTCGGCGACCTCTCGCTCCTCGTCCTCCGCCAGAATCTCATTGCAGAGCGTGATGCACTCGTTGCAGATGTAGACCGACGGCCCGGAGATGAACTTCCGGACGGAGTCCTTCGATTTCCCGCAGAAGGAGCAGCGGAGATGCTTGTCGTTGGACATGGAGCCGCGTCGCGAATGGAGGTGAGGGTGCCGGAAAGGTGGTTCCCGGCACCGGGAGCGTCAAGTCTCCTTCTTGCCGTCCGTATGGGGCACCAGGTCCTTCCGCGGGGTGAACACGCTGTCGATCAGGCCGTACGCCTTGGCCTCCTCGGCGCTCATGAACCGGTCGCGGTCCATGTCCCGCTCGATGGTTTCGATCGGCTGGCCGGTGTGCTGGGCGTACAGCGCGTTCATCTTGCTCCGCAGGTACAGGATCTCGCGGGCCTGGATCTCGATGTCCGCCGCCGTGCCCTGCGCGCCGCCGGAGGGCTGGTGGATCATGATCCGCGAATGCGGCAGGGCGCTTCGCTTGCCCTTGGTGCCGGCCGCGAGCAGAAACGACCCCATGGACGCCGCCATCCCCATGCAGATCGTGTTCACCGGCGCGCGGAGGTGCTGCATGGTGTCGTAGATGGCCATCCCCGCCGACACCACGCCGCCCGGCGAGTTGACGTAGAGGTAGATGTCCTTGTCCGGGTTGTCCGCCTCGAGGAACAGTAACTGGGCGATGATGATGTTGGCGACGTCGTCGTTGATCGGCGCCCCCAGGAACACGATGCGGTCCATGAGGAGCCGCGAGAAGATGTCGTACGTCCGCTCACCGCGGCTCGAACGCTCGATGATATACGGCGGATAGAGCGTGGCCATCGTCAAGACTTCACCTCGTCGATTGTGGACTGCTGGAGGAGATGGGCATAGGCCTTCTCCTCGGTGATGGCGCGCTCCAGCTCCGGGAGCCGGTTGGCCTTCTGCAGGGAGCCGTAGAGCTCGCCCGTGGGCACTCCCCGCGCGGCCGCGAGCTCGGCCACCCGCGCGTCCAGCTCCGCCTCGGTGGCGCGGAGGCCGCCCGCCTCGACCACTGCGTCGAGCACCAGGTCGCGCCGGACCTGCGCCTCGGCAATCTGGTGAAACTGCTGCTCGAACTGCGCGAGCTGCTCCTGCGGAACGCCGTACATCTCGGCGTAGCCGTGCATCAGCCGGTGCACCAGCGACTCGGGGGCCTGCACGCCGTTGGCCTCGACGATCTGCTGGACCAGCGCCTGCCGCACCTGTGCGTCGGCCTCGCGGGCGGCCTCGCGCTCCAGGTCCTGCCGCACGGCGGCGCGGAGGCCCTCGAGGTTCTCGAAGTCGCCGACTTCGCGCGCGAAGGCGTCGTCGAGGGCCGGCAGCTCCTGCCGCTTCACGTCGTGCAGCGTGATGCGCACCCGGCGGGTCTGGCCGCGCCGGGACTCGTCGGGGTGGTCGTCGGGGAAGCGGACCTCGGCATCGGCCTGCTCGCCGGGGAGGAGACCCATGATGCGCTCCTCCAGCTCCGGGATCGCCTGATTCTGGCCCAGCACCAGGTCGTAGGGTTGCGCGGTGCCCGCCCCGCTCTCGTCGAGCTGGGCCACCTCCACCCGCACCATCCGGCCCGGAGCGGGCTTCTCGCCCTCGACCGGGATCCAGGCGGCCTTCTGCTCCTGCAGCCGGGCGAGCTGCTCCTCGACCGCGGTGTCGGTCACAGCGGCGACGCGCCGCTCGACCCGGAACCCACCGGTACGCTCGAGCTTGAGCTCCGGCCGGACCTCGACCAGCAGGTCGAACTCGATGGGGGCGCCGTCTTCGAATTTGAGGTTCCGAATGGATGGGTCCGCGACCGGCTTGAGTGACTGGGACGACTGCGCGGTCTCCCATCCCTCCCGGATCACTTCCTCGAGCACCGACTGCCGGATGGCGTCACCGAACCGTTTCCGGACGACGCCCTCGGGCGCCTTGCCGGGGCGGAAGCCGGGCAGGCGCGCCCGCTTCACGTAATATTTGAGCGCCTTGGCCTCGGCCTCTTGCACGCGGTCCACCGGTACGGTGACCCGGAGCGACTTGGACGCGGAGTCCTCGGCGGTTTTCTCGACAGTGATCTGACTCATATGGCCGGGAATCTAGCCGGGGGCGGGCGGGAAGGGAAAGCGGAAGGGCTGAGCGGACGGCGGTCCGAGCGGGCTCCCGGCAGCAGGACTGCCGGGCTCGATGCCCCGATGCACGAGTCCTGCCGGTGCGCCTTCGCGAAACTGACGATAATATGTGACGAGGGGCTGGATTCCTCCGACCTCCGGCTTACGCATGCCTCACTCGACCTCACCCTCGATAGGCCATCTTCTCCAGGAGTTGCGGGCGGGAAACCGAGCCGCCTTCGGCGAGCTCCTCCCGCTGGTATACGACGAGCTGCACGGGCTCGCCGAGCGCCAGCGGCGCATGTGGCAGGGCGACGAGACGCTCGACACCACCGCGCTGGTCCACGAGGCCTACTTCCGGCTGGCCGACCAGTCGGCACCCGAGTGGCAGAACCGGGCCCATTTTCTGGGTGTGGCCTCGACCGCCATGCGGCAGATCCTGATCGACTACGCCAAGCGGAAGTGCGCCGCCAAGCGCGGCGGGCAGCGGCCGCATGTGCCCCTGCACGAGGTCGAGGCCGCCCTGCTTCAGGTCGAGCCCTCGTCCGACCTCTGTGACGAGGTCCTGGTCGCGTTGGACGATTCACTGCGCCGCCTTGATCAGTGGAACCGGCGGCAGATGCGGATCGTCGAGTGCCGCTTCTTCGGCGGCATGTCGGTCGACGACACGGCGGAGGCGCTAGGCATCTCCCCCGCCACCGTGAAGCGTGGCTGGGGGATGGCCCAGGCGTGGCTCTACCGCGACCTCAAGCAGACGCTCGAGGAGGCCGGGTGAGCGAACAGGAAGCGGGATCAGAGGAGCAGACCGGCCCCGACCGGCTGGAGGAGCTTTTCGAGCTCGCCCACGCGATGGATGCCGAGGCCCGGGCCTCGTTCCTGGCCGAAGCCTGCGGCGGCGATTCCCGACTGGAGCGGGAGTTGACCTCGCTGCTCGCGCACGCGGAGCCGGCCAACTCCTTCTTCGCCGGGCTGGCCGATGCTGTCGTTTCACCTGCGGTCGGTCATCGGGTCGGTCACTATCGGCTGGCCGGCATCCTGGGGACCGGCGGCATGGGTACGGTCTACCGGGCCCATGACAGCCGGCTTGACCGGGTGGTGGCCCTGAAGTTCCTCCCCCCGCATCTGAGCGCCCAGCCGGAGGCCCGCGAGCGATTCCTGATGGAGGCGCGGGCCGCGGCGGCGCTGGAGCATCCCAATGTCTGCAGCATTCATGAGATCGGGGAGACCGCGGATGGACGGCCGTTCATCGCCATGTCCTGCTACGAGGGGGAGACCCTCAAGGAACGCCTGAGCCGAGGCGCGCTGCCGCCGGCGGAGGCGGTGGCGATCGCGGTTCAGCTCGCTCGGGGGCTGGGGGCGGCGCACGCTCGTGGCATCGTTCACCGTGACGTGAAGCCCGGCAACATCATGCTCTGCGCCGATGGCACGGTGCGCCTGCTGGATTTCGGCCTGGCGAAAGTGGCGGACGTCAGCGTCACCGCTCCGGGGGTGACGCCGGGCACGATCGCCTATATGTCGCCGGAGCAGGCCCGAGGCGATCCGGTGGATCACCTGACCGACCTCTGGAGCCTGGGTGTCGTTCTCTACGAGATGCTTTCCGGGGCGCGCCCGTTCCGCGGCGGGAATGACCGCGCCGTAATCCAGGCGATCCTGCACGACCAGCCGGAGCCGCTGCAACCGCGGCTGCGCGACACGCCCGCATCCTTGCCCCGAGCCGTGGAGCGCCTGCTGCGGAAGACGCCGGAGGAGCGCTACCGAAGCGCCGAGGCTCTGCTGGTCGAGTTGACTCGAGCCGCTCCCGCCGGTGGCGTCGAGGCAGTGCTCGGTTGGGCGCGGGCGCGGGCGCGCCCCATCACCATCAGCGGGGCCGGTCTGCTGGCGGCGGTCACGCTGGTTTCACTGACGTGGCCGGCCCACACTCCCGGCACCGTCACACCAGCCAACCCGGCCTCTCAATCTCCCACGATCGCCGTGCTGCCCTTCACGGTGCGCGGCCCGGGCCTCGAGGTCTGGCGCGAGGGGATGGTGGACCTCCTCTCCATGGGACTCGACGGGACCGCCGGAATCCGGGCGATCGACAGCCGCACGCTGCTCGCTCGATGGCACGAAGAGGTCGGGGACAAGGCGGTGGCCGGGCTCGCGCCGGCATTGGGTGTTGCTCGCCGGACCCGGGCGCGCTATGCGCTAGTCGGCTCGGCGGTCGCGGCCGGCCCGCGGATCCGGTTGGGCGCGGACATCTACGACGTCGAGAGCGGCCGGCCAGTTGGGCCGGTTCAGGTGGAAGGGCCGTCCGATTCTGTGCTGGCGCTCGTGGATCGCCTGGGCATGCAGATCCTCGGGGTCATTTCGGAGGAGGATGCCGGCGAGGTTCCCGCGCTCGACCTGGCCGCCATCACCACCCCTTCGCTCATCGCTCTCAAGGCCTACCTGGAGGGCGAGGACCACTACCGGCGCTCCGAGTTTCGCAGGGCGAGCGAGGCCTGGGAGCGCGCCGTACGCGCCGACACCCTGTTCGGGCTGGCCTACCTGGGCCTGACCGAAGCGTACGCGTGGTACGATTTCGGTCGATACCGCGAAAATCTTGAGCGGTCGAGGAGAATGGCCGATCGGCTTCCCGCGCGCGAGCGGACGCTGGCGCAGGCATACTGGGTGGCGCATAGCGACGCCCCTGAAGCAATCCCCGTGATTCGGGAGGTCATCCGAGAATACCCGGACGCCGCAGAGGCATGGTACGCGCTGGGCGAGGTCTATTACCACGGGGCGGCGGCCATGAGTACCCCCGAGGAAGCGGAGGAGCCCTTCCGGAGAGCGGCCGAGCTCCAGCCGACGATGGCTCCCTACCGCACGCATCTTCTCGATCTGGCGTTCGGCTGGCACCCCGACAGCATCCACATCGCGCGCGAGCTCGACGCCTTCGGCCGGCTGGCACCCGAAGCCGCCGAGACGCGGGGTGGCCGGATCGCGTTCGCGCTGGCCTTCGGTGACACCGGCGCACGCGTACGCGCGAGGGCCGAGCTCACCACGCTGAATTCTGAATCGGCGGCCCAGGCCTACTGGTCCCTGGCCCACCCCCGGTTTGCCGAAGTGGGTGAGGAGGTCTTCTCGGCCATAGACCCGCGCCTGGAGGAACACGACCGGAACGGCGTTCGAGAATTGCGGTTCAGGACCCTCGGCCTCGGGGGCGGGCGGGTGCGCGAGGCGTTGGCGATGCTGAACGATTCGCGAACCCCGAGCTATCTTCGCTACGGCGGGGCCCTGTACCTCTCCGTTCGGGGCCTGCCGGTGCCGGAACGAATCATCGAGCAGAGCCTCGCCGCCGGCCTGGCGGACAAATCACTGTTCTCCAGCAGGATCTCGGCGGTGTCGGCCGCCGGCGCTGCCGCCCGGCTCGGTCACTGGAGCGAGTATAGCGCCCTGGTGTCCCGCATGCGGGAGATCGCTGCGCGGGAACTGACTGCCGGCGACAGCGCGAGCGCCCGGTATTGGGACTGGGCTGTCCGCGTGGCGGAGGCGCAGCGGGCCTGGCGCCGGGGCCGGAAGGAGGAGGCCCTGCGCGCATTCGCGAACACCCTTTCGGACGATAACGGCTGGTTCACGCTCTGGAACGTGGGTCAGCTCTCGCTCGAGCTCGGTCGGCTGGACCAGGCCGAGCGCGCCTTCCGGGCACTCTGGCGACAGGACGAAACGCCCGCGTACCTGCAGCTCGCCCGGATCCTGGAGCGGACCGGCCGGCCGGCCGAGGCGCGCGAGGCGTACCAGTTCGTGGCCTACGCCTGGCGGCACGCCGATCCCGAGCTGCAACCGGCGGTCGCGGACGCGCGCCAGGCGGTCGCGCGGTTGTCGCGCGCCGGGGACTAACTAGAACGCACCTTCCCTGGTTTCGCCGCGTGTGCCGACGGCGCTGCTCAGTTGTCGCCCCCGCCCGTCGAACTTCCCAAGCTCTTCCAGGACGTAGCCGCCGACTCGGACGGCAGCCAGCTCGCCGCCGTGCGCTCGCCCGGGTAGTCGGCCCACGGTGCGATTTCGAGCGTGGCCTGGTTCCCGAGCCAGCCCGTTGACTCGTCCAGCGCGACGAGCGGATCACCCGGCGTGGGCGGGAGGCGGAGCGCCAGCGTGTTGGAGATCCAGCCGACCCTTACCGCGTTACCTCGGGTGGTGGCGGCGCGAAGCTGGACCCCGGGCTCGACCGCGAGTGCCCACAGGCCGCCCCGAGAGCGGTTCTCGGAGAATGTCGTGCGTGCCGCGGCATTGCGTGACGCGTCGTCGTCTCCGTGCTCCATCAACAGCGTCGGCACGGCGAGCGCCTCGGGTGCGGTGAGGGCCGTCAGGCCGAAGGGAACCCAGGCGAGGAGCCCGATCGCACGCCGGGGCTGCCGCGCAACCAGTCCCGCCGCCTCTGGGGCTTCACCACCGATCCCGAGCACCAGTAAGGGCGCGTCAGCCATTCCGGCCTGCCCGCTCATCAACTCGGCCGTGCTCAGCGCGTTGAAGATCGTGGCGTCGCTCGCGGCGCTGTTCACGCCGTTGAAGTGGCTGCCGAGCAGCGCCACGTGCGCGGAACGCGCAAGCGCTCGAAGGCTCGCGCCCAGCCCCTGCAGGCCCGTTTCAAGCTCGGGAGGGTCCGACGCGATAGGCTCGCCGGTCACGAACCCGCTGGCCTGCAGATCCGTAATTACGACGATAGTGCCGCGCATTGGTCCGACTGCCGCCGGCACGTAGATCGCGCTGCTGCCGAACTCGTAGACTTCCTGTGGGTTCAGCGTGAAGTCGTGGCTGTTGGCCCCCGCGGTCAGGGTGACCGCTTCTTCCGCAGGCAGGTACCCCGGCCGCTCGGCCCGAACCGTAACCGCGCCGATCGGTACGTCGCTCAGCTGGAACTCCCCGTTCGCGTCGCTGGTCGCCTGTCGGGTGCCGACGCTGATCGTGGCGCCCTCGAGCGCCGACTCCCCTGCAGTCCGAATCGTACCCGAGAGCGTCGCGCCGCCACCGCCAGGCCCGGGCCCTGAGGAGTCACCGCAGGCGGCCAGCAGCATGAGAACCAGGGCCGCACCCCCGGAAGTGAGCCGGCGCCCGATCGCTCGAGCCCGGCTCACCCCCATCCATCGAGGTGGGATTCTGTGAAACGACATGGCTACCTCCGGATGCTGGGTGATCCGCGGCGGAGCTCATCCGGGTTCGCGGGCAGGCTTGCTGGGTCCATGGCCCGGAGGTGAACCCCTGATCGAGCGGACGGCGCGGCGGCCGAATTCGCTGCATCCCTAATACGACAAAACAGGGGAACACGGCTCATGGGTGGGG
>DATAHW010000054.1:0-9316 GCA_036262935.1 Gemmatimonadales bacterium | reverse complement strand
TGTCATCCCGAGCGGAGCGTGGGATCTTGTCCGGCCGAGTCCGAACCGCGGGTGAGCAGATCCCTCGCTTCGCTCGGGATGACAGTGCCCGTTCACGCGACGTTCCGTCCTTCCGTCCTTCCGTCCTTCCGCCCTTCCGTCCTTCCAACCTTCCGCCCTTCCGCCCTCCCTCAATCCTCCTTCTGCCCGAAGATCGCCAGATTCGACGAATGCCCCGGGTTCACCTTCGCCTTGGGATTGATGTGGTGCACCGCGTTGTTCACCGCAATGCACGCTTCCGCGGCGCCGGTGGCGATGAGCTTGAGCTTGCCCGGATAGCTCGTGATGTCGCCCGCGGCGTAGATGCCGGGGACGTTGGTTTCCATGAGCGTGTTGACCTTGACGTCGGCCTTTTCGGTGTCGAGGCCCCATTCGTTGATGGCGCCCAGGTCGGAGTGGAAGCCGAGGAGCGGGATGACGGCGTCGAGCTCCAGGGTCTCCTCCTCCTTCGTCTTGGTGTTGACGATCGTGACCCGCTCGACCTGGCCGTTCCCCTCGATCTTCTTCACCTCCCAGAACGTTCTGAGATCGCACCGGCCGTCGCGGCAGAACTCCTCCACCTGCCGGATCGTGGCCGCGTGCGCGCGGAAGCCGTCGCGCCGGTGGATGAGGACGATCGACCGCGCCACCCCCTGGAGGTTGACCGCCCAGTCGAACGCCGAGTCACCGCCGCCCACCAGCAGCACGCGCCGGCCTTCGAACTGCTTCGGGTCGAGCACCTTGAAGTAGAGGCCCTTCTCCTCGTAGAGCTCCTCGCCCTCGATGCCGAGGTGGCGCGCCTCGAACGCGCCGATGCCGGCCGCGATCACGATGGTGCGCGACGGATATTCCCCGCCGTCGGTCTCGAGCACGAAGTGGCCGCCGCCGGGCCCGTCCTCCACCCGGCGGAGGCCGGTCACGATCTCGCCCAGGTGGGTGCTGGCGCCGAACTGAAGTCCCTGGGTGACCATGTCGCGCACGAGGTCCTTGGCCAGGACCTTGGGGAACCCGGCGACGTCGAAGATGTACTTCTCCGGGTAGAGCGCCATGAGCTGCCCGCCCAGCGCCGGCAGGGCGTCGATGATGCGGCAGGACGCCCCCCGCATGCCGGCGTAGAAGGCGGCGAACAGCCCGGTGGGGCCTCCGCCAATGATCGTGATATCCCTCAGCTCCTGCTCTGCCACATCGGCTCCTGCGTGGACGTCCGGGATTCCGCGACAAGCGGTGGAATGTATAAAAATAACCGCTCCGGTCACCCCCCGACTTTTTCCGGCCTTCCGCTCGCCGCGTGGCGCCGGCACATTGCCGCGGCGGACGATCTTTCGCCCCGCGTCCCACGCGCTCGACTGAGGGAGAGGGAAAGGCCATGTCGTTGAAGATCTACACCCGCACCGGCGACGAGGGCGACACCGGACTCTTCGGCGGTGGACGGGTGCCCAAGGACCATCCCCGCGTCGCCGCCTACGGCGACGTGGACGAGCTCAGCTCGGCGCTCGGCCTCGTGCGCGCCACCTCGCCCACGGAGTTCTTCGACGGCCTGTTCGAGTCGGTGCAGCGCGACCTGTTCGCCATCGGCGGCCACCTCGCCACGCCCGACCCGGAGAAGGTCGCCAGGGCGCTCGAGAAGGCGGAGCTCTCGGACATGCGCGTCGCGGAGCTCGAGCGCGTCATCGACATGGCCGACGGCGAGCTGCCCCCGCTCCGCGCCTTCGTGCTCCCCGCCGGCACCCCCAAGGCCGCGGCGCTCCACCTCGCCCGCACCGTGTGCCGCCGGGCGGAGCGGAGCGTGGTGCACCTGGCGCACGCCGAGCAGGTGCCGGCCCTGTTCCTGGTCTATCTCAATCGCCTGTCCGATCTCCTCTTTACCCTCGCACGCCTGGCGAACCATCGAGCCGGCACCGCAGACGTAACGTGGTAGAGCCGGGGCCGAACGGGGACGGGCCCGTCCCCGCGCCGATCGTCGTTGCCCACGCGCTGGGATCCTATCCCGTCCTGGTGGCGCCCGGGCTGCTCGGCAGGCTCGAGGCACTCGTCGCCGAGCACCTCGGCGCGGCGCGCGTCGTGCTGATTGCGGACGCCGCCGTCTACGGGCTGCTGCAGGCGGGACGGCTGGGCCGCGCGCCCTGGACCGGCAGCGCGCTCACCTTTCCCCCCGGCGAGGCGTCCAAGACGCGCGAGCGCTGGGCCGGGCTCACCGATCTTCTCCTCGCGCAGGGCTATGGACGCGACAGCGGCATCGTGGCACTGGGCGGCGGCGTGGCCGGCGATCTCGCGGGGTTCGTGGCGGCGACCTACATGCGCGGCATCCCGTACGTCCAGGTGCCGACCTCGCTCCTCGCGATGCTCGACGCGTCGGTCGGCGGCAAGACCGGCGTGGATACGCCGGAGGGGAAGAATCTGATCGGCGCCTTTCATCCGCCGGTCGCGGTACTCGCCGATCCGCGCGCGCTGGCCACGCTGCCCGAGCGCGATTACCGCGGAGGCATGGCCGAGGCCGTAAAGCACGGGCTCATCGCGGACGCGGAGTACTTCGGCTGGATGGAGCGCGAGGCCGGAGCCCTGCTCCGGCGCGACGAGGCGGCGCTCACGCAGCTCGTCCGCCGGAGCGTCGAGCTCAAGGCCGACGTGGTGAGCGGAGACGAGCGGGAAGAGGGCCGACGCGCCATCCTCAATGCCGGCCATACGGTCGCCCACGCGCTGGAGCAGGTCTCGGCCTACGCGATCCCCCACGGCGAAGCCGTGGCGCTGGGCCTGGTGGCGGAGTGCGCGCTCGCCGAGGCGCTCGGCGTGGCGCCGTCCGGACTCGGCACCCGCGTCGCGGACCTGCTCGGCCGGTTCGGGCTGCCCGTCAGGCTCCCCGTGCCGCTGGAGGAGGAGGCGCTGGTGCGTGCGATGGGCACCGACAAGAAGAACCGTGGCGCGCGGGTGCGTTTCGCGTTCCCCCGCGCGCTCGGCTCGATGGATCCCGCAGGGGGCTGGACCCGGGAGGCGCCGGTGGAAGCCATCCGGCGGGCGCTCGGAGTGATCGCGCCGACTCCAACCGCCTGAGGCGGACACCTGGCCCGGCGCGACGGGCCGGCAAGCTGGACCAGCGCCCGCCCGGCGCGCTCAAGTCAACCGCAAATACTGCAAGTTCTTACATTCCCACGGGCCCGGGCAGTCCGGCAGCGTCTCCCGGGTGGCCGTGGAGAAATCGGGGAACCGGCTCGTCGGAAAGCATTTGTGATGTGGATTACTTCGCTTGCTTGACCGCCGTCCCCCCGATTCCTATATTCGTTCCCTCTCTCCTCGGCCTTCCCGGCCGCTTCAGCACCCACATCGCCGACCGTTTGGCTCCACGCCCGGGGTTCGACCATGGCCCATGTTCGTACGAAGGCTCGTATGCTGGTCCGTTCCGCTCCGTCCGGCGCCTTCGATCAGTACCTCCTGGACATCCAGAAGCTCCCGATGATCTCCGACCAGGAAGAGGAGAAGCGTCTGGCCCGGCGGGCCCTGGCCGGCGACGAGACCGCGGCCGAGCGGCTGGTGACGGCCAACCTCCGGTTCGTCATCTCTTACGTCAAGAAGTATCAGGGGCACGGGCTCGATCTCTCCGAGCTGGTGGCCATCGGCAACGAGGGGCTGCTGAAGGCGGTCAAGAAGTTCGACCCCGACCACGGCGTGAAGTTCATCTCCTACGCCGTCTGGTGGGTGCGCCAGGCGGTCCTCAAGGCGCTGGCCGAGCAGACCCGGAGCGTCCGCATCCCCCTCAACCAGAACTCGGCCCTGGTGCGCATGTCCCGTGCGCAGGCGTTCCTGGCCCAGGAGCTGGGCCGCGAGCCCACCGACCAGGAAGTGGCCACGGCGCTCAACGACACGGTGGACAACATCCGGAGCGCCCGCCGGATGACCTCGACCGAAGTCTCCCTCGACGCCCCCGTCGAACGGCAGGACCGGAGCGCCAGCACCTTCGGCGAGCGGGTGGCCGGCACCGGCGGCGGCGAGATCGAGGAGATGACCGACTGCCGCCTGCAGCGCGAGTTCATCGACCGGATCTTCGAGCGCCATCTCACCCCGCGCGAGCGCAAGATCCTGTCGCTCTACTACGGGCTCGAGGAGGGCTCCGAAGCGCTCACCCTGGAGAAGATCGGCGAGCTCCTGGGCGTCACCCGCGAGCGGATCCGCCAGATCCGGGAGCGCGCGTTCGAGAAGCTGCGGGACAGTCCCGACGTGCGGTCGCTCCGGGGGTTCTGGGGAGCGGCTTGACGGAAGGACGGAAGGTTGGTAGGACGGGGGACGGGCGGTGCTGGGCGACGGCGTGAAGGCGCCTCGCCCGGGCCGCCCGTTGGGCTTTCGTAGGCCTTAGGCGCGGGGCCTCACAGAGGGAGCGTCAGTGGGCCTCCGGTTCTCTGCGCGATCTCCGAGGTCGAAGCCCACTGCAGCGACCGGCGTGAGGCCCCCCGGCGCCGCGTCGCGCGCGCCAGCGCGCGATCCCCGACCCCCCGCCGCAAGGCTAGATTCCCACGCATGCCCGCCCGCCTCCCAATCTTCCCTCTCCCCGTGGTCCTGTTCCCCGGCACCCCACTCCCGCTCCACATCTTCGAGCCGCGCTACCGCCGGATGCTCGCCGACTGCCTCGATGGCGATCGGCGCTTCGGGATCACGCCACTCGCCCCCGATGATGCGGCGCCGGCACCCGGCACGGTCGGCTGCGCGGCCGAGGTGCGGGTGAACCAGGAGCTCCCGGAAGGCCGCTCCAACATCGTGGTGCTCGGAGCGGAGCGGTTCGTCGTCTCGCGGATACTGGAGGAGGGCACACCCTACTTCGTCGCGGCAGTCCAACCGTTCGAGGACCGCCCGGGCACCGCTCCCGCCGAAGAGCGCACGGCGAGACTGCGCGAGCAGTTCAGCCGGTATGCGGCGCTCGTGCGTGAGCTCGGCGACGCGGCGCCGCTCGATCTCGAGTTGCCGGACGATGCGCTCGCCCTCTCGTTCCACGCGGCCGCGGGCGTCGAGCTCGGCGCCGAGAGCAAGCAGCGCCTCCTCGCCGAGCGTTCGACCGCGCGGCGGGTCGAGGCCCTGCTGCTCGTGCTCCCCACGCTCACCACGGCCGCCGAGCGCGCGCTCGTGGTGCACCGACGCGCGCATGGCAATGGCCGGGGGCACGCGCACCCGGGCATCACCACGGCATGATCGGACCCGCGCTGATCGAGGGACTCGGCCGGATCGTGGGGCCGAAGTGGGTCCGCCACCGGCGGGCCGAGCTCCGGACGTACACCATGGACGGGCTGCCGACCCGCGAGTCCTATCCCGGCGCGGTCGTGATGCCGGGAACGGCCGCGCAGGTGCGGGAGATCGTTCGCCTGCTCCACCTGACCGGCGTGCCGTTCGTCGCCCGCGGCGCGGGGACGGGGCTTTCCGGTGGCGCGGTGGCGGATCCGGACGCGGTGCTCGTCTCTCTGACGCGGCTGAACCGGATCCTTTCGGTGGATCGGGCGCGCCGGCGCGCGGTGGTGGAGCCCGGCGTGGTCAACGCCCGGCTGTCCGAGGCGGTCGCACCGCTCGGCCTCTACTACGTGCCCGATCCGTCCAGCCAGTCCGCCTGCACCGTCGGCGGCAACGTCGCCGAGAACGCGGGCGGCCCCCACTGCCTCAAGTACGGTGTCACCACCAACCACATCGTGCAGCTCGACGTCGTCCTGCCCGACGGCTCCGAGATCCGGCTCGGCTCGCCCCACGGAGAGCCGTGGGGGCCGGACCTGGTGGGGCTGTTCGTCGGCAGCGAGGGAATGTTCGGGATCGCCACCGCGATCACCGTCCGCCTCGAGCCGCTGCCGCCCAGCGTCCGCACCATGCTGGCCGACTTCCCCACCGTGCGCGCGGCGAGCGAGGCGGTGTCGTCGGTCATCGCGACCGGGATCGTGCCCGCGGCGATGGAGATGATGGATCGCGCCTGCGTCGCCGCGGTCGAGGCGTCCATCTACGCCGCGGGCTACCCGACGGACGCCGCCGCGGTGCTCCTGGTCGAGCTCGACGGCCAGGCCGACGCGGTCGCGGCGGAGGCGGACATCGTGCAGGCGATCCTGCTCGAGCGCGGCGCCCGCGCGGTGCGGAGCGCCTCCACCCCGGGCGACCGCGCGCGGCTCTGGCAGGGGCGGAAGAAGGCGTTCGGCGCGATGGGCCGCATCGCCCCCGACCTGGCAGTGCAGGACGCCGTGGTGCCCCGCTCCGCGCTGCCCGACATCATGGACCGGATCGCCGAGATCCGCGACCGCCACGCGCTCAGCATCAGCAACGTCTTCCACGCGGGCGACGGCAACCTGCACCCCAACATCTCGTTCGACCGGCGCGACGCGGACGTGGTCCGGCGGGTGCACGTGGCCTGCACCGAGATCATGGCCGCGTGTGTCGAGGCCGGCGGCAGCATCACCGGCGAGCACGGCGTCGGCTCCGACAAGCTGGGCTACATGCCGCTCATCTTCGACGCCGAAACCCTCGGCGCGATGCGCGCGGTGCGGCGCGTGTTCGATCCGGCCGAGCGCGCCAACCCGGGGAAGGTCGTTCCCATCCACGCCTGTCGCGAGTGGCGTGCGGCGCCCGGAGCGCGGCTGTGAGCGACGTCGTCCATGGCCGCCTTCGCGCGCTGCTCGGCACGGCCGGCGTCGAGCGCGATGCCGCGGGGCTCCCGCGCGCCATCCCCGACTCGGCCGACGCGCTCTCGCTCGTCTGCCGCCTGGCGCACGACGAGGGCTGGAAGATCCGCATCGAAGGCCAGGGCACCTGGCTCCCGGCCGACGCGCCGGCCGACCTGGCCGTGAGCACGCGCGCGCTCGACCAGGTGGTCTCGGTGAGCCCCGCCGACCTGGTCGCGACCGTGCAGGCCGGCACGCCGCTCGAGGCGCTCCGGCGGCGGCTGGCCGACGAGGGGATGTGGCTCGCCCTCGATCCGCCGGGCCGCCCCGAGCGGAGTCTCGGCTCGATCATGGCGACGGCCACCGCCGGCCCCCTCCGCCACGGCTTCGGTCCCGTGCGCGACCACGTCCTCGGCTGCACCGTCGCGACCGGGGACGGGCGGCTGGTGAATGCGGGCGGTCGCGTGGTCAAGAACGTCGCGGGGTACGATCTCACCAAGCTCCAGGTCGGCGGCTTCGGCGGGTTCGGCATCATCGCCGAGGCCCATCTCCGGCTGCGCGCCCTGCCCCGCGCCGACGTGACGCTCCTGGCGCGCGGCATGCGCGACACCCTCACCTCCGCCGCGCGCGACGTGATGGCGGCCGAGCTGGTGCCGGCGGCGCTCGAGCTGGTCTCGCCCGCGCTGGCCGCGGAGGCCGACTGGGTGCTCGCCGTGCGGTTCGTCGGCACCGACGCGGCCGTGCAGGGCGACGTGCGCCGGCTCGCGCCCATCGGCAACCTCTCCTGGCAGCCGCTCACGCCGGACAAGACCGCGCCTTTCTGGAGCCTGGTGGCCCGCGGCAGCCAGGGTGGCCCCGTCACGCTCCGCCTGGGCGTCCTGGGCAATGGCGTGGACGATACCATCGACCTCCTGGCCCACGATCTGGACGACAACCTCCTCTCCGCCGGCGCCGGCTCGGGCATGATCCGCTGGACCGGAGACGCCCCGGTCGAGCGCCTCCGCGCCGTCCGCCGCGCCGCCGCCAGCCGCGAGATTCCCATGACGCTGGAGCGCGCGCCCTGGCCCGTGCGCCGCGCGCTGGGCCACTTCGGCGCGTATCGCGAAGGCGTGGGCCAGCTCGTGGGTCAGCTCCGGGACACGTTCGATCCGGGGCAGTGCCTGCAGGTGGCGCTGGAGGGGAGCGGGGGGGACGGTGAGCGATAGGTGCTGTCCCTCGCACACGAGTGGATCCGATTCACCTGACGGCTGCCCGGCGCGGCGCACTCGATGACGACCACTCCGGACTACAGCTCCCTCGACCCCTGCGTCCACTGCGGGTTCTGCCTGCCGGCGTGCCCGACCTATCTGGCCACGGGCGACGAGGCCGACAGCCCGCGCGGGCGCATCGTGCTCATGCGCGCACTCGAGCGCGGCGAGCTCGGTCCTGGGGACGACGCGCTCGTCCAGCACCTCGATGCCTGCCTCGGCTGCCTCGGCTGCGAGCCCGTGTGCCCGTCCGGCGTCGGCTACGGTCGCGGCATCCAGACCGCCCGCGAGCAACTCTTCGCCACGCGCCGCCTCTCGCCGCTCGCCGCCGCCGTGCTCGCCGTCTTCCGGCGCGAGTGGCTCTGGCGTCCGCTGTTCACGGCGGCTCGTCTGCTGCGGGGGACGGGGGTGCCGCGGCTGCTCGCGGGCGGGAGCCGGACAGGGTTCGGCATGGGAATGCTCGCGGCGACGGAGCCGCGGTCTCCCGCCGACACTGTCGTCCCGAGCGAAGCGAGGGATCTTGCCGGGCCGAGTTCGGCCTCCGGAGTGAGCCGATCCCTCGCTTCCCTCGGGATGACGGGCCAAGGATTCTCTCCGTCCCCCGGTCCCTCCGTCCGTCCGTCCGCTCCCACCGTCGCCCTCTTCCGCGGCTGCGTCATGGATACGCTGTTCGACCACGTCCACGACGCCACCGTCCGCACGCTCGAGGCCAATGGCTACCGCGTCATCGAGCCGGCGGGCCAGGCCTGCTGCGGCGCGCTCCACGAGCACGCCGGCGACCGCGCGAGCGCCGAGGCACTGGCGCGCCTGAATGTGGCGGCCCTGACGGACTCGGCCGACTACATCGTCGTCAACAGCGCCGGCTGCGGCGCGCTGCTCAAGGAATACGGCCACCTGCTCGGCACCGAGGCGGCCGCCGCGCTGGCGGCCAGGGTGCGCGACGTCTCCGAGCTCCTCGCCCAGGCGGGTCCGCGGCCCGGCGGCCCGCTCCCGCTCGACGTGGCCTACGACGCCCCGTGCCACCTGCAGCACGCGCAGCGCGTGCAGGCCGCCCCGCTCGCCGTGCTCGGCGCCATCCCGTCCCTTCGGCTCCGCCTGCTGCCCAGCTCCGACAAGTGCTGCGGCAGCGCCGGCATCTATTCCATCGTCCGCCCCGCCATGGCCCGCGCCGTCCTCGACCTCAAGATCGAGAGCTTCGCCGAAGCCGACCCTCTCCCCGACATCGTCGCCACGGGAAATCCCGGCTGCCTCATGCAGATCGGCGCCGGCCTCCGCGCCGCCGGCCTGCGCGTCCGCGTGGTGCATCCGGTGGAGTTGCTGGACGAGAGCTATCGAAGGGGTGGGGTGTACGGTGAGCGGTGAGCGGTGAGCGGGAAGCGGTGAGCGGTGAGCGGGCAGCGGTGAGCGGGCAGCGGCACTGTCATCCCGAGCGGAGCGAGG
>DATAHW010000053.1:0-15238 GCA_036262935.1 Gemmatimonadales bacterium | reverse complement strand
TGATGGAGGCGGCGATCGCCAGCAACTCCACCCTGCAGGGCTCGTTCGACCAGATCGAGCGGCTGGCCAATCGCCTGCTCGACTGGGGCGACTTCCGAATCTACCGGCTGGTGGAGGGCACGCCGACGCTGGCGTATCGCGGCGCGATGGGTCGCGCCGACCGGGGCCCCCCGCCCGAGGGCGCCGGCCCGTTCCGGGCGCAGGCGGTCGAGGAGCGCCGGGACGTGGTGCTCAAGGACGTGAGGACGGATCCGGACGTCAGACTTCCGATGCCGGAGGTCGGAAGCCTGATCATCCACCCGATCCGGTTCGGCGAGGAGCTCCTCGGCACGGTGGAGGTGGATCATCCGAAGCGCCACGCCTACGGTTCCAAGGATCTCACCGCGCTCAACACGCTGGGCCACCAGATCGCGACGGCGATCCACATCGCCGAGCTGCGGCGCCCGCTGCTCGGGACGGTGGAGCAGATCGGCCAGCAGGTGTCCGCGCTGGTCCGGGTGACCGAGTCGCTGGGCGCGTCCGCACTCGCCCTGGCCGACGCGTCGCACGGCATGCGGCAGGGCGCCGGTGAGATGGAGAGCTTCGTGGCCGGCGGCCTCCAGGCCACCGACTCCCTGGACGCGGCAACCCGGATCATGGCGGATCAGGGCGCGCTGGCCGCCGAGGCGAGCGGCAACGCCGCGCAGGTGGCGGTGCAGAACCGCGCGGTAATCGGCCAGGCGATCGACCGGCTCGTCGGGCTCAACGGCTTCGTCAGCGCGAGCGCGGACCACGTCGCGAGCCTGGGGGCGATGACCAGCCGCATCAAGGGCTTCATCGGCACCATCCGGGAGATCGCCGACCTCACGAACCTGATCGCGCTCAACGCCGCCATCGAGGCGGCGCGAGCCGGTGCGGACGGCCGCGGCTTCGCCGTCGTGGCCGACGAGGTGCGCGATCTCGCCGCCCAGAGCCTGCACGCGGCCGGCGAAGCGCGGGTGCTGCTCGAGGAGATCGCCACGCAGGTCTCCGCCGTATCGAACCAGATGCAGCGCGGGCGCGAAGCGGTGACCGGCGTCGAGGAGCTGAGCGCCGACGCCGCGCGCGCCCTCGACGCGATCGTCGGCGCCACCGGCGACGCGGGCCGGCACGCGCGAGCCATCGCCGTCACCGCCGGCGAGCAACTGCGGGCGGTGGACGGCCTCACCGGGCAGATCCGCCGGGTCGCCGCCGGCTCCGCCCGCACGCTGAGCGAGACCGAAGCGCTCGCGCGCCGGGCCAGTGACGCGGCCGCGGGCCAGGCGGATCTCGAACGCGCCATCCGTGAGCTGAGCGACGTCGCCTCCGACCTGCAGCGGATCGCCCGCCACTTCATCGCCGAGACCTGACATGGGCGGGCCCGCGGCCGAGCGCGCGTTCGTCGCGCTCGGGAGCAACCTTGGGGATCGGGCGGCGCAGCTCGATGCGGCTCGTGCGGCGCTCGCGTCCCTGCCCGCCACCCGCCTGGCGGCGGCCTCGCGGGTGGAGGAGACGCCGCCGCTCGGCGGCATGGCGCAGCCGCCCTATCTCAACCAGATGGTGCTCCTGGAGACCCGGCTCGGCCCGCGCGAGCTGCTCGAGGCCTGCCAGGCGATCGAGCGCGCCGCAGGCCGGACCCGCACGGAGCACTGGGGCGCCCGTACGCTCGATCTCGACATCGTGCGCTACGGCGGTCGGCGCGTGGCGGAGCCCGGCCTTATCATTCCCCATCCCGAGCTGCCCAACCGAGACTTCTGGCTGCGAGAGCTGGCGGAGCTTGAATCCATGAGCGCTGACGCACGCCCCCTCACGGTGCCCGACCTCCTCGCCATGAAGGCGGCGGGACGGCCGATCGTGATGCTGACCTGCTACGACGCGGCGTTCGCGCGGCTGCTGGAGCAGGCGGACGTGGACGTCCTCCTGGTGGGCGACTCGCTCAACCAGGTGCTCGCGGGCCGCGACTCGACGCTGAGCGCCACGCTGGACCAGATGATCTATCACGCGGCCTCGGTGCGGCGCGGCAGTGGCCGCACGCTCGTCTTCGTGGATCTCCCCTTCCTCACGTACCAGGTGTCCGTGGCCGAGGCGATCCGGAACGCGGGACGGGTGCTGCAGGAGAGCGGCGCCCATGGCGTCAAGCTCGAAGGCGGCCGGCCGATGGCCGAGACGGTGCGTGCCCTGGTGGACCGCGGGATCCCGGTCCTCGGCCATCTCGGGCTCACGCCCCAGTCGGTGCACGCGCTCGGCGGCTACCGGGTGCAGGGGCGCGACCAGGCGACGGCGGACCGGCTGTTCGCCGACGCGGAAGCGCTCGAGGAGGCGGGTGCGTGCGGAATCGTGCTCGAGCTGCTGCCGGCCCCGCTCGCCCGGCGCATCACCGCCGCCCTCACGATTCCGACGATCGGGATCGGCGCCGGGCCCGGCTGCGACGGCCAGGTGCTGGTGCTGCACGACATGCTCGGCCTCAACCAGGGGTTCAACCCGAAGTTCCTCAAGCGCTACGCCGAGCTGGGCGAGGCGGTGCGCACCGCCGTTCGGGCCTATGCGTCCGAGGTGCGGGAGGGGAGCTATCCCGGGCCGCAACACAGCTTCGACTGAACGCGCCGTCTTCCATGATCGAACTCGCCGACGTCGCCGGGCTGCGCGGCTGGGTGCGCGCCCAGCGCGGTGCCGGTCGCCGCGTGGCCCTGGTCCCGACGATGGGGTTTCTCCATGCCGGCCACCTCGCGCTGGTGGACGAGGCACGCCGGCGGGCGGATGCGGTGGTCATGAGCATCTTCGTGAATCCGCTGCAGTTCGGCCCGACCGAGGATCTGGCCCGCTACCCGCGCGATCTTCCGCACGACCGCCGGCTGGCGCAGGAGCGTGGCGTGGATGCGCTGTTCGTTCCCTCGGAGGCGGTCATGTACCCGCCGGGGTCGGAGATCCGTGTCGTACCGGGGGCGACCGCCGACCGGTGGGAAGGCGCGGCGCGGCCGGGCCACTTCACCGGCGTGCTCACGGTGGTGGCCAAGCTCTTCCACCTGGTCGAGCCCGATCTGGCCGCGTTCGGGCGGAAGGACGTACAACAGGCCACCCTGATCCGGCAGATGGTGCGTGACCTCGACTGGCCGGTGGAGGTGGTGGTGGTCCCGACGGTGCGCGAGCCCGATGGCCTCGCGCTCAGCAGCCGGAACGCCTACCTCGAGCCGGACGAGCGGCGGCGCGCCCGGGTGTTGAGCGCGGCCCTCGGGGCCGCGCACGAGGCGTTCCGCGCGGGCGCGTCCCGGGCCGGCGACGTAGCCGCCGCCGCGCGCCGGGTGCTCGAGACCGAGCCGTCGGTTGCCGTGGAGTACCTGGCGGCGGTGGAACCGCGCACGCTCGCGCCCGTGGACACCGTCGACGCGGCGACGGTGGTGGCGCTCGCCGCGCGGCTGGGACGGACTCGGCTGATCGACAACATCGTCCTCGGCGAGGGGCTCGGTTGACGCGGCCTGCGGACCCGCGGCTCCCGGCCTGGGCGGAGGTGAGCCCCGAGCGTCTGGCGCACGTGGAACGCGTGGCCGCGCTGGCCGGGCAGTGGGCGGCGCGGATGAGCGTGCCCGAAGCCGAGCGCCGCCGCTGGCTCAGAGCTGTCTGGCTGCACGACGCGCTCCGCGACGGCGCCGCGCTCGACCGCTGGGCGCCGGACGCGCCGGGCCCCCCCGAGCTGCGCCACGGACCCGCGAGCGCGGCGTGCGCGGAAGCCGAGGGAGAGCGCGACCGCGGCGTGCTCGATGCGGTCCGCTATCACTCCGTGGGCTACGCCGGGTGGGACATGGTGGGGCGGGTACTCTACTGCGCCGACTATCTGGAGCCCGGCCGGCCGTTCGAGCGCGAGCATCGGGCCGAGCTGGCAGCGCGCTTCCCCTCGGACCCGGCCGGCGTGCTTGCCGAGGTCGCGGGGGAGCGGATCGCCCACGTGGTCCGGTCGGGATGGCCGCTTCTCGATTCAACGGTGGGCTTCTGGAACAGTCTCGTCGAGTCGTCCGCGTCGCGCTGACGCTGGCCGCCGTGTTCGCGCTCCTGAGCGTGCTCGCCCTCATTCTGCGGCCGCGTCCCGAGCAGGTGGCCGGGCATGCGTATCCCATCCCGGGCCCGGGTCGCCGCATCCGAGTGGAGGTACTGAACGGGACCCGGCGGCCCGGACTCGCCCGTGCCGCCACCCGCGCGCTGCGCGCCAAGGGGCTGGACGTCGTGTTCTTCGCCACGGGCCCGGCGGCGGACTCGACCCGCATCCTCGTCCGGCAGGGCGATCCGGGACAGGGACGGGACGTGGCCGAGGGACTCGGCGTCGGACGCGTCGCGGTCGATCCCGACACGCTCCGGCGGGTGGACGTGACCGTGCTGCTCGGACAGGACTACCGGCCGCGGCTACCGCTGCATCCTTGAGGACGGAAGGACGGAAGGACGGAGTGTTGGAAGGGCTGAGCGCGGTGAGCCAGGCGGCCTTCCGTCTTTCCGTCCTTCCGTCTTTCCGTCCTTCCTCAACTTACCCCGATCACTACATCCATCACGTTCGTTCCCGTAAGCCCTGTCCGAATCAGCGCGGCCGCCGCATCGAGGGCGGGATAGGCGTCGTGCGCGGCGAGATCGCGGGCGGGGTCGCGGCCGGCACGCGCGATCGCCGACCACGTCGCGCCGTCCACGATGGCGCCGGCGGCGTCGGTGGGACCATCGCGCCCGTCCGTGCCGGCGGCCAGGAGCGCCACCTGCGGAGGCGCGCCGGCGAGCACGCGGGCGGCCGCGAGCGCCAGCTCCTGGCAGCGGCCGCCGATGCCGGGACGCATGTCGCCCAGGGTGACCGTGGTCTCGCCGCCCCAGACGAAGCACCGTCGCGGAGAGTGCGGCGAGTGTTGCGCGATCTCACCGCGGCCGCAATGTTGTAAAAGCGTAGCGGCGATACGCTCTCCGGCCCTCGTCGCCTCTCCCGCAAGCGGCGCCCGCGCCACTTCCGGAACGAGGCCCAACGCCGCGGCACGTGCGGCCGCCGCGTCAACGGCCAGGCGATTACTGGCAATCAGGTCGTGGGTGACCCGCGCGAAGGCCTGGTCTCCGGGCTTTGGCGTTTCCGCCGTTTCCCCCGACTCCGCCGCCAGCAGTTCGCGGCGGACGGCATCGGGGACGCGCTCCCAGAGACCCGCATCTTCGAGCAGGCCGCGCACCTCGGTGGCGGTGGCCGAATCGGGAACGCAGGGGCCGGAGCCGATGGAGGCCAGATCGTCGCCGATCACGTCGGAAACGACGAACACACGGACCCGGGCCGGCGCGAGCGCACGGGCCAGCCGCCCGCCGCCCCAGCGGGAGAAGCGCTTCCGGATGCGGTTCATGGCGGTGATGTCGAGTCCGGACCCGAGGAGCAGGGCGTAGAGCGCGCGGAGCTCGTCCGGCGAGACGCCATCGATCGGGGCGGCCAGGAGGCTGGAGGCGCCGCCCGAGAGCAGGACCCACACCTCGTCTTCCGCCCCGATCGCCCCGGCGATCCGGGCGAGCGCCTCGGCGGCAGCGAGCGAGCGCGCGCCCGGTTCGGGATGATCGCCGGGCACGACGCGGATACGCGGGTGCGGGGCGGGGTGGGCGGCGGGCGGCACGGCGAGCCCGCCTGCCGGTTCGATCCCGGAGCGGGCGAGGGTGTCCACCGCTTGGCGCGCCATCGGCTCCGCCGCCTTGCCCAGGGCGAGCAGCCAGGGGCGCCGGCCCGTGTCGCGCTCCAGCCCGGCCAATCGTGCCGCGAGCGCGGGCATCGGGTCGACCGCGCGGGTGGCGGCCGCGTACAGCTCCAGCAGCAGGTCGTGGGGATGGGTCTCGGTGGGAGGGAGAGCCGGGGAAGCGGGCAAGATCTAGCCTTGTGAAAAAAAGCACAAAGTGGTATACATCGACTGACGTATAAAAATGCAGGCAGGGTCGCCTGCAATGTACTAACATCCGGCGGAGGCGACCTGCCTCGGCCTCGTTCTTTCTCCCACCGAGAGGTTCCGCGCATGGCCGGCCGCAACTTTCTCCTCGTTCCGGGTCCCACGAATACGCCCGATCGAATCCTTCGCGCCATGCACGTCGCGATGGAGGACCACCGGTCGTCGGACTTTCCGTCGCTGGCGACTCCGGTGCTCGAGGACCTCAAGAAGATCTTCAAGACCACCAAAGGCCAGGCATACATCTTCCCCTCGAGCGGCACCGGCGCGTGGGAAGCCTCGCTGTCGAACACGCTGAGCCCGGGGGACCGCGTGCTCGCGGCGCGCTTCGGGCAGTTCAGCTATCTCTGGATCGACATGGCCCAGCGCCTTGGCCTCAAGGTGGACATCCTGGAGACCGAGTGGGGCGAGGGGGCGCCGATCGAGCGGCTCCACGAGGCGCTCGCCGCCGACCGGGCCCATGAGATCAAGGCCGTGCTCTTCACTCACAACGAGACCGCCACGGGCGTGACCAGCGACGTGGGAGGGATGCGGAAGGCGCTCGACGACGCCCGGCATCCGGCTCTCCTCATGGTGGACGGGGTGAGCTCGATCGGCAGCATCGACTTCCGGATGGACGAGTGGGGCGTGGACTGCGCCGTGACGGGATCGCAGAAGGGGTTGATGCTCCCCGCCGGCCTGGGCATCGTGGCGGTGAGCCCCAAGGCCGCCGCGCTCTACGAATCGGCCAAGCTGCCGCGCTGCTACTTCGATTTTGCGGACATGCGGAAGGCCAACGCCACCGGCTACTTCCCGTATACGCCCGCGCTCTCCCTGCTGTACGGGCTGCGCGAGTCGCTGGCGATGATCTTCGAGGAAGGTCTCGAGAACATCTTCGCCCGCCACCACCGGCTGGCCGAGGGAACGCGCGCGGCGGTGAAGGGCTGGGGACTGCAGCTCTGCGCCAAGGAGCCGCGGTGGTACTCGGACACCGTGAGCGCCGTGATGGTGCCGGCGGGCGTCAACGCAGCCGAAGTCATCGACATCGCCTACCGCCGCTACAACCTGGCACTCGGCGCGGGCCTGGCCCGCATGTCCGGGAAACTGTTCCGGATCGGCCACCTGGGCGACCTGAACGAGCTCATGCTGCTGGGCGGACTGGCGGGCGCCGAGATGGCGATGCGGGACGCGGGAATCAAGATTACGCCCGGCAGCGGGGTGGCGGCCGCGGAGGAGTCGTGGCGCGGCACGGCCAAGCCGCTCCCCAAGCGCGACCTTCCACCGCGCGCGCCCGACGCGCAGCCCGCCGCGCCGGCGGCCAAGGAGAAGGCCACCGCCGGCGCGGCGCGATGAGCCATACGCGTTACGAGCCCGCCCGCCAGCGGCTGCAGCGCAGCGAGCTGGCGGTGCCGGGCTCCAGTCCGGCACTGTTCGTCAAGGCGCTCGCGGGCGAGGCGGACTACGTATTTCTCGATCTCGAGGACGCCGTCGCCCCCGGGGACAAGGAGCAGGCCCGGACAAACGTGATCCGGGGACTGCTCGAGCACGACTGGCGCGGGCGCGGCAAGACGATCTGCGTCCGCATCAACGGGATCGACACGCACTACATGTATCGGGATCTGGTGGACGTGGTGGAGCAGGCCGGCCACCGGCTCGACACGATCCTCATCCCCAAGGTCGGCGTGCCGGCCGATGTGTACCTGGTCGATGCGCTGCTCACCCAGATCGAGGCGGCGAAGGGGATCGAGCACCGGATCGGCATCGACGTGCTCATCGAGACCGCGCTCGGCATGGCCAACGTCGAGGCCATCGCGCAGTCGAGCCCGCGGCTCGAGGCGATGCACTTCGGGGTGGCGGACTACTCCGCGAGTGTCCGGGCGCGCACCGTCGTGATCGGCGGCCTCAACCCCGATTACCCGGGCGACCAGTGGCACGCCGCGCTCTCGCGGATGATCGTGGCGTGCCGGGCGTACGGGCTCCGGCCGATCGACGGACCGTTCGGCGACTTCAAGGACCCCGACGGCTACCGGCTCTCCGCCCGGCGGGGCGCGGCGCTCGGCATCGAGGGGAAGTGGGCAATCCACCCATCGCAGATCGCCCTGGCCAACGAAGTGTTCAGCCCGCCGGCCGCCGAGGTGGAGCGGGCGGGCCGGATCCTGGCCGCGCTCGACGAAGCGGCGCGGGACGGGCGCGGCGCGGCGCAACTCGACGGCAAGATGATCGACGCGGCATCGGCGCGGATGGCGCAGAATGTCGTTCGGACGCATGAAGCAGTCGTGAGTCGTGGGTCGTAGGTCGTGAGTCTCACCTCTGCCATTCGCGACCCGCGACCCGCGACTGCACCTCACGCCTCACGACTCACGACTCACGACTGACGAGACTTCCACCATGGACATCCACGAGTACCAGGCCAAGGAGCTGCTGGCCGGCTTCGGCGTCGCGATCCCGCGTGGCGGCGTGGCGTACAGCCCCGAGCAGGCGGTCTACCGCGCCTCGGAGATCGGCGGCGCCCGCTGGGCAGTGAAGGCGCAGATCCATTCCGGCGCGCGCGGCAAGGCGGGCGGGATCAAGCTCTGCTCCAACGAGGACGAGGTGCGCCAGGCGGCCAAGGCGCTGCTCGGGAAGCGCCTGGTGACGCACCAGACCGGCCCCGAGGGGCGCACGGTACACCGGCTCTACGTCGAGGCCGCGGTCCCGATCGAGCGCGAGATCTACCTCGGCTTCGTACTCGACCGGAAGAGCGAGCGGACGATGATCGTGGCCTCCGCCGAGGGCGGGATGGAGATCGAGGAGATCTCCGAGCGCTCGCCGGAGGCGATCATCCGCTCGGTGGTCGAGCCGGCGGTGGGGCTCACGTCGTTCCAGGCGCGCGAGATCGCCTTCGCGCTGGGCCTGGAGCCGGCACAGGTGACCCGCGCCGTCACCACGCTGCTCGGCTGCTATCGTGCGTTCCGCGACCTGGACGCCACCATGGTGGAGATCAACCCCCTCGTGGCCACCTCGGACGGGCAGCTCCTGGCGCTCGACTGCAAGATGACGTTCGACGACAACGCCCTGTTCCGCCGGCCCAACGTGAGCGAGCTGCGCGACTACGCCGAGGAGGACCCGCGCGAGTCGCAGGCCGCGGAATACGGCATCAACTACGTGGCGCTCGACGGCGAGATCGGCTGCATCGTGAACGGCGCCGGCCTGGCGATGGGCACCATGGATCTGATCAAGCACGCGGGCAGCTCGCCCGCCAACTTCCTCGATGTCGGCGGCGGGGCATCGCCGGAGAAGGTCTGCAACGCCTTCCGCCTGGTGCTGGCCGATCCCAAGGTCAAGGCGATCCTGGTGAACATCTTCGCCGGCATCAACCGGTGCGACTGGGTGGCGCAAGGCGTGGTGAGCGCCGTCAAGGAACTGCAGCCGGCCGTGCCCCTCGTCGTGCGGCTCGCCGGCACCAACGTGGAGGAGGGCCGCGAGATCCTGCGGGACAGCGGACTCGAGCTCGCCACCGCCGACACCCTTACCGAGGCGGCCGAGAAGGTCGTGGCCGCCCTCAAGGCCTCGGGCAGCACGGCCGGGAACGGAAAGCCATGAGCATCCTGATCGACGAACGCACCCGCGTCATCATCCAGGGCTTCACCGGCGACAAGGGAACCTTCCACGGGAAGGAGATGATCGCCTACGGGACCCAGCTCGTGGGCGGGGTGACCCCGGGAAAGGGCGGGCGCCGCCATCTCGACCGGCCGGTCTTCAACACCGTGAAGGAGGCGGTGAAGGAGACCGGAGCCGAGGCGACCATCATCTTCGTGCCCGCAGCGTTCTGTGCCGACTCGATCATGGAGGCGGCCGATGCGGGGGTCCGGCTCATCTGCGCCATCACCGACGGGATCCCCGCGCAGGACATGATGATGGTGAAGCGGTATCTGTGGCGGTATCCCAAGGAGCGACGGTCCACGGCCATCGGCCCCAACTGCGCCGGAATCATCAGTCCGGGGAAGGCGATGCTCGGCATCATGCCGGGGCACATCTACCAGCGGGGCACGGTGGGGCTCGTGACCCGCTCCGGTACGCTCGGCTACGAGGCCGCGTCGCAGATGAAGGAGCTCGGCGTCGGCGTCAGCACGAGCGTGGGCATCGGCGGCGACCCGATCAACGGCAGCTCGTTCGTGGACATGCTCAAGCTGTTCGAGGAGGATCCGGAGACCGAGGCCGTCATGATGATCGGCGAGATCGGCGGGCCGCAGGAGGCGGAGGCGGCGCTGTTCGCCAAGGAGAACATGCGGAAGCCGGTGATCGGCTACGTCGCGGGGTTGACGGCGCCGAAGGGCCGCCGGATGGGCCACGCCGGCGCGATCATCCGGGCTTTCGGGGAGAGCGCGGCGGAGAAGGTGGAAATCATGCGTGGCGCCGGACTGACCGTCGTGCCCAGCCCCGCCGATCTCGGCGCCACGGCCAGACGGGTGCTGGATTCGCTCTCGAGGCGCGTGGCGGTCGGCACGTGAGCGCCCGCCCGGTGGTGGTCGTGACGCGGCGGCTCCCGGAGGCGGTGCACGAGGCGCTGACCCGGGCATTCGACGCACGGCTCAATCCCGAAGACCGGCCGCTCACGGCGGAGGGGCTGCGCGAGGCGGTGCGGACCGCCGATGCCCTGCTGCCGACGGTGACGGACAAGGTGACGGCCGACGTGCTGTCGGCGGAGCCGCGCCGGCTCAAGCTGATCGCCAACTTCGGCGTGGGCTTCAACAACATCGACGTCGAGGCCGCCAAGGCGCGCGGCATCGCCGTCGCCAACACGCCCGACGTGCTGACCGACGCTACGGCCGATCTCGCGATGACGCTGCTGCTGATGGTCGCGCGACGCACCGGCGAGGGCGAGCGCCACGTGCGCGGGGGCCAGTGGACCGGCTGGCGTCCCACCCACATGCTCGGCACCCAGGTGAGCGGCAAGACCCTCGGGCTGATCGGCATGGGCCGCATTGCCCGGGCGGTCGCCCAGCGGGCGCATCACGGCTTCGGGATGAAGGTCATCTTCCACGATCCCTATCCGCCGCCGCCCGAGGTGGCAGCGGCCCTCGGCGCCGAGCCCCGGGCCGGCGTGGACGACGTGCTCCGCGAGGCCGACTTCGTCTCGCTCCACTGTCCGGCCACGCCGGAAACCCACCACCTCATGAACCGGGAGCGGTTCGGCAGGATGCGTCCCGGCGCGTTCCTGATCAACACCGCCAGGGGCGACGTGGTGGACGAGGCGGCGCTGGTCGAGGCGCTCGAGTCCGGCCGCCTTGCCGGCGCGGGGCTCGACGTGTTCGAGAAGGAGCCCCAGGTGACGCAGGCCCTGGTGACGATGGATAACGTGGTCCTGCTGCCGCATCTGGGGAGCGCCACCGAGGAAACCCGCGTGGCGATGGGCATGCGCGCATTCGAGAACCTCCGGCTGTTCTTCGCCGGGGAGCCGCTCCGGGACCGGGTCGTCTGAGCCACGTCGCGCTGGACCCGTTCGCGGCGGCCACCGAACTCCCGGAGTCGCCGGACCCCGCGGCGGCGAGCGCGGCCCGGTACGCCAACGAGGTCGTGGAGCTCCTCAGTGACCTCATGCTGCAGCTCCTTCGCCGGCGCGCGCCGGAGCTCGAGCCGGTGCTGCGCGGCGAGCGGCTCGCGCACGAGCTGAGCCCCGAGCTCCTGTCGCGCACGCTGCAGGTGCAGGGGATCTGGTTCCAGCTCCTGAACGTCGCCGAGCAGAACGCCGCGATGCGCCGCCGCCGGCAAACCGAGGTGGAGCGCGGATACGAACAGGTCCGCGGGACCTTCGCCCAGGTCATCTCCGAGGCCGCGGCGGCGGGAGTGCCGGCCGCGGAGCTTCGCGCGCTGCTCGATCACCTTCGCGTCCGACCCGTCATCACCGCGCACCCCACCGAGGCCAAGCGGGTGACGGTGCTCGAGAAGCACCGCCGCATCTACCGCCGGCTCGTCGATCTCGAGTCGCCCCGCTGGACGCCCCGGGAGCGGCAGGCGCTGGTGGACGGGCTCCGCAACGAGATCGAGCTCCTCTGGCTCACCGGCGAGCTCCGGCTGCAGAAGCCCACCGTGCCCCAGGAGGTGTTCTGGGGACTCCACTTCTTCAACGAAACGCTGTTCGAGGCGGTGCCCGACCTGCTGGAGAAGGTCGAGCGCGCCCTCAGCCAGTTCTATCCCGACGAGCAGTGGGCGGTGCCGCCGTTCTTCCAGTTCGGCACCTGGATCGGCGGCGACCGGGACGGCAACCCGTTCGTCACCAACGACGTCACCCGGAGCACCCTGCTGGAGAACCGGCTGACGAGCCTCCGGCGCTATCGGCGCCGGACCGACGAGCTGGTGCGGGTGCTGAGCATCACGGACAAGGCCGTGCCGGTGTCGGAGCGGTTCCGCGCGGCGCTCGAGCGCGAGCTGGCGGCGACCGGGGACGCGGAGGAGATCGCCACCCGGAACCCGGGCGAGGTGTTCCGCCAGTATCTCGCCTGCGTGGTGCGGCGGCTGCAGGTCATGATCGAGCGCACCGAACGGGGCGACACGCAGCCGGACCCGGCCGGCTACGCTTCGGCGGACGCGCTGCTCGCCGATCTCCGCCTGATGGAGGACGAGCTGATCCGGGCCGGACGCCCGGAGCTCGCGACCGCCCTAGTGCGTCCGGTGCGTCGCGAGGTGGCCTCGTTCCGCTTCAGCACGGTCCGGCTCGACGTGCGGGACAACACCACGAAGCTCAGCGCCGCGCTCCGCGACCTCTGGCGTGCCGGCGGCCAGACGGGCGAGCCGCCGGACGACCGCTCCGAGGAGTGGCGGAGCTGGGTCGCCGCCGAGCTGGCGCGGCCGCTGGTGCCGGGCAGCGGGATCCCCGCGCTTTCCGGCGACAGCGCGGAGACGGTGGGGATGTTCCCGCTCGTCCGTGTCCTGCGCGAGGAGATCGACCGCGAGGCGTTCGGCGCCTTCGTCCTGAGCATGAGCCGGAGCGTCGGCGACATCCTGGGCGCGTACCTGCTCGCCAAGCTGGGCGGGCTCTTCGCCGACACCGCCGGCATCGAGAGCTGCACGCTGCCGATCGTCCCCCTGTTCGAGACCATCGACGATCTGCAGCGCGCCCCCGCGATCATGCGGGAGCTGCTGGGCATCCCGCTGGTCCGGCGGAGCGTGCGCGCGCAGGGCGGGGTGCAGGAGGTGATGATCGGGTACTCCGACTCCAACAAGGACGGCGGGTTCCTGACCTCCAACTGGGAGCTGTACAAGGCGCAGATCAAGCTCACGCGGGTGGGGAAGGAGAGCGGCGTGCCGATCGCCTTCTTCCACGGACGGGGCGGCTCGGTGAGCCGCGGCGGCGCGCCGACGGGGCGCGCCATCGCGGCGCAGCCCGCGGGCTCCATTCAGGGGCGGATGCGGATTACCGAGCAGGGCGAGGTGGTGTCGTTCAAGTATGCCAACCGGGGCACGGCGCAGTACCAGATCGAGCTGCTCGCGGCGAGCGTGGTGGAGCACACGCTCAAGTCCGAGCGGGAGGAAGCGCTCGCCCCGACGGTCGAGTTCGACGAGGCCATGGAGGCGCTGTCGGGAGCGGCCCAGGCGGCCTACCGCCGGATGGTGGACCACCCCGATCTGCTCCAGTACTATCAGACCGCGAGTCCGCTCGAGGAGATCTCGCTGCTCAATCTGGGCTCACGCCCGGCGCGCCGCTTCGGCGCCCGCTCGCTCGGTGACCTGCGCGCGATCCCGTGGGTCTTCGCCTGGTCGCAGAACCGCCACTTCGTCCCCGGCTGGTACGGCGTGGGGAGCGGCGTGCTCACCTTCCTGCAGGTCCGCGGCCAGCGGGGCGCGACACTGGTGCAGCGCATGTTCCGCGACTCGCGGCTGTTCCGGCTGATCGTGGACGAGGTGGAGAAGACGCTCTCCTACGTGGACCTCGAGGTGGCCCGGGAGTACGCCGAACTGGTGCCCGACGCCCGGGTGCGCGACGCGGTGTTCCCGGTGATCGAGGAGGAGTACCACAAGACGGTCGAGGCCGTGCTCCGGATCAGCGGCGACACCGAGCTCGCCGGCCGCTTCCCGCGGTTCCGCCGGAAGCTGGCGCGCCGGCTGCCGATCCTGAACCAGATCTCGCGGCAGCAGATCGAGCTGCTCCGCCGTTTCCGCGAGAGCGGCGGCGACAAATCGCAGGAAGAGCTGCTCTCGGCCCTCCTGCTGTCGATCAACTGCATCGCGACGGGGTTCGGGGCGACGGGGTAGGTGGACGAGGTCGACGGTCAGGCGGTCGGGCGGTCGGGCACGCCAGGGCTGTGACTCTAATGCTGCCAATCCCTCTCCGCCCGCCTGCCCGCCCGCCCGCCTGACCGCCCGCCCGCCCGCCCCACCGCCCGCAACTGCCCGCACGCCGCATCGATATCCAGTCCCCGGCTCCGCCGCACCGTGGCCTCGATTCCCTGATTGCGGAGCCGCGCGGCGAAGGCACGGATCCGGTCGGGCGGGGTGGGCGTGAGATCGGGCGCACCACCGGGATGCAGGGGCAGGATGTTCACCAGCGCGCCCAGGCGGCGCGCCAGGTGCGCCAGGCGATCCGCATCCGCGTCGGCGTCGTTCACTCCCGCGATCATCACGTACTCGAACGTCACCCGTTTCCGGAACACGGCTGCCGCCCTGAGCACCGCGTCCAGGTCGTACTTCTTCTCGACGGGCATGAGCCCCTGCCGCTGGGGCGAGGTCGGGGCATGGAGCGAGATGGCGAGGCGGAACTGCTCCGGCCGCCGGGCAAAGGCCTCCATGCCCGGCAGGATGCCGACGGTCGAGACGGTGATGTGCCGGGCGCCGATGCCGAATCCGTCGGGCGAGTTGAGGGTCGTGAGGGCGACGTCCACCGCGGGCCAGTTGAGCAGCGGCTCGCCCATGCCCATGAAGACGACGTTGCTCGGCAGATCATCCGGGTGCCGGAGGACGATCTCGCGCACCTGGCCCGCGATCTCGAACGGCGTGAGGTTCCGCCCGAATCCCATCCGGCCCGTGGCGCAGAAGGCGCATCCAAGGGCACAGCCCGCCTGGCTCGAGATGCAGAGCGTCCGGCGGCTGCCGGAGGGGATGAGCACCGATTCGATCGCCTCGCCGTCGGCCAGGCGCCACAGATACTTCCGCGTGCCATCGGCGGAAACCTGCTCCACCTCGGCGGTGAGCCGAGGGAGCGGGAACGCGGAGTCGAGCTCCCGCCGGAGCGGAAGCGGCAGCTCGGTCGCATCGCTCCATGCGGCGATAGGCGCCTGCCACAGGCGCCGGAACATCTGGCGGCCCCGATAGGCGGGCAGCCCGCGCTCGGCAGCCCAGCGGGCCAGCAGCCCGGC
>DATAHW010000052.1:0-12350 GCA_036262935.1 Gemmatimonadales bacterium | reverse complement strand
CTGTTCCAGCCAGGCGTGTTCCTGGCGAATGACCTGCTGCGCCACGGCATACGCAGCGACATCGTCGTTGTCGAACACCGCCGCGAAGCGGTCCTCGATCCGCCGGCGCGCCTGCCGGCTGAAGAGGTCGGCCAGAGCGATCGGGCCGCGGTTGGCCGGGTCACGCTCGACCATGGCGTGCGCGCGGCTGCACGCGGCGGTGATGGCCAGGAGCTCGGCGCCGATCTCGACCAGGCGGCCCAGGACGGCCTGACGCTTCTCGAGCTTGGGCCCGAAGCGAACCATGCAGTGGAACAGAGTCCGGGCCAGCTTGCGGCTGGCGCGGTCGACGAACCGGACGTGCCCGGCGAGCGGGCCGAACTCGCCGTAGCCGGGATGGCCGCGGAGGCCGAACCAGAGCCGGGGGTACCAGGTGGCGTAGAACAGGCCCGACCGCGCCAGGGCCGCCAGCTTCTCCTTCATCGAGGTCTTGGGGTCGATCAGCGCGCCGGCCACCTTCAGGTGGGTGTCCACCGCCTCGCGGGCGATGAACAGCCGCATGATCTCGCTCGAACCTTCGAAGATCAGATTGATGCGGAAGTCGCGCATCATCCGCTCGACGGGATCGGGCCGCTCGCCGCGGCGCCGGAGGCTGTCGGCGGTCTCGTAGCCGCGGCCGCCCTTGATCTGCAGCGTATCGTCCACGATGCGCCAGCCGATCTCCGTGTTCCACATCTTGGCCATCGCGGCCTCGAGCCGGATATCGGTGGTCCCCCGATCGGCCATGAGCGACGCCAGGTCGGCTACCGCCTCCATGGCGAAGATCTCGGCCGTCATCCGTCCGATCTTCTGCGCGATCGCGTCGTGCTTCCCGATCGGCTGGCCCCACTGCACCCGCTCGGCCGCCCACCGGCGGACGATCTCGAGCGCCCGCTTGGCGCCGGCCACGGACGAAGCGGGGAGAGTGAGCCGCCCGGTATTGAGCGTCACCAGCGCGAGCTTGAGGCCCTTCCCCTCGCCCCAGAGCACGTTCTCCACCGGGACCTTCACGTCGGTGAAGCGGATCACGCCGTTTTCGATCGCCTTGAGTCCCATGAAGTGGAGCCGCTGTACCACCTCCACGCCGGGCCACGCCGTCTCCACGATGAATGCCGTGATCTTCTTCGGCCCCGTCCGCGCCATCACCACCATCAACTCGGCGATGGTGCCGTTGGTGCACCACAGCTTCTCGCCGTTGAGGACGTAGTGGGTGCCATCCTGCGAGAGCACGGCGGACGTGCTCATCGCGGCCGGGTCGCTGCCCACGTTGGACTCCGTGAGGGCGAACGCGCTGATGGCACCCCTGGCCAGCCGCGGCAGGTAGCGCCGTTTCTGTTCCGGCGTGCCGAACAGCTTGAGCGGCTGTGGGACGCCTATCGACTGCGCCGCGGAGAGCAGCGCGGTCAGGTTGCCGTCCACGCTGGTCACCAGCCCGATCGCGTGGGTGTAGCCGGTCTGGCTCAGCCCGAGGCCGCCATACTCCTGCGGGATCTTGATCCCGAATGCGCCGATGTCGCGCAGTCCCTGGATCACGTCGTCCGGAATCTTCCCTTCGCGATCGATCCGGTCGCTGTCCACCCGTTCGGCAAGGAAACGCTCGAGCCGCTCCATGAACGGCCGCGCGCGCTCCACGTCGGCCGGGTCCATCGCCGGAAAGGGGTGGACCAGGTCGAGCCGGAACGACCCCTCGAACAGCTCCCGGACAAAGCTGGGCGCCTGCCACTCCTTCTCCCGGGCAGCTTCGGCCACTTCCCGAGCCTCCTGCTCGGTGGCAAGGCCGGCATGAGGCGGCTTCGTGGGTGGTCTCAGGACGTCAGTCATGGCTGTTCGGCCTCGGAAAGGGTCGCGGTTGCGGGCGAGCCGAGGCCGCGAAGCCCATGCAATACCAGGTCCACGACGTGGCGCCTGCGGCGCTCGAGCGCATCAAGGTCGCTCAAGTCGACGCCCACGGCGGGCACGACGGTACGGGCATGGATCAGGGGGAACCAGCAGAGGGAGATCACGCTGAGGAGGAGCTGCGCCGCGTCGCCCGACACCGACTCGTCCAGCCCGAGCTCGGCGCTGATGGCCGCCAACGCCTCCTGCCCGGCGGAGAGGTGGCCGGCGGCTTCGAGTTGGCCGCCGCCGCTCAGCGCCTCGCGCTCGATGAGCCGGATGAAGTGCGGCCGGGCGGCGAGGAAGTCGAAGTAGTCGGAGACGGCGCCCGCGAGAATCGCCTCGGGGCTCTGGCTGCTCGCCAGAGCGCGCGCGCGGCCCGCCCGGACGGCCTCGCGCACCTCCGCGAACGCCCGCTCGAGCACCGCGCGGTACAGCTCCGCCTTGCTCCCGAAGAAGTAGCCCGGGGTGCCTCGGCTCACGCCGGCCGCCGCTCCGACCTGGTTCAGACTGGTGGCATCGTAGCCGCGCTCGGCGAAGAGCCGCTCTGCGGCCTCGAGGATGGCCGCCCGCGAGCGGGGGGCGTTCCGTTCCTTGTCTATCCGGTGAGGCACGATGGCTCCTGATGACTTGCTTGCCGTTCAGCAAGCTACGTCTGGGGCCAGCCGCACGCAAGCCGGAGAGCTGGCTGGCCGCCGGAGGGACCGAGCTTCCATCGGAACTCCCGGGTATCGGCGCCCGTACAATGGCGACATGCCAGGATACGACCTGTCCGACCCGGAATGCCGGCTGGCCGTGGTCGACTACGCTCCGTACACGCGGATGCCGGTGCACGATCACCCGACCCTTGGCCTCGCCATCGTGCTCCGCGGCACGGTAGAGGAAACCGTCGGCCGGAGCACCGAGCAGGCGGGCGCCGCCGGTCTCGTGATCAAGCCGCCCGGGACCCCGCATTCGAATCGGTTCGGTCCCTCCGGCGCGCGCCTGCTGTCGCTGGAGTTTCGCCGCGCGCGGGCGGAAGAACTCGTATCGGCTGACGCGCTCCGCCGCTGGCGCTGGCTGCACGATCCGGCGGTGCTCCGTCTTGCGGCCCGCGCGCTCCGGCGCGTGAGTGTGCTTGCCCCGGCGGCCGAGCGCGGGGATGCGCTCCTCTCGGGCCTCTTGGAGCTGCTGGCGGGCGAGAGGCGACGGGGCGACGGACACCGCCCGCCGATCTGGTTGTGCGCTGTCCGGGACCGGCTGCACGCCGAGTACATGGGCCCGTGCCGCGTGTGCGAGCTGGCCCGTGAGGCGGGGGTGCACCCGGTCCATCTCGCACGAGTGTTCCGGCACCATTTCGGCGCTTCAGTCACCCAATACCTGCGCGCCGTGCGCATACGCGCGGCGGCCTCCGGTCTCGGCGAGCCCACGGCCCGGATCGCGGAGGTCGCGGCCGCCGCAGGGTTCACCGACCAGAGTCATCTCTGCCGGGCGTTCCGCGCCGCGGTCGGAGTCCCGCCGTCCAACTACCGCGCCCTCGTCCGAGCCGGCTGATCCGGCAGGCCGGCCGGCAGGTTGCATCCGTTCAAGCCGGGGAGCGCGTGGCAGAGATAGCTTGACGCCGACCCTGTGGACGGAGCCCCTCCCGTGTCCCATTGCCGTGCGTTTCTCCTGCGCCTGCGCTCGATCCCGACCGCCCTGGTGATCGCCGCCGCCCCGGTTGCCTGCCGGGGCAGCGCGGCGGACGCCGGCGCCGGCGTCGGCGCAGGCGCAGGCGTGGTATCGGCGGGATCGTCAGCGGCCGCGGAGTCAATAGACGGCTTCGTGCATCGTGTGGTGGCCCGGCTCGGCGACGTTCCCGGACTGGCCGTTGCCGTCGTGCGCGACACCGGCGCCGTCTACGTGGGTGCGGCGGGCTATCGCGACCTGGAAGCCCGGCTCCGCGCCACCGCGGCGACCCCGTACTATGTCGCCTCGAGCACCAAGTCGTTCACCGCGATGGCCGCGGCACTGCTCGCGGCACGGGGCCGGCTGGATCTGGATGCGCCGCTGTCCCGCTATCTGCCCGACCTGCGGCTTCCTCCCGCGCGTCCAGCGGACTCGGTGACCGTGCGCCAGTTGCTGACCCATACCATGGGCTTCGCCAACGACGCAGTGGTCATCCGGACGGCATACACCGGCGAGTGGACGCCGCGGGAGCTGATCGCGCTGCTGGCCGACAGCCGGGTCACCGAGCGCTCGTTCGAGTACGACAATCTGGGATACGTCGTCGCGGGGCTGGTGATCGATCGCGTCGCAGGAACGAGCTGGAAGGATGTACTGGCCCGGTCGCTCTTCGCGCCGCTCGGCATGACGCGGACGACGGCCTACATGTCACGCGCCGACCATTGGGGCGTGGCGGTCCCCTACTGGGCCGGCGCCGACAGCGCTCTACGCCGGCTGCCCCGATCCAAGCGGGACGAGACGATGCACGCGGCCGGCGGGGTGGTGAGCACGGCCCAGGACCTCGCGCGCTGGCTCGAGGCCAACCTCGCGAGGGGGCGTCTGGACGGCGCTCAGCTCCTGCCGGCGAACGCCGTCAAGGAGGCCCACCGGCTGCAGGTCCGGCTGCCGCGCGAGCAGCGCTTCGGCCCGTTCCGGCGGTACGGCTATGCCTTGGGATGGTACTGGGCGGACTACGGAGGGGATACCCTGCTGCAGCAGTTCGGGTCCTTCGCCGGCGCGCGGGCACATGTCTCGTTCATGCCGGGGCGGCGGGTCGGCGTCGCGGTGCTGCTCAACGTCTCGGGTCCCGCCGCGGATGTCGCCGACCTCGTAGCCACCTACGCCTACGACGTGGTGCTCGGCAAGCCGGACGTCCGAGCCAGGTACGACTCGCTCCTCGACTCCGCCGCCGCGGCGCTGCATGACGCGAAGGTGCAGCTCGCCGCCGAGCGGGTGCGCCTCGCGGAGCGCCCGAGCACGCTCTCGCTTCCCGCGTCGAGCTATGCCGGCGCCTACAGCGGCGCGGACCTCGGCACCATGTGCGTGGGACTACGGCCGGGTCCGCGAAAGGACGCTCTCGAGATCCGTCTCGGTCCTCTCGTGGCCGCGGCGAGTCCCTATACCCGCCCGGACGCGGTGCGGGTGGAGTTCGAGCCCGGCCACGGCGAGGTGGTGCGGTTCTTCGTGTCCCGGCGCGGCGTAGACAGCCTCGAGTACGCGGGCTACGCACTCCGCCGGACGAGCACCACCTCCGCCTCCGGGGGCGCGGACTGCAGGTAGGCATCGCGCGCTGCCGTCACCAGTCCCTCGGCACCCTTCGGTGTCACCTTGCGGAATACCGGCGCGAACTCCTCCCAATGAACCAGGAGCCGCCGCGCGCGCGGGCTCGCGGTCTTCTCCTCGTGCTCGCGGATGAGCCGCTGCAGCAGCGCGCGGTCGGCATCGTCCAGTGTGCCCGGCTCCGCCATGTCGCGGTTCACCCGGGTGTCGAAGGTGCCCGCCTCGTCCATCACGTAGGCGACGCCGTTCGACATCCCCGCGCCAAAATTCCGTCCCGCGCGGCCGAGCACCACCACGATGCCGCCCGTCATGTACTCGCAGCAGTGGTTGCCGGCGCCCTCGATCACGGCGACCGCCCCCGAGTTCCGGACGGCAAACCGGTCGCCGGCCTGGCCGGCCGCGAACAGCTTGCCGGCTGTGGCGCCGTAGAGGATCGTGTTGCCGATGATGAGGTGCTGGTGCGACGCGTCGGCGTACGCCGCCCGGCGGAAGGGCCGGATGACGAGCTCGCCGCCGCTCAGTCCCTTGCCTACGTAGTCATTGGCCTCGCCCTCGAGCTCGAGGTGCATGCCGCGACAGGTGAATGCGCCGAAGCTCTGGCCCGCGCTGCCGGTGAACCGGAGCCGCACCGAGCCCGGCGCGAGGCCCGCGTCGCCGTGGCGCTCGACGATGACGCCGGCCACACGCGCCCCGACCGTCAGGTGGTGGTTGTGAATCGGGTAGCTGCCCGAGAACGGCAGGCCACTCTCGAGGTACGGCTCGAGGTCGGCGAGGATCTCGCTGTCGAGCGAGGGAAGGCCCGGGCGATCGTTCCGCGCCTCCGTGCGCCTCAGCGAGCGCGGAGGGAGGCCCGGGGCCGCCGGCTCGGCGGGCGGGGGCGCCAGCAGGAGCGAGAGGTCGAGCATCTGCGCGCGCGGCACATCGGGGCGCTCGACGCGCTGGAGCAGGTCGCTCCGCCCGATGATCTCATCCAGGCTCCGCGCGCCCATGCCCGCCAGGATTTCCCGTACTTCGTCGGCGAGCAGCGTGAAGTAGGTGATGACCTGCTCGGGCGTCCCCTTGAACTTCGCGCGCAGGTCCTCGCGCTGCGTGGCGATGCCGGTTGGGCAGGTGTTGAGGTGGCACTGGCGGGCCATGGCGCAGCCCATCGCCACCAGCGGCGCGGTGCCGAAGCCGTACGACTCGGCGCCGAGCAGGGCGGCGATGACCACGTCCCGTCCGGTCTTGAGCCCACCATCGGTGCGGACCTCGACCCGGTGGCGGAGCCCGTTCCGAACCAGCGTCGCCTGTGCCTCCGCCAGTCCCAGCTCCCAGGGTGAGCCCGCGTGCTTGATGGACGAAAGCGGCGATGCCCCCGTGCCACCATTGTGGCCGGCGATCAGCACGTAGTCGGCGTAGGCCTTGGCCACGCCGGCGGCCACTGTGCCCACACCCCACTCGGAGACCAGCTTCACGCCCACCCGGGCGCGCGGGTTCACGGTCTTGAGGTCGTGAATGAGCTGCGCCAGGTCCTCGATCGAGTAGATGTCGTGGTGCGGCGGCGGCGAGATCAGCGAGATCCCGGGCACCGCGTGCCGCAGCCGCGCGATCAGCTCGGTCACCTTGTGCGCCGGGAGCTGGCCGCCTTCGCCGGGCTTCGCGCCCTGCACGATCTTGATTTCCAGCTCCTCGGCACGCGTGAGGTACTCGGTGGTGACGCCGAACCGCGCGCTCGCCACCTGCTTGATGCGGTTGTCGGCGCGGTCGCCGTTCTCGAAGCCGTGATAGTGGCGCGGGTCCTCGCCACCCTCGCCCGAGTTGGAGCGCGCCCCCATCCGGTTCATCGCGATCGACAGCGTGGCATGCGCCTCCGGCGAGAGCGCGCCGAGCGACATCGCCGAGGAGACGAACCGCCGCCGGATCGACTCCGCGGACTCGACCTCGTCGAGCGGCACCGGCGTCCCGGCGCGCACTGCCAGCAGGTCGCGCGGCCCAGCGGGCCGCCGGCTCCCGTTCTTCCTGAGGAACCCGCCGTAGGCGTCCGGCGCATCTGCCTTGACGGCCTGCTGCAGCGCCACCACGATCGGCGGCGCCCAGCCGTGGTCCTCGCCTTCCTTGCGGAAGCGGACGCGGCCGTGGTCCGGGAGCGAACCCGGCGCCGCCGCCTCATCCGACGGAAAGGCGAGTCGGTGGCGCGTCAGCACGTCCTCGGCAATCTCCTCGAACCCGATTCCCCCGATCGGTGAGGCAGTTCCCTCGAAACAATTGGCGATGACCTCGTGCCCCAGGCCGAGGACTTCGAAGATCTGCGCGCCGCAGTACGAGCTGAGAGTCGAGATCCCCATTTTCGAGAGGATCTTGAGCAGCCCCTTCTCCGCGGCGGCCCGGTACTGCCCCCGGGCTTCCGCGGGCGAGGGCCGGGGCGCCGCCTCCTCCCGCTCGCGGCGGGAGAGCTCGCGGCCCTCATCGAACAACCCGTCCAGCGTCTCCAGCGCGAGCCACGGGTGCACCGCTTCGGCGCCGTAGCCGATCAGCGTGGCGAAGTGGTGGATGTCGAAGGCATCCCCCGCCTCGGCCACCAGGCCGACCCGGGCCCGGAGCCCGGTGTGTACCAGGTGCTGCCGCACGGTGCCGACGGCCAGCAGCATGGGGATCGGCGCGTGACGCCCGTCCGCGGCTCGGTCGCTGATGATGAGGATGCGCGCGCCGCGCCGGGCCGCGCGCTCGGCCGAGCGACGGAGGGCCGTGAGCGCCGGCCGGAGCCCATCCACCCCGCGCGCGGTGGCCCACACGGCATCGAGCGTGACGGTGGAGAAGCCGGCCACGTTCCGGAGCGCGGCCATGCCCTCCGGCAGCAGCACCGGGTGCTCCAGCCGGAGCATCCGGGCGTAGCTGGGCCGCTCGAGGAGCGGCGAGCCGCGGCGGCCAAGGTGCATGCGGAGCGACATGACCATGGCTTCCCGCAGCGAGTCGATCGGGGGGTTGGTCACCTGCGCAAATCGCTGGCGGAAATACGCGTAGAGGCTCTGGGGCAGCGCAGAGAGCGGAGGGATGGGCGTGTCGTCGCCCATGCTCCAGACCGGATCGGCGCCCGTTCCGCCCATCGGCTCGAGCACCAGCCGGAGGTCCTCGAAGCCGTAGCCGAAGCTGCGCTGGGCGCGGAGCAGCGCCTCGCCGGTGTGGACCGGCGGAACGCGGGCAGCATCGGGCACCAGCGTAGCCATGTGGCGCGCTACCCACCGTGCGTAGGGCCGGCGCGTGGCCACTTGACGCTTGGCGTCGATGTTCCGGACGACCTCGCCCCGCCGGGTGTCCACCACCAGCACCTCGCCCGGCCCCACCTTGCCGCACTCGACTACTTCGCGAGGATCGAGGTCCACGATGCCCACTTCCGACCCCGACACCACCAGGCCGTCGCGCAGCACCTTGTAGCGCGAAGGGCGGAGGCCGTTCCGGTCCACCGAGGCCCCACACACCACGCCGTCGGTGAAGGCGATGGCCGCCGGTCCGTCCCACGGCTCGAGGATGCACTGGTGGTACTCGTAAAACGCCTTCACCGCGGGGTCGACATCGGCGTACTTCTCCCACGCCTGCGGGATCATCATCATCGACGCGTGGACCACATCCCGGCCCGAACGGGTCAGCAGCTCCATCGCGTTGTCGAGGCTGGCCGAATCGCTGCCGTCGCGCCAGATGACTTCCCGCAGCCGCTCGATCTTCGTCCCCCAGACGGGCGAGGCCAGCATCGGCTGGCGCATGGTCATCGCGTTACGGTTGCCCCAGAGGGTGTTGATCTCGCCATTGTGGGCCAGCAGCCGGAACGGCTGTGCCAGCGGCCAGCTCGGGAGCGTGTTGGTCGAGTAGCGCTGGTGGAAGATCGCGATGGCGCTCTCGTACTCGGGGAAGCGGAAGTCGGTGAAGAAGGCAGGGAGCTGGGTCCCGGCGAGGAGTGCCTTGTAGACGATGGTGCGGCAGGAGAAGGAGCAGACGTAGAAACCGGGCAGTCGTCGCTCCTCCGCCCGGCGCTCCATCTCCCGGCGCGCCAGGTAGAGGGCCCGCTCCCACTGCTCTTCGTCCGCCGCCAGGGCGGGGCGTCCCACCAGCACCTGGCGGATGACGGGGCACGACGCCAGCGCCGTGGGACCGAGCGCGGCAGGATTGGTGGGCACGTCGCGCCAACCGAGGAACGGGATCCCGTCCTCCGCCAGCACCGCCTCGATCATCGCCACCGATTGCCCCAGCGCCTCGGCCTCGCGCGGGAGGAAGAACGAACCCACGCCGAATGGCAGGCCGGGCTGCAGGTGGAGCCCCAACCGGTAGGCGTCCCGGTAGAACAGGCGATGCGGGATCTGGGTCAGGAGCCCCGCGCCATCCCCCGAGCAGTCCGTCGAGGCGGCGCCGCGGTGCGCCACCCGGGCCACGGCCTCGAGCGCCATCGCCACCACCTCGTGCGAGCGCGCGCCCGAGGCGCGGGCCACGAAGCCCACGCCGCAGGCGTCATGCTCGCGCGCGGGGTCGAGCGCCGGACCGGGGCCGGTCGCGGCGTGTCGAAGGTCGGGTGGACGGGAACCGGCCGGGTGGATCCGCTGCCCAGTGGCGGCCATGGTGCCTCCTCGAGGTGAGCCCCTGGCGGCCGGAGAGGCCGATGCGGGGCAACAAAAAAGCCCGCTCCGTTCAGGGAGCGGGCCGGGGTCGTACGCGAAAACGCTCGCTTACCCGGTCGCTCCCGTGGAGCCGGCGAGATTGAGAAGGACGGCGAGCGGATTGCGCAGCACGGCGTTCATGGGCCGGATTATTATGCACGGGCGTGAATAAGTCAACCCACGAAGCCCCCTTGACAGCCGCCCGCGGCGCGGGTTAGGCTGTTGGACGGCCGCGCGCAGATGCGGCCAATGTCGTCGGCATCGATCCGGGATTCCATGCTGCCCAGTCTCGCGCTCGTCCTCGTGCTCCTCAGCCTCCTGCTTACCGGCCTTATCGGCGAGCAAGGGGTCCGCGGCGTGCCACGAGCAGCATGAGACGATAGGTCTCGATCAATGCACCGGCGCCGCGGACCCTGAGGTCCGCGGCGCTTTTCGTTTCCACCTCTTTCACCGAGCCGACACCGTATGGCACTCCAGGATGTTCTGATCTTCGACACGACCCTGCGCGATGGCGAGCAGGCCCCCGGCAACAGCCTGTCGCCCGAGGAGAAGCTCCGGCTGGCCCGGCAGCTCGACGCGCTGGGGGTGGACATCCTGGAGGCGGGCTTCCCGGCCGCGTCGGAGGGCGACTACCGGAGCGTACAGCAGATCGCCGCCGAGATCCGCCGGCCGGTCATCGCCGCACTGGCCCGCTGCCACGAGCGTGACATCGAGCTGGCGGGCGAGGCGCTCGGGCCGGCCGCGCGCGGCCGGCTCCACGTCTTCATCTCCACCTCCGACCTGCACATCAAGGACAAGCTCCGGACCACGCGCGAGGACGTCCTCGCCCGCGCCCGCGCGGCCGTCCGCCAGGCGCGGCAGTACACCGACGACGTCGAGTTCTCCGCCGAAGACGCGAGCCGTACCGATCCCGAGTTCCTCTGCCGCGTCGTCGAGGCGGCCATTCAGGAGGGGGCCCGCACGATCAACCTCCCGGACACGGTCGGGTATGCGATGCCGGACGAGTACGGCGAGATGTTCCGGAGCGTGCTCGCCCGGGTTCCCGGGGCCGGCGGCGTGGTGCTGAGCGCCCACTGCCACGACGACCTCGGCCTCGCCGTGGCCAACTCGCTCGCCGCCATCGCCGCCGGCGTCCGCCAGGTGGAGTGCACCGTGAACGGCATCGGCGAGCGCGCCGGGAACGCCGCCATGGAGGAGCTGGTCATGGCCAGCCACGTGCGCGGCCCGGCGCTGGGCTTCCGCTGCAACGTGGACACGCGCGAGATCTACCGGACCAGCCAGCTCCTCTCGTATCTCACGGGCAGCTTTCCCCAGCCCAACAAGGCGATCGTCGGCCGGAACGCCTTCAGCCACGAGGCGGGAATCCATCAGCACGGCATGCTGCAGAACGGGCTCACCTACGAGATCATCCGGCCCGAGATGGTCGGGTTTCCGCGCTCGACGCTGGTGCTGGGCAAGCACTCGGGGCGGCACGCGCTCGAGCGCCGCTTTCGCGACCTGGGCTACGACCTGAGCGAGCTCCAGTTGGCCGAGGTCTACCGGCAGTTCACGGCGCTGGCCGACCGGAAGCGCGAGATTCTCGACGAGGACCTGCTGGCCCTGGTGCACGAAAGCTTCCACGACGCGCCCGAGGAGTATCAGCTCAGCCACCTGCGGGTGGTCTGCGGCAGCATCACGCCGACGGCGGAAGTGCGGATGACCGGCCCCTGGGCGGGCGAGCGCTCCGCGCGGGGCACCGGCGATGGGCCGATCGCCGCCGCGTTCACGGCCATCGGCGAGATCATCGGCCGGCCGGTCGAGGTGATGAGCCTCTCCCTTCGCTCGCTCACGCCGGGCCGGGACAGCGTCGGCCAGGTGTTCCTCCAGGCCAAGGTGGACGGCAAGTCGCTCTCGGGGAACGGCGCGTCCACCGACATCGTCGAGGCGAGCGCGCGGGCCCTGGTGCACGCGCTCAACAAGGCGCATCACGCCGACCGGCTCGAGGCCACCTCGCTCAACGCCATCTACCTGTGGGGCGTGTAATGGGAGAACAGCTTACCGGGGCCCAGATCCTCTGCCGGGCGCTCCTCGAGGAGGGCGTGGACCTCCTGTTCGGCTACCCCGGCGGCGCGATCATGCCTTTCTACCACGCGTTGCCGGAGTATCCGGGTCTCCGGCACGTGCTGGTGCGCCATGAGCAGGCCGCCGCACACGCCGCCGACGGCTACGCCCGGGCGAGCGGCCGACCCGGCGTCTGCGTGGCGACCTCCGGACCGGGCGCCACCAACCTGGTCACCGGGATCGCCACCGCGCACATGGACAACACGCCGTTAGTGGCGATCACCGGCCAGGTGCCGCGCGCCATGCTCGGGCGCGATGCCTTCCAGGAGACCGACATCATCGGCATCACCCAGCCGATCACCAAGCACAGCCGGCTGGTCGAGGACGTCGAGGAGCTCGCGGAGGCGGTGCATGAGGTCTTCGCCGTGGCGCGAGAGGGCCGGCCGGGCCCGGTGCTGCTCGACGTGCCGAAGGACGTGCAGGGGCAGAAGCTCGAGTATGCGCCCGGTCGGGCGGTCGGCCGGTCGGGCGGTCCGCCCGCCCGACCGCCCG
>DATAHW010000051.1:0-18134 GCA_036262935.1 Gemmatimonadales bacterium | reverse complement strand
TTGCTCGAGGATCTGGACTTCCCGGACGGCTCCTCGGTCACGCTGATCGTACGTGGCAACCGCCTCATCCCGCCGCGTGGCTCGACCATGCTTCAGCCGGGCGACCATGTGTACGTGCTGGCGCGGCCGGAGGAGCGGGGGCTGATCCAGTTGATGTTTGGGCGGCCGGAGGTGGAGTAGGTGGTGCGCCTGCTGCGGCGGCGGTACGCGCCGTCCAACCAGGGTCACGACCAACGCTGCGGCATTGCTAGACCCGATCACAACACCTCAACAACTTACGGCCTCCGAGACCGTTGACGTTTCGTTGTAACACGTACATAGTATCCAAAATCCGTCCAAAACTAGCGAGCCACTATGGAACCCCGGCACCATCTCCGCTGCTTGGGACAGCCGGCCCTCTTCGCCCCAAACGGCGAACCGATCCGCTTCCGCACTAAGAAGCACCTTGCACTTCTAATTTACTTGGCTGTTGAGCGCGGTCGGGTACACCGGCGCGACAGACTCGCGCAATTCCTATGGCCCAAGGCGGATACGGCGGAGGCCAGACACTCGCTTGCAACTGCTCTATCCATCCTGCGCCCGAGACTAGGCTTGAACGCGCTTGAGGCTACACGGGACTACGTGACGTTGAAAAGTGAAAGGCTCACGCTTGATCTGGATCGGTTGCTCGTACAGGACGTTCTTGGCTCCGATGCGACCGGCCTCTTGCAAGTCGCCGCATTCCTCGACGGCTTCGATATCCCTGATTCATCCGAGTTTGCGCTCTGGAAAGACCGTCAACAAGGCCGCCTGCTGCCGATGATAAAGCGTGGGCTCATCCTTCTTATCGATCGTTGCCGCCACACAGGTGACTCTCGGTACATCGAACAGCTCGCCGATCGCATGTTAGCGTTGGATGAGCTCAGTGAGGACGGCATCCGGGCAAAAATGGAGGCCCGCGCAATGGCCGGGGATCGCCTGACTGCTCTGAAGCTGTTCGAAGAATGGAGGGCCAATCTTTGGACGGAACTCGAGGCCGTGCCTTCCAGTTCAGTTGTCCAGATGGCGGCAGGAATGCGGCGGGGTGGATGGGAGCGCACTGTCATCGCCGACATTCCAGTCCTTCCACCTGAGCATGGAAGAGAGCGCGTCTTCGTGGGCCGAGAGCTTGAGTATGGTCTACTCTATGAATCTTGGGAATCACTGAAAAAAGGTAGCTCAGTACATTCCATCGTCTTAGGCGACTCGGGAGTAGGCAAGACTACGCTGGTTGAACGGCTCACTACTGCCGCCAGCCTTGAGGGGGCTTCAGTGGCGAGAGTTCAGTCTTACGACCTTGAGCGTAATATCCCGTTCGCAACTCTTGGGGGGCTCATCCTAGGATTACTTAGTCGTCCGGGAGCTTCAGCGACTCCGGCCGAGGCACTAGCCGAACTTGCTCGGACCGTCCCGGAAGTTCGTCGACAGTTTCCCGGCCTTCCATTGGCCAGCGACAGCCAAGGCGAAAGCGCGCGCATCCGACTGACCGAGTCATTTCATGAGCTCCTCAAAGCCGTTGCTGAGGAGCACAGCGTAATCCTGGTAGTCGATGATCTCCACCTCGCAGATGAAGCAAGTTTGGCGGTTTTGCATCTTGTACTTCGACGCGCGGCGGGCGATCCAGTCATGGCGATCTTTACGGCCAGGCCTGGTGAACTCAACTATTCCGCTCAAGCCGCGATAATCCGAGAGAGCCTCAGAACGCTCCGCGGTCAAGAACTGGCCCTAGGACCCTTAGATGAGGAAAGTAGTCGAGAGTTGCTGCGCTCTCTCCTCAGAGATATCGAGGTAAAGCCTAAGTCGACCGAACAATGTGCCCTGATCAAGGCCAGTGGCGGTTTTCCGATGGTACTTGAGTTGCTGGTGCAAGATTGGCGCGCGAACGGAAGCAGTTCGGCCGCATTGGCCTTGGATGCGATGACGGGTGAGTTTGTCAGCGGAGTGGGTCCGATGGCGGCCTATGGCAAAATTCTCTCGCGCCTAACTGGCACCCTTGAACCCGCTACGCGCAGCGCCCTTGACGTCGCCGCCGTTCTTGGACATCGATTGAATGACCTCTCGATGTATTCAGTGATTGACTTGAGCTTGGGCCAGACGATGACTGCGCTTGGAGAACTCTCAGAATTGCGAGTTCTCCGAGATGGCGAAAAGGGATTGGAGTTTGTAAACGAACTCATTCGCGCACACGCATACGCCGGCATACCGTCATCGGTTAGAAGGGCGCTGCATGCGGCCGTCGCCGATCGCTTCATTCACGCGGAGGGCCTCTCTCAGCGCGTCTCAGGACTCGAGATCGCCTGGCATTGCATGCGAGCAGGTAGGAACACCGAGGCGCTCCCACATTTATTTCGCGGCGCAAGTGCCGCTATGAGAAGTGGGGCCCCTCAGAGCGCAAGTGGCGCACTCGCCACTGCTCTTCCATCCCTACGAGACGAGGACCTAGTTAGAGGCACCATCCTGCTCGTTGAAGCCTTTCAAGAACAAGGGCGTTGGCGAGAGTCGTTGGTTGCTTTGGAGAATCTCAGCCTTTCGTCTCCGGAAGGCACCACTCACGAGGCCTTTGCATTGGCTGCTCTGGCCAGAGCCTATCTAGGCACTCCAATGGGCGAATGGTTGGAATTGCTTCCGACTCTAAAGGAGATCATGCAGACCTGCCCACATGCGCTGAGTCGCGTACGCGCGGCGAAAGCTGTGGCGCACACGACCTCTGGCCTTCGGGACCGGCCACTGGCCCGCGAGATGTTGGAGGTACTTGATCAGATTCCCAACTCAGAACTCGACGCCGACGCCCAGGCACAGCTCAGTCTCACGCGAGCATTGTTCCTGTTCCAAGCGGGCCAAATGGAGGAAAGCTATCAGGTAGCCAGTTCGCAGTTAGACGAGCTCCGCAACCGCGGACTCGCGAACGCCTTGGTAGTTCACCTTCAAACTGGACTCGGTTCAATTCGAGGTAGACAGGGCCGCTACGAGGAGGCTGCCGGGCACCACGAACGAGCGCTCCGCTTGGCTAGGTTGTTGGGCAACGACACCCTGACAGCCCATATCTGCGCGAATTTATCACTGTGTTACGGCAGACTAGGGCGGTGTGAGGATCAGCTTGCGTGCGCGGAGAGTAGCCCGAAGCCGAGTTATGAGGAGACAGTGACGTTTACCGACGTGCACCTCGCGTGCTCCATTGCATTCGCGCACAGTGTTCAGGGCAGGACCGGCGATATGCGAGAAGCCATTCGTCAATGCGATGAACGTCTGCACTCACACGTGCCCCCATCGGTAAAGCAGTCATGGCTCCTGTGGAAAGCCGATATTCTCGCCGTTGCAGGTCTAAGAGCGGAAGCGAAGGAGACCGCACTAGAGGCAGTCCACGGGTATCAACTAAGGCTTGAGTGTAGTGCATTAGCGGGCGTGTTTGCCCGATGGGCAGCTGTGACGTGTCTTGGGACACCCGACGAAGCGCAGATGCGCGTACTGTTGGGAAGTTTGGATGAGCGGATCAACGATTATGATGCTCTCGACCAAGTAGATATTCTGTGCGCTATTCTCTACTGCGGCTGGCCTAGGAGTTCAGACTATCCCGAGCAAATTGCGCTGCGGGCGAGGCTCCTTCCAGGGCCTGCGCTCGCTCCAGTTAGGGCTATGGGATTGGCGGTTGCTGGCTAGGGGCCGAGTTAGCTCCCGGCCGGTGGGCTGACAACCCCTGCGGTATGTGTCGAAACCATATCGTACCAGCCGCTACTAGAGCCCTAACTCCCGGGCCAGAGCCAAGCTGCACACGCCGGCCAGCTAGGCACCGCGCATTTTCCATAGACTCGTGCCTGGCCAGCTCACCCTTCTAGATCTCGGCACACGCTCGTACTCAAATGACTCTGTTGGCACTCCCGAGATCAGCCGTCTCACAGCCACAGAATTGACCGTAACCTCCACAAGTTCAGGATCAAACTGAGTTGCCTTGCACTTCTGGAGCTCAGAGATGACGATGTCGAGCGAGAGGCGCTTTCGATATGGTCGGTCAGTTGTCATTGCATCGATCGTGTCCGAAATGAGAATGATTCTCGAGCCTAGCGGAATCGCCCTTCCAGACAAGCCTGCCGGGTAGCCCTGACCATCCCATCGCTCGTGGTGGTGACGAACGCAATCTTGTATGAAGCCTTTGAACTTAGAAATTATGCCCACCAAATCGGCACTCTTGCCCGAGTGTGTTTGCATGAGCGCCGTTTCCTCCGGCGTGAGGCGCCCCTCTTTTCTCAAGAGAGGAGCGAATTCTTCGTGAATCTTGCCCACGTCATGCAGCAACGCTGCAGTTTCAATTTGCTCGATTTCCCGAGCTGAGAGGCCCAATTCGACAGCAATCGCCCGAGAAAGTTCGCTAACGCGTACAGAGTGCCCGGAAGTGTACGGATCTCGCGCTTCGATCGCCTTAACCATAACCTGCAGCAGCTCCTGGCCACTCGCCTCAAGTTGGTGGTACAGCCCGTACACGTGGCGAACGGCGACAATGGGAACGATCACGCCGATGAGTCCAAGTGAACCGAAGCCGAGCCAGCTATCGAAACGAGTGTACAGCCATCCGACAAGCACTGCGATCGCGCTTGCGGCAAGATCGTATACTAGCACTCCACGCGTATTCAGATTCCAGACTTCGCGGAATGCACGCCCCGAGCTCAAAACAATCGCAGTATTGACCGCGGTCGAATTCACCAGAAAATACGTGGTGGCAAAAATGAAGAAGATGCCCAGATCTCGTTGAACCACTTGGGATGCGAGGAGTCCGCCAGTCAGGTAAGACGGCGGCAACTGGCCGCCGAGAGCTTGATAGGTCAATGAGGCAAGCGAAACTGCCAGTATTCGCTGGGCGACGTTAAACACGATCTTTATCGTTGGATTCCCGCGGAACACCTCACCGACGAGCGTTGAAACGGCAGCCACTAGTGCTGCCCACCAAGCTCCAAAGAGTAGGGCGGCCGACATGTGCATTATGAACGACGTCGAGCCTTTGGCTGCCAGGCGCAACTGTGTATTCAGGCTCTCGAGAAGAGTCGCCACGAATACGAACGTCGCGAGTGGCCACCACCCCGGGAATGGGAGGCGGATTTCCCAAACAGCCATTCCGCATACGACTGCCGCCAAAGCGACAGCCGCAACGAACAGGCGGATTCGGAGATCACGCGCCATAGCGAAAGAAGGCTGGGGACCCGGCCTGATGGCCTGGACTTACGCCCAGGTCGTGCCCTCACTCCTGCCGAACAAACCAGCCAGGAAGTAGGCAACCGATGCGAGCAGGTTCACTTTCAACATGAGCGTCACCCCCCTTCGAGAATACAGCCCTCGGGAAGTGGCAAGCCTCGCTATGGCCCACCAGACGCTCCGCTCGATCAATTGTCCGCTAGTCTCCGCTATACTGACCTCACGAAGACCGGGATCCCCGTACCTTGTGTCCTTTCCTGAGTGGGTTGGCGTGCACGCACGTACCGCCCCGCCCCCGACTACCCTCCTGATGCAACGGGCGCACCCACGGTGCGCCCACGACATTCGCGTCTCTGATGATCCCACGGGACCGCGCCCCGAGCCCGGCCCCACGTCCAGTTGTCGCCGAGATCCGCGGCCTAGGTCGGCCTGCGCGCCTCGGTCCAGCGGTTGGTCGCATCCAGCACCGCGAACACCGCTGCCCGCTCCCCGCTCTCCTTGATCTCCGAGGTCCCCGTCATCAGGGTCATCTCCCGTCCGCCGAGTCCCTGGACGGCCACGAATGCGAACTCGCGATCGAACCCTTCCACGATCTTGGCGCCCTCGAGCGCAATCGACGACTCCGCCAGCAGCCGATCGAGCACCGTCACCGCCGCCTTGGCCGCCGCCTCGACCCGGCTCCGCGGCGTGTCGCTCGACTCCTCCTCCGCCGACTCGGTCTGGCCCCGATAGGAGAGCGTCACCGTGATCGAGATCCGGTGCGGCCGCCGGCCCGGCGCCACCGCCAGGTTCTCGAACAGCACCGTCCGCTGCAGCACCTTGTCCCGCACCGACTCACGCTCCAGCGCCTCGATGGGCCGGACCTCCGCGGTCTGCGCGATGCTGATCTTGCGGTGATCCACCTTCAGGCCGAGCTGCGCGAGCAGTGCGCTCTCGATGTTGCGCACCAGTTGCTTGGGCTGGAGACCCGCCTGGGCGAGGATGTGAACCTCGCTCACTTCGCCCAGTGGCGTCGTCACCACCCGCGCGCTCAGGATGCCCTCCAGACTGGTGAGCAGGTTCTCCGCGCGCCGCACGCCCCACGGGTCGGGCACCCCCTCATTGGGGCCGGACGGCCGCCCGGGCGCGGCCTGAGTGGTCGACGATCTTGGGCTGAATCCTGTCACGATGCGTATCCTTGCACGTGCTGCGATGGGTTGCCTGTGCCGACACTGCTCCCACGTTTCACGCGACGGCGTTCCGCCCCGCGGCCTTGGCACGGTAGAGCGCCCGGTCGGCGGAGACCAGCAGGTCGCCCTCGGAGGGCTGGCGCGGGTCGAACTCGGCGAGCCCAATGCTCACCGTGATGAGGCCGGCCGGATACCCGAGCCGCCGCCCGACGCCCTCGATCCCCGCACGGAGCGCCTCCGCCACCCGCGCGCCGCCTTGCAGATCCGTGCGGGTGAGGATCACCACGAACTCGTCGCCCCCGTAGCGCGCCGCCACGTCCGAGGCACGGACCGCGTTCCGGATCTCTCCCGCCACGGCCCGCAGGATATCGTTCCCCGCCTCGTGGCCGAACTGGTCGTTCACTTCCTTGAACCGGTCGAGATCGAGGAACAGGACCGCGAACCCTTCGCTGCTCCGCTTTCCGCGCTCCACCTCGAACACCAGCCGGTCTCGCAGGACCCGGTACGTCGAAAGTCCCGTCATCGTATCCACCGCCGCCGCGCGCTGGGCATCGTCGGCACGCCGCTCCTGATAGGGCGTGCATTGCCGCATCGACGCCCGCCCCAGCGCGGCGGCCTCCGCAAAGGCCTGACAGGTGTGGAAGCCGCAGGCCCGGCAGTCCCAGGGACGCCCGTTCGGCCCCCGCCCGATCTGCTCCAGGATCGCGGCTACCGCTTCCGGATCCGGCACCAGCCGCCTCGGCTTGATGGCGAACGTGGCCCCGATGCTGGCGACTACCGCCCCGTCCACCACCGGCTGCCGGCTCCGGGGCGGCTCCGTGGCCGCCAGCAGCTCCCGCCGCCAGTAGAGCTCCTCCTGCGGGCCGGACAGCGGATGGTCCAGCGCACCCTCGGTGCTCAGGATGTCCACGAACCCGAGATCCAGCCGATCCACCGATACCGCCCGCGCTACCGCCGGGAGCGCATCAAGGCCGCGGATCTTGCGGAACCGCCGGCTCGAGTGGCGAGCCTCCTCGAGGAGCGCCAGCGGCAGCCCGCCCGCCGCGCTCAGGTGCCGCCGCCGCTCCTCCGGCACGCGCTGGAAGAACGTGGGCTGGGAGCGCACGTCCACCCCGCGGATGCGGAAGAGCTGATCCAGATCGCCGTACGTGATTGCCGCGTCGAGATCGGGGCTGTTGACCGGCGGGCAGATGCCCGCGTACGCGATCTTGAGCCCCGGACCGTGCTGCGCTCGCAGGTATCGGGCCTCCGCCACCGCCGGCAGCGTAACCGGCGCCAGATATGGCAGCAGCTCGGGATACTGCGCCCGGACCGTCTCCACCACGACCGGGTCGGTCGAGCGGATCAGGGTGCCCCAGGGCTCCTCTTCCCACAGCTTAAGGTATTCGGCGGCAACGAGTTCGTCGCCGATGACGCCGCGGGTGACGGCCCGAAAGCCCGCCTCGTAGCAGGCGTTGATCAACTGCTCGGGTGTGGCCGGATAGAAGTGGGTGACCGACTCGGGGCTCAGAATGAGCGCCCCGTCGGCCTGCGCCGCAATCGCAAGGGCGCGACCGATCTCGCCGTTTACCTTGACCGCGCCGTGCGGGCAGGCCGGGAGACACTGGCCGCAGCGGATGCAGGCCTCATCGACCACCTGCAACAGCAAAGGCTCGTCCCCCGCCACCGCGATGGCGTCGGTCGGGCAGACGCGGACGCATGCGAGGCATGCGACACAAAGTTCGGCGTCGATGACGAAGTTCAAGGGCCTGACCCGGTCAGGTCTGGGGGGACCTTGGCAATTTGACGGGCGACTTGACACCTGTCAAGAGCTAAGTACCTGCAAAACAATGATACAGTAGAACTTAGGCGCCATGACAAAATCGGCGCTGGTGGGCTAAATCATTCCAGATGATAGGCTTTGATTTTGCGGTAGAGCGTCCGCTCGCCGATCCCCAGCACTTCGGCCGCCCGGCGGCGGTTCCCCCGGTGCTCCCGCAGTGCCGCGTCGATGGCCGCCCGCTCCACCTCCGCCATCGTCATTCCCGGCCGGTAGATGACCGGCTGCGCCCCGTCCCGCTCATCGCCGTCCGGCAGGACGTCAGCCACCGTTGAATGGTCGGCCAGCTCGATGACCTGGACCCGCTGCGGGTGCTCGTCCAGCCTCCGTCGCAGCTCTTCGACCTGCAGCTTGAGATCCAGCAGGCTTCGGAGGATGAACTCGAATTCGTGCCCCCCCGGCTCCCGCCCCTGCACCTGCACCCGGACCGGCAGCAGCGTCCCCGGGCCGTCCAGCACGTCCGCCGGGATGTCGGCCGCCCGGATCTCGGCGCCCGGCGCCAGCACCACCATGGACTCGATCAGGTTTCGGAGCTGTCGGACATTGCCGGGCCAGGGCGCGGTCACCAGCCGCTGCATGGCCTCCGGCGCGATGCCGCGGAAGGTGCGGTCGTGCGCACGCGCGAATTCACGGATGAACCGACGGACCAGCAGCGGAATGTCTTCCCGCCGCTCGCGCAGCGGCGGAAGATAGATGTTGAGGACGTTGAGTCGGTAGTACAGGTCGTCGCGGAAGTCGCCGAGGGCCACGGCGTCGCGGAGCGACCGGTTGGTGGCGGCGAGTACCCGCACGTCTACCTTGATCGGCTGCGTACCGCCGACGCGGAAGAACGTCCGGCTCTCCAGCACCCGCAGCAGCTTGACCTGCGTGGAGGACGGGATCTCGCCGATCTCGTCCAGGAAGATCGTGCCTTCGTCCGCCAGCTCGAAGCGGCCCAGCCGCCGCTCGGCCGCGCCGGTGAACGAGCCCTTCTCGTGGCCGAACAGCTCGCTCTCGAGCAGCGTTTCCGGCAGCGCCGCGCAGTTGACCGCGACGAACGGCTTCCCCCGCCGCGGCGACAGGTCGTGAATGCCCTTGGCCACCAGCTCCTTGCCCGTGCCGCTCTCGCCCTGGATCAGCACCGTGCTCGAGACCGGCGCCATCTGCTCGATCTTGACCAGCAGCTCCTGGATCGGCGCGCTCTCGCCGATGATACCGGTGCGCTGCTGCAGCCCGCGCCGATCGATCAGCCGGCGCGCCGTGGCCACGGCGTCGTCGGGCGCTACCGGCTTCATCATCGTCTCGGTCACGCCCAGCCGGCCCACGCGTTCCGCGCGCTCGGAATCGGTGGTCTCGAGCAGGGCGAGGGTCGAGATCTCGTTGTCGCGGGCCAGGGCGGCGAGCTGGAGGGCGTGCGGCTCGTGGATGGCCCCGGTGAGGATCACCAGCTCGGGGCTCTCCCGCCGGACGGTGCCGCGAGGATCGTCCAGCGAGGAGAACATGGCCGTCGAGAACCCGGCCCCCTCGAACGCCGCGTTGAGCGGTACGGCGGTCGAGAGATCGTCCATCGTGATGAGGATGCGCGCGGCCATGGGGGGAAAGTAACGAGTCGTGAGTCGTGAGTCGTGAGTCGAACCCACGACTCACGCCTCACGACTTCTCATGTCCCGTCCGCTCCCCCCGCACCAGATCCACGGCGTGCTCGACGAGGTCCTCGAGGACGGCGAGCCCGTCGCGTACGCCACCGGGACTACCCGGGAGGTTGACGATGAGGGTGCGGCCACGCACGCCGGCGAGACCGCGCGAGAGGGCGGCACGCGGGAATCGGGGATACACTGCCATCCGGAGCGCCTCGGCGAGGCCGGGCGCCTCCTTGTCGAGCACGGCCCGGGTGGCCTCCGGGGTCACGTCGCGGGCGGTGAGCCCGGTGCCGCCGGTGGTGAGCACCAGATCGGCCAGGTCTTCGTCGGCCCAGGCCACGAGGACGCCGGCGATCCGAGCAGTGTCGTCGGGCACGATGGCACGCTCGGCCAGGTCATAGCCGCGCGCCTCCGCCCAGGCGGCGATCGCGTCGCCCGAAGAGTCGGCTCGCTCGCCCCGGCTGCCGGCGTCGGAGATGGTAAGGACCCCTAATCGCACCGCTACCTCTTGAGACTGCCCCCGGTCCAGAACGGCAGCTTCGCCACCTCCGCGGGCAGCCGCTCGCCGCGGCACTCGATGTCGATGCGGGTGCCGGGCCTGGCAGCGGATACGGGCAGATAGGTTGTGCCGATTCCGATCCCGAGCGAAGGGCTCACGGTGCCGCTTCGCACGATGTCCACATCGCGGCCCTCGTGATGTACTCGATAGCCAGGGCGCGGGAAGCCGCGGCCCTCGAGCCGGAACCCCACGAGACGGCGGGTGATCCCGCGCTGCTTCTGCGAGCGGAGCGCCGCGTCGCCGATGAAGGGCGCGCCCTTGTCCAGCTTCACGATCCAGCCGAGGCCGGCCTCGAGCGGGGTGACGGTGTCATCGATGTCGTTCCCGTAGAGGGCGTAGCCCATCTCGAGCCGGAGCGTATCGCGGGCGCCGAGACCGACCGGCTGCGCCCCGGACGCGAGGATCGCCTCCCACAGGGTGAGGGTGTCGCGCTCGCGGCAATAGAGCTCGAACCCGTCCTCGCCGGTGTAGCCGGTGCGGGAGATGAAGCACTGCGCGCCCGCGACCTTCCCGACCAGAAAGTGATAGTACCGGATGGTGTTGAGTGGCACGTCGGTCAGGGGCTGGAGCAGCGCCTCCGCCCCGGGCCCCTGCACCGCGAGGAGCCCGACTTCCGGCGAGATGTCCTTGAGCCGGATATTGATTCCGCCCTTGTGGGCCACGATGTGCTCCCAGGCCCGGGCGGTGTTCGCGGCATTGACCACGATCATCAGCTTGTCGTCGAACCGGTAGACCGTACAGTCGTCGATGAACGTGCCCTCGGGGGTGAGCAGCGCCGAGTACTGTACGCCACCCGGTTCGAGGACCGACACGTCGTTGCTGGTGATGCGGTTGACGAAGGCGTTGCGGTCAGGGCCGGTGACCTCGAACTCGCCCATGTGCGAGACGTCGAACACGCCGACGCCCGTCCGCACCGCCCGATGCTCGGCCAGGATTCCGGAGGGATACTGCACTGGCATCTCCCAGCCGGCGAACGGCACCATCTTCGCCCCCAGCGCGAGATGCCGGGCGTGGAGCGGCGTGGCCTTCACCGCTTACCTCCCGCCCATGAGCGTCGCCATCAGCGCCTTCTGCACGTGCAGCCGGTTCTCCGCCTCGTCCCACACCCGCGACTGCGGACCCTCGAACACCTCCTCGGAAACCTCCTCGCCGCGGTGCGCGGGGAGGCAGTGCAGGAAGATGGCGGACGGATCGGCGAGGCGCATGAGCGCCGCATCCACGATGTAGCCCTGGAACGCGCGCGCGCGCACCTCCTGCTCCTGCTCCTGCCCCATGGAGGCCCATACGTCGGTGGTGACCACGTGGGCGCCCCGCGCCGCCTCGCAGGGGTCGGTGGTGAGCGTGATCCTGGTCTTCGCCTGGTTCTGCGCCAGGATCCGGGCGTCCGGTCCGTATTCGTCGGGGCAGGCCAGGCGCAGCTCGAAGCCCAGGCTCCCCGCCGCGTTGATCCAGCTGTTGGCCATGTTGTTCCCATCGCCCACCCAGGCCACGACCTTGCCGTCCCAGGTGCCGAGGCTCTCGCGGACCGTGAGCAGATCGGCAAGCACCTGGCAGGGGTGCAGCAGATCGGTGAGGCCATTGATGACCGGGATCGAGGCGTAGCTCGCCAGCTCTTCGACATCGGCATGGTCGAAGGTGCGGATCATGATCCCGTCGAGATAGCGGGACAGCACCCGCGCGGTGTCGCGGATCGGCTCGCCTCGGCCGAGCTGGATGTCGCGGGATGAAAGAAAAAGGGCGTGTCCGCCGAGCTGGTACGCGCCCACCTCGAAGGAGACCCGCGTGCGGGTGGAGCTCTTGGCGAAGATGAGGCCGAGCGTCCGGCCGGCGAGCGGCGTGTCGGCGTAGCCGGGGCGCTTCATCCTGCCGGCCAGATCGAAGAGGGCGAGGAGCTCGGGGCGGGTGAAGTCGGGAATCGCGAGGAAGTGCCGCGTGGGTGTCATGGGCCGGGGCGTGGGAGCCGGGGTGTGTCGAGGTCGCGGGATTCTAGTCTGCCGCGAGACGGCGCACCAGCCCCGCGAAGCGGCGGTCCCGCCGGAGTCCCGCGAGTCGCGGATCGAGCAGGAGCGCGATCACCGCAGGGTCGCGCTGCTCAAGCGCCTGGCCCAGCTCGGCGAACGCGGCCCGGCGCTCCCCGAGTGCCGCATGGACGAGCGCGAGCGCGTAGGGGGACACCCATACGGAATCCCGCGGCGCCTGCATGCTCGCGAGCAGGGCCCGGGCGGTGTCCGGCCGCTCCGCGAGCGCGTGCAGCCGGGCCAGCTCGGCGAGCACGTCGAGCCGGCCGGGCGATGCCGCGAGCTCTTCCGAGAGCGTGGTGAAGGCGCTCGCGCTGTCGGCCGCGATCTCGACCAGCAGGGGCAGGTGCCGATCGTTGGCGAGGAGCGCACTGTCGATCGGCACGCCGCCGAGCGTACTCGCGGCCAGCGTGTCCGCACCGGCCATCGCGTAGTGCCAGGCGAGGTGCAGAAGGCCGGCCGGATCGAGTGGGCTGCGGGAGATCGTCTCCGCGCTCGCGGCGAGGGAGCTGTCGACCAGGTGCTGCGCCAGAAACAGATGGGACCGCCAGTGCGCGGGCGCCGGGTCATCGGGGTCGAGCGCGGCGGCGCGGCGGAGATCGTCGCCCGCCGGGGCCCAGGCCCGGTCGTAGGTCAGCCGCACGATGCCTCGGGCCAGCAGCGCTTGCGCACTGCGGCCGTCGAGCGCCAGCGCGCGCTCGGCCGCGGCGCGAGCCGCTTCCGCGGGGTCGGCCGGCGTGCGGGTGTCCGCCAGCAGCTCGCCGACGTAGGCCTCCGCCAGGCCGGCCCACGCGGCCGCGAAGGTGGAGTCGAGCCGCACGGCCTCGGAGAACCCGGCCACGGCACGCTCGGGATCGCGCTCCGCGCGGCCAAGGAGGTAGGCTCGATAGGCGCTGTCGCTGGTGGCGGCGCCGGCGAGGGGCTGGGGCGACAGCCGCAGCGTCGCCACGATGCTCCGCGCGATACTGTCACGCACCGCCAGCAGGTCAGCCACCGGCTGGTCGAACGTCTCGGACCAGAGGTCGAAGCCCCGGTCCACGCTGAGCAGCCGGGTGGTGAGCCGGAGGCGGTCACCGGTGACGCGGAGATTGCCCTCGAGCACCGAGCCCACGCCGAGCCGCCGGCCGATCGCGCGCGGATCGGCCGCGCCACGCGCCGCCACGCGGGCGGAGCCGGGATCGGCGACGCGGAGGCCGGGGACGCGACCCAGCACGTCTACCAGGTCGGCGGCGAGCACCGCGCCAAGCGCGTCTACCGCGGTGTCGGGCCCGAGATTCTGAAAGGGGTGGACGACCACGGAGCGGGGGCTCGGGGGCGTGACGGGCGCGGCGGGGGCGACTGGAGCGGTGAACCGAAGCCAGAGGGTGAGAGCCAGCAGGGCGGCTACTGCACCGCTGAAGATCTTCCAGCGCGTCGGCAGGAGAGAGCTGGCGGTGCGTCGCAGGCGCGGCTCCGGGACGAGGCGGGCGGGTGGGTCGGCGGTAACCGGGGTAGCTTAGCCTCGGGGCTGGCCGCACTCCAGCCCCGCCCCGCTCTATCGGTTGCGGGCGCTGGCCCTAGCTTAGGATGACCTTGCTACCCAGGCCTCACCATGCCGGATCTGCTGCACTCCGTCCGCGATGTTCTCGCTGCCCGCTACCGGGTGGAGCGGCCGCTCGGCCGGGGCGGAATGGCCACGGTGTTCCTGGCGGAGCGGGTGAGCGGCGGCGGGTCGATCGCGATCAAGGTGCTCCATCGCGAGCTCGCGACCGCGCTGGGGCCCGAACGGTTCCACCGCGAGATCGAGATCCTGCGCCGGCTCCGCCATCCGCACATCGTGCCGGTGCTCGACTCGGACGTGGCCGGCACCTACCTGTTCCTGGTCATGCCGTACGTGAATGGCGAGAACCTGCGCGCGCGTATCGAGCGGGATGGGCAGTTGCCGGTCCCCTCGACGCTGTCGATCGCGAGGGACATAGCGGAGGCCATCGACTACGCTCACCGCCACAACGTGCTGCACCGCGACATCAAGCCGGAGAATATTCTGCTCGAGGGAGACCGGGCCCTGGTCTGCGACTTCGGCCTGGCGCGCGCGATCGACCAGTCCACGACGGATTCGTCGTCAAGCGGCCTGGTGGTGGGCACGCCCTCCTACATGAGTCCCGAGCAGGGCATGGCGCGGAAGGACATCGGCCCGGCCTCGGATGTGTACGCGCTGGGCTGCGTCGTGTACGAGATGCTGACGGGCGACCCTCCGTTCACCGGTCCCAGCGCGCAAGCCATCTTCGCGCGCCACATCGCCGACGCCCCCCGGCCGATGCGGAGCGTGCGACCGGATCTGGCCGCGGGGCTGGAGCGGGCGGTGCTCTGCGCCCTCGCGAAGGACACCTGGGCCCGGCCGCGCAGTGCCGCGGCGTTCGCCGACTCGCTGGAGGCCGCGGCCGAGCGTCCGTGAGGCGGCCTGGCGGAACGACCACTACAGGATGTATCGCCGGAGGTCGTCGTCGTTCACGATCCTGGCCAGCCGCTCCCGCACGCCGTCCGCGTCGAACTCGATCCGCTTTTCGGGATAGTCAGGCAGCTCGAACAGCACCTCTTCCATCAGGGCCGACATGACCGTGTGGAGGCGCCGGGCGCCGATGTTCTCCATCCGGTCGTTCGCCATGAACGCCACGCGCGCGATCTCGGCGATCCCGTCCGTCGTGAACTCGAGCGTCGCGCCTTCCGCCGCCACCAGCGCCTGATACTGCTTCGTGAGCGCGTTCTCCGGCTCGGTCATGATGCGAATGAAATCGTCCTCGGTGAGCGGCAGCAGCTCGACCCGGATGGGGAAGCGGCCCTGGAGCTCCGGGATCAGGTCGGAAGGCTTGGAGACGTGGAACGCCCCGGCAGCGATGAAGAGGATGTGGTCGCTCCGGACGTAGCCGTAGCGGGTCTGGACGGTGGAGCCCTCGACGATGGGGAGCAGGTCGCGCTGGACCCCCTCGCGGGAGACGTCGGGGCCCCCGGCCTGGCCGCGATCACCGGCGATCTTGTCGATCTCGTCGATGAAGATGATGCCGTGGTTTTCCACCCGGTCGAGCGCCTCGTTCACCACGTCGTCCATGTCCACCAGCTTCTTCAGCTCCTCGTCCACCAGCACGCGCCGGGCCTCGGGCACCTTGACCGTGCGCCGCTTGGTGCGCTTCGGCAGCATCTCCTGCAGCATCTCGGTGAAGTTGAAGTCGGTGCCTTCCATTCCCTGCGGCGGCTGCATCATCTCCATCATGGGGAAGCTCTGGGGCGTGACCTCGATCTCCACCTCGCGGTCGTCCAGGCGCCCATCCGCGAGCATTTCCCGCAGCTTCTCCCGCGAGCGCTGCCGCCGCTCGTCCTCGGGCGAGGCCGGGCGCTCGGCCTTGGCCTGCCCTCCGGAGCCTACGACGAACACGGGGCTCCGCTCCGACGACTTCTCGGGCCGGTCCCCCCGCTCCGTGGTGACGGACGGCGGCGGCGGCAGCAGCAGATCGAGCAGGCGCTCGTCGGCCCGCTGCTCCGCCTGCGGATAGACCTCGTCCTCCCGCTCGGTGCGGACCATGTTAATGGCGGCGTCCACCAGATCCCGCACCATTGATTCCGCGTCCCGGCCGACGTAGCCCACCTCGGTGAACTTCGACGCCTCCACCTTGATGAACGGCGCACCGCTCAGCCGCGCGAGGCGGCGTGCCACCTCCGTCTTCCCGACACCGGTGGGTCCGATCATGATGATGTTGTACGGAGTGATCTCGTCCCGGATATCGTCGGGCGCCTGCGCACGGCGCCAGCGGTTGCGGACGGCGATGGCCACGGCCTTCTTCGCGGCTTCCTGCCCCACGATGTAGCGGTTGAGCTCCGCGACGATCTGGCGCGGCGGCATCTCCTCGAGCCAGGGGGCGGGAACGGTGGGTTCGGCGGCGACGTCGGGTGCGGTCATGAGAGGTAAGCGGTGAGAGGTAAGCGGTGAGAGGTGAGCGGTAAGCGGTAAGCGGTACGAGGTGGACAGTGGAGCTGAGCCTGGAGCGAGCCCACCTCTCACCGCGTACCGCTCACCTCTTACCGCTTCGTCACGTCGCCGGGAGCTCGAGGATCGTGATGTGCCGGTTGGTGAAGACGCAGATGTCGGCCGCGATCTCGAGCGAGCGCTGGGCGATGTCGCGGGCGCTCAGGCCATCCACTGGGAGCAGGGCGCGGGCGGCAGCCAGGGCGTAGTTGCCGCCGGAGCCGACCGCCACGATGCCGTCGTCGGGCTCGATGAGCTCGCCCGAGCCGCTCAGAAGGAAGCTGTGCTCGAGATCGGCCACGACCAGCAGGGCCTCCAGGCGGCGGAGGATCCGGTCGCTCCGCCAGTCCTTGGCCAGCTCGACGGCGGCCCGCGGCAGGTTGGAGGGGTAGCGGTCGAGCTTCTCCTCGAACTTCTCGTAGAGGGTGAGCGCGTCGGCCACCGACCCGGCGAACCCCGCGAGCACCTTCCCGCCCTTGAGCGCGCGCACCTTGGTGGACCGGGATTTCATCACGGTCTCGCCGATGCTGACCTGGCCATCGCCGCCGAGGGCCACGCGTCCGCCCTTGCGGACGGCGAGGATAGTGGTGCCGTGGAACTGGGTCACCCGATATCTGCTCCTATCGTGACGGTGAGCGGTAGACGGTGAGCAGCAAGCGGTGGCTCCGTTCGCGGCTGCTCGCCTCGTCCCCCGCATCTTGTCCCGCTTGCCGCTAACCGCTCACCTCTTACCTCTTACCGCCGTCCCCTATGCCCTCGGGTGCGCCTGATTGTACACCTTTTTCAGCCGCTCCACGCTCGTGTGGGTGTAGATCTGCGTCGTGCTGAGCGACGCGTGACCCAGGAGCTCCTGCACCGCCCGAAGATCGGCGCCGGCATCCAGCATGTGGGTGGCAAAGGTGTGCCGGAGCGAGTGCACCCGGAGGTTGTCCCCGCCGATGGCCTCGAACATGGCGTGCACCGCGCGCTGGACGCCGCGGGGCCCGAGCCGGCGGCCCCGGCGGCTCACGAAGACCGCTCGCCGGTCTCCACCTCGCCGCGCGGCGACCGGCTCCCGGAGGTTAAGATAGCGCCGCAGGGCGAGCACCGCCCGCGAGCCGACGGGTACGATGCGCTCCTTGCGGCCCTTGCCGCGCACCTTGGCCTGGTCCGACAGGAGGTCGAGGTCCTCCAGGTTCATCCCGCTGAGCTCCGACAGGCGGATGCCGGTGGAGTAGAAGAGCTCGAGGATCGCCAGATCGCGCGTGGCCGCGAACTCGTCGCCCTCCGCGCGCGCCTCAGCCCAGTCGAACAGCGCCCGGATCTGGTCCCGGTCCATGTAGGTCGGGAGCCGTTTGTCCAGCTTCGGCACCCGCGTTGCACGGGCAATGTTGTTGGGGACGCCGTGGTTCTCCTGCAGGTACCGGTACAGGCTCCGCACCGCCGAGAGCGCGCGCGCCGCCGAGCGCTTGGAGAGCCCGCGGCGCTGCAGCTCTCCGAGAAAGCCGCGGAGCCCGAGCCGGTCCACCGTCTCCCAGCTCCACTGGCCAGCGTAGTGCCGGTCGCAGAACTCGGTGAACGCCTCGAGATCACGGCCGTAGGCCTTTACCGTGTGGGGCGAGTGGCCGCGCTCCTTGTCCAAGTGGGTCAGAAAATCCGTTATCTCCGTGCGGGCGATCATGGCGGGCAACGCCGGAGTCATGGCCTCACCACAGAGGCACGGAGGCACAGAGATACACGGAGTGAGACAACAAACGATTGTTGTTCTCCGTGTA
>DATAHW010000050.1:0-42806 GCA_036262935.1 Gemmatimonadales bacterium | reverse complement strand
AGAGCTTCGCGGCTCACCCCGGTCGCGTGGGGCTCGCCTTCGCGCTCGCAACGGCCGCGTATGTGGCCGGCATCCTCGCGCTGCGCCGCCTCCTGGCTCTGCCGACTCAGCAGGTGGCGCATGTCGGCCCGTAGGCGGCTCGTCGCGGGGATCGCGCTGCTGGCGATCGTCTTCCCGCGCACCGCGATCGCCGGCCCCCGCCTCGATCCGACCGGCACCCGCTCCCTGAAGCTGGTGCACGGCTTCTGGACCCTGGTCTCCGACGCCTCCGCACGCTCCGTCGCCGACAGCACCGGCCAGGCCGCGCGGCCCGTCCCCCAGGCGATTCCGCCCGCCAGGGCGGGCGGACCCAGCGTCTCACTCGACGACCTCAGCCAGCCCAGCGCCATCGAATCGCAGTTGCGCACCGCGCTCAGCCCGGAGAACGACCGCCTTCGACTGACCGTGCCGAACGGCACCGCGCGGCTGGGGGATTTCAGCATCGCGGCCAACGAGAGCATGCCGGGCCATCTGCTCGTGGTGCAGGGCACCGCGGACGTCTTCGGCAAGCTGCTGGGCAACCTGGTGACCGTCGGGGGCGATGTCGTGCTGCATCCCGGCAGCGTGGTCTCCGGCGACATTCTGACCCTGGGCGGAGAGGTGCGCGACCAGGGCGGCGAGATCGGCGGCGAGGTGCGATCGTTCCGCTCGACTTCGCTGCTGGGGACACCACTGCAGGCAGCGAGCGGCGGCCCCGGCGCCGTCGCGCTCGTGTTCCGGCGTGGCGCCGGCGTGGCCGGCGCGTTCCTCACGCTCTGCGCACTCGGGCTCGGGCTGGTGCTGTTCGGGCGGCAGCACCTCGAAGTGGTGTCGGACACCGTATCGCACTCGTTCGGGCGCGCCTTCACCAGCGGGCTCCTCGGCCAGATCCTGCTGCTCCCGACGTTCGGCATGCTCGTGGTCGGCCTCGTGCTGAGCGTCGTGGGGATCGTGCTCCTGCCCTTCGTGGTGGTGGTGTACGTGCTGCTCGTCTTCGTGGGCGGTCTGGGCGGATATCTCGCGGTGGCGCACGCGATGGGCGAGACGTACACGCGCCGGCGCCTGGCACTCGGCGTGATGCTCGGCTCGCCCAACAGCTACCGGTATGTGCTCGTTGGACTCGGCGCGCTGGCGACGCCATGGCTGGCGTGGGCGCTGTTCGGGTGGGTGCCCGTGGCGGGCGAGCTGATCCGCGGCGCGGCGATCCTGGTGACCTGGCTGCTCGGCACCGCGGGCTTCGGCGCGGCGCTGCTCAGCCGGGCGGGCCTCCGCGAGAACTTCGCCGGGCGGCTCCTGCCGCCCGACGCGCTGACTGACGAGTACCTGTGGGCCACCCCGCAGTTCGGCGTCAGCGCGGCCAAGCGCCCCGGCGCACGGACGCCGCCACGGGGCCTCTGATGCGGCAGCTTCTCCTGGCGACGCTGGCCCTCGTGGGCGGCGCGGCGGGCGCGCAGGCGCAAGCCGTGCGCCCCTTCAGCACCTACCGCCAATGGCATGGCGAAACCCGGCTGCTCGCCCGGCTGGAGTACGCCGCCGGCTCACTGCGGGTCACGGCCGCCCGCCCCGCCGAGCTCTACCGGATGGACGCGCTGTACGACGAAGGGCGATTCGCCCCGGTCAGCGACTTCGACGCCTCCACCACCGCGGTGGCTCTCGGCGTTCGGGCCGAGGGCGGGGGCGGCTTGCGCGTCGGCTCGAAGGGACAGCTCCGGCAGACCGCCGCCGTGACGTTCTCGCCCAGGAGCGACCTTTCGCTCGCCGTGGCGCTTGGCGCCGCCGACGCCGACCTCGAGCTCGGGGGCCTCCGGCTGACCGACCTCGACCTCCAGGCTGGGGCCAGCCGGGCGACTGTGCGCTTTGCCAAACCCAACGCGGCGAGGTGCCGCATGGCCTCGCTCAGGGCAGGGGCCGCCGAGCTGACGGTGCTCGGGCTGGGCAACAGCCGCTGCGAGCGGATCGCGTTCGAGGGCGGCATGGGCCGCGTCACCCTCGACTTCGGCGGCACGTGGACCTCCGACTCGCGGGTCGCCGTACGTATGGCGCTCGGTGAAGTGACACTACGCCTTCCCCGAGCGGTCGGCGTGCGGATCACGCCGGACCGGATCCTGAGCAGCTTCGATCCCGCGGGGCTGGTCCGCCAGGGATCGAGCTACATCTCCCCCGGCTACGACCGAGCCGCGCGCCACCTCGACATCGACCTGACGACCGCGATGGGGAACGTGGAGGTGGAGTGGGAGGAGCCGTAAGCTACCGCTCACCACTCCCCGCTTTACCTTCCAGCATGTCCCCGCTCGAGACCCTCGGCTTTGCGCTCGGCACGTCGTTCGCGTCGGGGCTCAACCTGTACGCGACCGTCGCGGCCGCGGGGCTGTTCGACCGGCTGGGGATCATCACCCTGCCGGAGCCGCTGCAGGTGCTCGCGCATCCGCTGGTGATCGGCGTGGCCGTCGCGCTCTTCGTCGTCGAGTTCGTGGCGGACAAGATCCCGTACGTGGACAGCGTGTGGGACGCGGTGCACACCTTCATCCGTCCGCCCGCGGCCGCGCTGCTGTCCTACAGCGCCTTCGCCGGCGGCGTGCCGGAGCAGTGGAAGGTCGGCGCGGCGCTGCTGGCCGGCACCGTGGCGCTCACGTCGCATGGAGCAAAGGCGACGACACGCGCGGCCGCGAACGTGAGCCCGGAGCCGGTCAGCAACTGGACGCTGAGCCTGGCGGAGGACTCGGTCGCGGTCTTCCTTTCATGGCTCGCCGCGGCGCACCCGCTCCTCACGGCCGGAGTGGTCGTGGTGCTGGTGATCCTGGCGCTGCTGCTGATCTGGCGGCTGTTCCGGGTCTTCCGGGGGGTCGTGACGCGCTTCGGAGGGCGCACCAGCGGGCCGGCACCGGCGCCGGCCCCGGACTAGTCAGCCGAGCCTCGCCCGGATCCGCCCGCCCACACCCATTCCCAGCCTCCGGGCCGCCGAGCCGTCGCGCACGGCAATCTCCACCGCGCCACCCGAACCGACATAGGCCACGAGCCCGCCCGTCGGCACGTCGGCGAACGTGCGGCCAAGCGGGCCGATCCGGAGTCCCTCGACCTCCAGCACCGCGTAGGGCGGCACGAGCTCGGGCGTCAGATTGGTGATCAAGGTGCCGAACCGGTCCACGTACACGATCTCACCCACGACGGACTTCCCCTCGTAGCGCGGCTCGGTGTACGTCAGCCGCTCCGGCATCCCGCGAAACGGCGGCCCCAGCGCGGCCAGCGGGGTGCCGCGCGCCAGGGACGCGGCGGCGGGCGCGAAGAGGTCGCGACCCTGGAATGTGGCCGAGGCCGACGGCGGGAGCGGCAGGGTGACGATCTCCACCTGCGCATCCCGCAGCACCGGCGTGAAGAGGCCGTTGTCGGGGCCGACGAACCCGTGGCCGTGGGCCCGGAGCGCGAGGGCGGCGCGCGCGGTGCCGACGCCGGGGTCCACTACTACCAGATGGACCGTGCCCCGGGGAAAGCGGGACCACACGCGCCCGAGCAGATAGGCGCCCGCGCGCACGTCTCCCGGCTGGACGGCATGGCTCACGTCCACCAGCACGGCGTCCGGGCAGATGCCGAGCAGGACGCCCTTCACCTCCGCCACGTACGAGTCGGAGGTGCCGAAATCGGTGAGCAGCGTGATGGCGGACATGCTCAAAGGTAACGGACCCCGGGTGCCACTCAGGCGCGCGCCCGCTCCCACCTGCCCCATTGCCAGAGCGACGTCATTGCGGCCGCGCGCGCGATCGCGGTGAGCGCGAGCATCCACCAGATTCCGACGAGTCCGAACGGTCCCGATACGATGTCCGCCAGCGGAATCCGGAGCGCGCTGATGCCGACGACGGCGATCATCGTGGGGAGCGTATACCCGGCGCCGGTGAGTGCGCCCTCGAGCACGGTCTCGAACGCCATCGCGAGCTGGCCGACGGCGGCCGCGCGAAGGTAGAGCGAGCCGTCCCGTACGACCGCCGGGTCCTCGGTGAACACGCCGACCAGGGTCCCGGGTATCAGCAGGAACACCGCCGCCAGCGCCCAGGCCGGGACCGCGGCGATCCGCGCGGTGAGCCACCCCGCGCGGCGCGCCCGCGCGGGCCGCCCCGCGCCCAGGTTCTGCCCGACCAGCGTCTCGGCGGCGAGCCCGAAGCCGATGCAGATCATGTAACTGATCCCCTCGATCTTGTGACCGACGCCGAGCGCCGCGATGGCGGACGTGCCGAACCGGCCCACGTACCGGACCAGGAGCATGTAGATCATGCTGAAGAGCACGCCGGTGAGCATCGTCGGCAGGCCGATGCGCGCGATGGTGCGGGCCACCTGGCCGGAGAACGCCAGCCTGATCCCGCCCCGCCGCCGGAGCAGCTCGATGCCGACGATGAAACCGAGCCCCCGGGTAAGCACCGTCGCGAGCGCGGCGCCGTAGACGCCGAGCGCCGGGACGGGGCCCCAGCCGAGGATCATGATCGGATCCAGAACCAGATTGAACAGGACCGACCCGCCGAGCAGCACGAACGGCGTGCGGGTGTCACCGGCGCTCCGGAAGGCGGCGGTCACCACGAAGTAGCCGTAGATCAGCACCGCGCCCAGGAGCTGCACCACGAGAAACTCGCGGCCCAGCACGGCGACCTCGCCGGTCGCCTCCATGAGGCGGAACACGGCCGGCAGCGCGAGGACTCCGCCCACGGCCACCATGACGCCGAGCACGAGGGCCATCGCGAGCGCGGTGCCGGCGGCCCGCGCCGCGCTCGCGGCGTCGCGCTCGCCGTGGCGGCGTGAAGCGACCGCCGTGAGCCCCACGCCCACCAGCTCGCCGATCGAGATGATCACCCAGACGGCGTAGCTCGCGAGCGAGACGGCCGCGAGCGCCTGGGCGCCGAGCGTCCGGCCGACCCAGAAGGTGTCGGTGATGTTGAAGAGGACCTGAAAGAGCGTGGTACCGACGGCGGGAAGCGCGAGCGCGAGAATGGCGGGGCGGAGCGGACCGTCGGTGATCCCGGCGGCGCTCGGGGGAGCGAGCGCGGGCGCGGCGTCCTGCTGATCGGCGTAGAGTCCGGCCGGCGGGACGCGCGCGTCGTGGGGCAGCGGCTACCCCCTGAGGATGGGCAGGGCCATGCCGGGGCCCGCGCTCAGCCGGCGGAGCTGGTCGGCCACTTCGCGCAGACTGGCCGCGGCCGGGCTCGCGGGCGCCGCAACCAGCACCGGCTGCCCCGCGTCCGCCAGCTCGGCCAGCCGCGGCTGGAGCGGGACGCTGCCGAGGAGCGGGACGCCGATCTCCTCCGCCAGCCGCTGCCCGCCGCCCGAGGAGAAGAGCTCGAACCGCCGGCCGGTCTCGGGATCGGTGAAGCCGCTCATGTTCTCGACCACGCCGAGCACCGGAACTCCGACGCGCTCGAACATCCGGGCACCGCGGAGCGCGTCCCCGACAGCCATCTCCTGCGGGGTGGTGACGATGATGGCGCCCGCCACTTGCGTGGCCTGGACCAGCGAGAGCTGCGCGTCGCCCGTGCCGGGCGGGAGATCCACGATGAAGTAGTCGAGCTCGCCCCAACTCACGTCGCGCAGGAACTGCTGCACGATCTTCATGATGATCGGGCCGCGCCAGATGGCCGGCGCGTCGCGCTCGACCAGGAAGCCCAGCGACATGAGCTTGACGCCGTACGCCTCGAGCGGCTGGATCTTGCCGGCGATGACCAGCGGCTTCTCGAACAGGCCGAACATCCGGGGGATGTTGGGCCCGTAGACGTCGGCGTCCATCACGCCCACTCTCGCGCCCTCCGCGGCGAGCGCCACGGCGACGTTCACCGCCACGGTGGACTTCCCCACTCCGCCCTTGCCCGAGGAGACGGCGAGCACCCGGCCCAGGTTGGGCTGTTCGCTGGTCGCGGAAGGCTGGGGGGGAGCCGACGTGCTCGGCGGCCCGTGGGTCGCGGGCGCCGGGCCGGCGGGGTTGGTGACCGTGATCCTGACCTTGTCCCGCTCCACCCCGTCGACCCCCTGCACCGCCGCCCGCGCCTGGCGCACCAGGGTCGCGGGGTCTTCCGGCGCGAGGAGGAAGGTGAAGCTCACGGCGCCGTCGTCGGTTACCGTGAGGTCGCGAATCATCCCGGCGGAGAGAAGATCATTGTCCAGCCGCGGATTGCGGAGCGCCGCGAGCGCCGCGGCAACCCGCGCCTCGAGCGCGCCGGCCACTACACGGCCTCCACGTGCTTGACCTCCGGCACCGCATCCCGGAGCCGGAGCTCGATCCCCTGCTTGAGGGTCACGGTGGACGCCGCGCACCCGTGGCAGCTGCCGCCCAGCCGCACCAGCAGCACCCCGTCGTGCTCGTCGAAATCCACCACCTCCACTTGGCCCCGGTGAGAGGCGATGTAGGGTCGAAGAGTGTCGAGCGTCCTCTCGATGCGATCGATGGTGTCCATGGCTCCGGAAGGCAATTCCTACTCAGTTGCTCGGCAATATAGGCCGACCGTCTCCCGCAAGATAGGCGCGCGCCGCGGTGAGCACGGCCGACTGCACCTCCGCCAGCGAGCCCGGGATGGCGAGTCCCGCGGCCTTGGTATGCCCGCCGCCGCCGAACGCCTTGGCGAACGCCGCCACGTCCACCTTTCCGACGGACCGGAGCGACACCTTGACCCGGCCCTGGCTCACCTCGCGAAAGAGCAGTGCCATCCGCACGCCCTCGATCGACCGGGGGAACTCGACCACGCCCTCGAGATCGTCGGACGAGACGCCAAGCCGCTCGATCGCACCGGGAGGAACGGTGACCCAGGCGAGGCCGTACTCCGGCTCGACCACGAGCGTCTGCAGCGCTTCCGCGAAGAGCCGCGGCCGGCCCTCCGGCGCCCGTGCGTACACCTCCAGGTAGATCTGTTCCGGATCCACGCCGGTCTCGAGCAGCTCGGCCGCCACGCGCAGGGTGCGCGGGCGGGTGTTGCTGAAGCGAAACCCGCCAGTATCGGTCAGGATGGCGACGTAGAGCCCGCGGGCCGCTTCCCGCGTGAGCGTCCAGTCGTTGGCGACGGCGATCTCGAAGACCAGCTCACCCGTGGCCGCCGCGCCGGCATCCAGGTACCGTGGCCCGTCGGGCAGGAGACCCTCGCCCACGTGATGGTCCACGCACGCGACCGGCACGCCGCGCGCGCGAACAGTGTCGCCCAGCATGCCGAGGCGGCCCAGATCCGCGATGTCGAGGACCACGATGGCCTGGGCGCGTCGGAGCTCGCGAACGGCCTCCGCGCTCCGGTCGACGCCGGGGAGATCATCGAAGAGGAACGCGAACCGGGGAGGGGTGGGGGTGGGGTTGGTGACGACTGCTTCGATGCCCTGGCCCCGCAGCAGGTGGGCCAGCCCCGCCTCGCTGCCGAGCCCGTCGCCGTCGGCGTTCACGTGGGTCGTGAGGCAGACCCGCTGCCCCGGCACCAGTGCCGCGGCCAGGGACCGGGCTGCCGCGACACGATCGGGGGAAAGGGTCAGGGCCATCGGGGGAACATAACAGGAGGCGGAGACGGCGGAAAAGAACGCGTCCCCGCCCCTGCTTCAGCCCTCCTCGCGCTCGCGCTGCAGCACGCTGTGCTTGCGGCCGTAGCTGAAGTAGATGACGAACCCGATGAGCAGCCACACGAGCAGCCGGAGCCACGTGTCGCCCGGCAGCGTGGCCATGAGCCCGAAGCACGACAGGATGCCGAGGATCGGCACCAGCGGCACCAGGGGCGTGCGGAACGGGCGCTCGAGATCGGGCCGCTTGCCGCGGAGGATCCAGACGCCCGCGCAGACGAGCACGAAGGCGAGCAGGGTCCCGATGTTGACGAGCTCGCCCAGGATCTGGATCGGGAAGGTCCCCGTGACCACAGCCACGATGAGCCCCACGTAGATCGTGGACAGGTACGGGGTGCGGAAGCGCGGATGGACCTTGCCGGCCCACGGCCCGATGAGCCCGTCGCGTGACATCGAGTAGAACACGCGGCTCTGGCCGAGGAGCATGACCAGCACCACCGAGCCCAGGCCGAGCACCGCGCCGATGGTAATGAAGGGGGTGAGCCAGTTGAGCTGCTGCACGTGCTCGACCGCGTAGGCCACCGGGTGCGCCACGTTGAGCTCGTCGTACTTGACGAGCCCGGTGAGGGTGAGCGACACGAGAATGTAGAGCACGGTGCAGATGAAGAGCGAGCCCAGAATGCCGACCGGCATGTCCTTCTGCGGATTCCGCGCCTCCTGCGCCGCGGTGCTTACGGCATCGAATCCGATGTAGGCGAAGAAGATGAGCCCCGCTCCCCGGAACACGCCGCTCCAGCCGAACTGGCCGAAGGTGCCGGTGTTGGGCGGGATGAAGGGATGCCAGTTGCCGACGTTGATGTAGCGCACCCCGAAGATGACGAACATCACCACGACGGCGATCTTGAGGATGACGATGAGATTGTTGACCTTGGCCGATTCCTCGATTCCGATCACGAGGATCGCGGTGGCCAGGAGCACGATCACCATGGCCGGGAGGTTGACCAGCGAGCCGGTGGGGTTCCAGCCCGCGTGCGCGCAGGCGGTGACCGCGTTCGTCACGTCGGCGGCACTGCAGAACCGGAGCGGCGCCGAGGTGATCGCGGTGGGGAGGTGGATGCCGAGGTAGTCCAGCAGGCTCACCAGATAGCCGGACCAGCCGACGCCGACCGTGGCGGCGCCCATGGCGTACTCGAGCACGAGGTCCCACCCGATGATCCAGGCGACGAACTCGCCCATGGTGGCGTAGGAGTAGGTGTAGGCGCTCCCCGCGACGGGCACCGCGCTCGCCATCTCCGCGTAGCACAGGCCCGCGAAGCCGCAGGCGATGGCGGCCACCACGAACGAGAGCGGCACCGCCGGCCCCGCGTGCAGGGCCGCGGCGAGCCCGGTCAGCACGAAGATGCCGGCGCCGATGATCGCGCCGATGCCGAGCATCGTCAGGTTGAGCGCGCTGAGAGTCCGTTTGAGGGACCGTTCGCCCGTCGCATCGGCTTCGGCGCGTAGCGCCGCAATGGACTTGGTCGCCCACAAGTTCATGGATTGGTCCTCGATGAGGGAGCAGCGCCGCGCCGGACGGGCGGCGCCGTGTCCGACCCGCTAGGCGCTGTAGTTCGGCGCTTCCCGCGTGATGGTCACGTCGTGCGGGTGCGACTCGCGCAGCCCGGCGCTGGTGATCTGGACCATCTCGACGTCGCACTGCAACTGGGGGATGGATGACACCCCGCAATACCCCATTCCACTCCGGAGCCCGCCCACCATCTGGTACAGCACGTCGGCCACGGGACCCTTGTAGGGGACGCGGCCCTCGATCCCCTCGGGCACCAGTTTCGAGGGGGCCATCTCGCCTTCCTGAAAGTAGCGGTCGGCGGAGCCGTCCTGCATGGCGGACAGGCTTCCCATCCCGCGGATCATCTTGAAGCGCCGGCCTTCGGCGAGGACCGACTCGCCCGGGCTCTCCTCGGTGCCGGCCAGCATCGAGCCCATCATCACGGAGGACGCGCCGGCGGCGAGCGCTTTCACGACGTCGCCCGAGTACTTGATGCCGCCGTCGGCGATGATGGGCACGTCCTCCGCGCCACGGAGCGCGTCGATGATGGCGGTGACCTGCGGCACGCCGACGCCGGTGACGACGCGGGTGGTGCAGATGCTCCCCGGCCCGATCCCGACCTTCACGGCGTCCACGCCGCGCCGTACCATCTCGCGCGCTCCCGTTTCGGTGGCGACGTTGCCCGCGACGAGCTGCACCTCGGTGAACGCCTCGCGGAGCTGACCCACGGTGCGGAGCACGCCCTCGCTGTGGCCGTGCGCCGAGTCGACGATGAGCACGTCCACGCCGGCATCGACCAGCCGGCGCGCCCGGTCGGTCGCGTCCTGGCCGCCGCCCACCGCCGCGGCCACCCGGAGCCGGCCGTGCTGATCCTTGTTGGCGTTGGGATGCTCGCGGCGCTTGAAGATGTCCTTGACGGTGATGAGGCCCTTGAGCACGCCCTCCCCATCCACCACGGGCAGCTTCTCGATCCGGTGCCGGGCCAGGATCCGCTCGGCATCGTCCAGGCTGGTGCCGACGGGCGCGGTGACCAGGTTCTCGCGGGTCATGGCCTCGCGGATCGGCTGGTCGAGATTGCGCTCGAACTGCAGATCCCGGTTGGTGATGATCCCGATGAGCCGGCCGGTGCCGTCCACGATCGGCACGCCCGAGATCTTGAACCGCCGCATCAGCTGGTAGGCCTCGCGGAGCGGGCGGTCGGGCCCGAGCGTAATCGGGTTGAGGATCATGCCGCTCTCGCTCCGCTTGACCCGGTCCACCTCGGCCGCCTGGCGCTCGGGGGTCATGTTCTTGTGCAGCACCCCGATGCCGCCCGCGCGCGCCATGGCGATGGCCATGTCGGCTTCGGTGACCGTATCCATGGCGGCGGAGATGAGCGGGATGTTCAGCGAGATGGTGCGGGTGAAGCGGCTGCCGGTGGAGACTTCGCGCGGATGAACCGCCGAATACCTCGGTACGAGGAGGACGTCGTCGAAGGTGAGGGCGGGCCGGGTGCGGATGACGCTCATGCGCGGACGCTCATGCGCTCGTCGTCACGGGAGGGCGCGGAGTGATCGCATGAGCGGTTCCATCACGAAGTGTAGAGCGCGATTCACGGGAAATCAAGCGCGCCGACGTGCCTCAGGAGGCGCTCCTCCGCCAGAGCAGGTAGACCGGGACGCCGCTCGCCACGATCAGCAGTCCCGGCCAGGTGTAGAGCGGCTTGGCGAACAACAGGATGACCATGAGCGAGCCCACGGCGAGCAGATAGAGCGCCGGCAGCACCGGGTAGCCGAACGCCTTGACGGGCCGCGGCAGCTCCGGCCGGGTGCGGCGGAGGCGGAAGAGAGCGAGCGTGGTCAGGAAGTAGAACACCAGCGCGGCGAAGATGACGTAGTCGAGGAGCTGTCCGTAGGTGCCGCTGACGCAGAGCACCGACGCCCACACCGCCTGCGCCACGAGTCCGGCGATCGGGGTGCGCCAGGTGGGGTGCAGGGTGCCGGCGCGGTGGAAGAACAGGTTGTCCCGGGCCATGGCATAGTACACCCGCGGGCCCGACAGGATGAGGCCGTTGTTGCAGCCGAAAGTCGAGAGCATGATGGCCACGGCCATGACCGTGGCGGCGCCGGCGCCAAGCACCACCTCGACGGCCGCGGTCCCCACCCGGTCCTGCGCGGCGTACTGAAGCCCGCGGGTGAGCACGTCGGTGCCGGCCGGATCTCCAGTGAACGGAAGCACGTTGAGGTAGGCGACGTTGGCGAGCACGTACAGCAGGCTCACCGTCCCGGTGCCGATCGCGAGCGCGCGCGGGAGGTTCCGGCTCGGGTTCTGCACCTCGGCCGCGGCGAAGGTGACGTTGTTCCAGGCGTCGCTCGCGAAGAGCGAACCCACCATGGCCGCGCCGATCGCCGGCACCAGGGCGAGCGACCAGTGTCCCGTCCCCCAGAGATTGCCGAAGTTGGCCGCCGCGATGTCGGGCTGCCGGAAGAGCGTGAGGCCCATGAGCACGAGCGCCGCGAGCGCGCCGACCTTGACCACGCTGAACAGCGTCTGGATGGCCGCGCCCAGCGTGACGCCGAGCATGTTGGTGCCGGTGAGCAGCGCGATCATGAGGATCGCCACCACCCGCTGCGGCGAGAGCCCGAGCTGGATCGCCTCGGTGGCGCCGGGCAGCCGGATGTGGCCGAGCGGCAGGAAGACGTCCGGACCGACCGCCGGCACCAGGATGCTCAGGAACTTGGCGAACGCCACCGCCACGGCCGCGATGGTGCCGGTCTGGATCACGGCGAAGAGGGTCCAGCCGTAGAGGAACCCCGCGAGCGGCGAGAGCCCCTCTCTGAGGAAGACGTACTGGCCCCCTGCCCGGGGCATCATCGCCGCGAGTTCGGCGTAGGCCAGGGCGCCGGTCACGGTCATGGCGCCGGTGATGACCCAGACCAGGAGCAGCGCGCCCGGGCCCCAGGGCCCGATCTGACGCCCCATGTCGGCCGGCACGATGAAGATGCCCGAGCCGATCATCGAGCCCACCACCAGCGAGATCGCCGCCAGCGGACCGATGCCGCGGATGAACTCGGACGGCGGCGTGGTGGTGTGACTGCCCGCCGAGGTCTCGGTCGGAACGGCCATGGGTTGCCGCGAATTTGGAGGTTGGGGTGCTATCCCTGTCGGTCCGGTTCCGGCGGATGCGACGCAGTCTCCGCCACCTTCACCGCCTCTTCCACGACCGCCTGTCCGGCGGCCGCGAGGCCCTTCATCACCCGCGTCGCGCTGTCCATCAGCCCCATCGTCCCGCTGATGGCCTGGATGGGCAGCTTGCCGGCCCGCATGGTGTCCTCGACCGTCTCGGTGATCTTCGCCAGGATGCCCGTCGGCCGGGCACGCGCCGCGTACTTGCTGTCGAGGAACTCGATGTAGTCGAGGACCTGGTAGCCGCGCTCGTCGTCCAGCGAGTCGAGCAGCCGGCCGATGCGCTGCCTGAGCAAGTCGTTCATCGCCGTGCCTACCTTCCGTCCAGCCCGGACACCACCGACACCAGCTCCGTGACCGGCGTGGTGAGGAACCTGCTGCGCGCCGCCCGGACGGCCACCCGGAGCACCAGTTCGTGCAGCGGCGGCAGCGCTTCGAACTCCGCCATCCGGTCCACCGGGATGCTCACGTAGACGAAACCCGGCTCCGGCAGCGGCCCACGGGTGAGCAGATAGGGCTGACCGGGCGGCATCTCGGCGCGCAGCTCGTCCGCACGCTGGACGGCGATGAGCTGGAGCCGCCACTCCACCGTCTGCCCCACGAACTTCTCCGGCTCGGTGCGCACCTCGGCCGCACTGACGCCGACCATGGCGCCGCCATCGGTCGGGGCCACGGCATCGGCCGGAATCCAACCCTCCACCTGCACCTTTACCCGATCACCCGAGCGGGCGATGACCCGGGCGGGGGTGCCGCTCCCGAGCGTCCCCAGGGTGCCGCCTTCCGCCGCCGCGCCGAGGGTGATCTCGCGGGAGGTCTGGATCCGCTCCGCGTCGGCCGACGCATCGGCCGGCGGGGCAGCCGGCGCGGCGACCGGGGTCGGGGCGCGTGACTTGGGTGTGACCGGCTTCGGCGTCTGGGCGGCAGGCTGCTGGACCTCGGCGCCCGCGATGGCTTTCCGGGGAATCCACCCCTTCCGCCGGACCCGGGTCCACTGGCCCTTCTGGGCCACCCGCTCGAGCAGCGTCCCCTCGCGGACCCGGCCCACCACGGGACCGTTGGGCGTGCGGCGGAGGTTCTCGCCGTCGTCCGGCGTGACCACGAGGTCGAAGCCGTCCCGCCGGGTAGGATCGGTGGACTCGGTGTAGATCCAGCCCTCGACCGTGGCCTGGTGCCAGCCGCCACGCACCCGGCCGGTTTCGACCTCGGCGCCGGCGGGCAGCGAAACGAGCGGTTCTCCCTCGGGATCCCGGTGCAGACTGGCGGGCGCGGTGAGAGCCTGTTCCTCCTGCGCTCCCGCGGGAGCCGCGAACGCGAGGCAGAGCGCGAGCGCACAGGCTGGAAGGCGAAGCAGCCCCGGACTAGATTGCGGCGCGTAACTCACAGTCCGGCATTGTAGAACACGCGGAGACTCATGTCAAACGGCACCGGCCGGGACCGGGTCGTCCTGATCGTCCTGGACGGCTGGGGGTACCGGTCCGAGCGCGAGGGGAACGCAATCGAGCTGGCCGCCACGCCGGTCTGGCACCGGCTGTGGGAGAGCTACCCCCGGACCCTGCTCGACGCGAGCGGGCTGGCGGTCGGGCTGCCCAGGGGACAGATGGGCAACAGCGAGGTGGGCCATCTCAACCTCGGCGCGGGCCGCGTGGTGCCGCAGGACCTGGTGCGGATTTCCCAGAGCATCCAGAGCGGCGAATTCTACCGGATTCCGGCCCTGGTCGAGCTGTGCGCGGGCCTCCGGGAAACCGGCGGCACGCTTCACCTGGTCGGCCTGCTCGGTCCCGGCGGAGTCCACGCACTGGACCGGCACCTCCTGGCCTGCGTCGAGCTCGGGGTTCGCCAGCGGGTGCCCGCCATCGCAATCCATGGGTTCCTCGACGGCCGCGACTCCGCCCCCACGCTGGGCGCGGAGGTGGTCCGGACGCTCCTGCTCGACATGCGGCGGATCGCGGGCGCGAAGGTGGATATCGCCACGCTGACAGGCCGGTACTTCGGAATGGACCGGGACCGGCGGTGGGAGCGCACCCGGCTGGCCTACGACGCGATGGTGCACGGCATCGGGGCGCCGGTGGAGCATCCGGTGCTCGCGGTGCAGGCCGCCTATCAGCGGGGCGAAACCGACGAGTTCATTCGGCCGCTGGTGCATTACCGCGGCGGCGCTCCCGTGGCTACCATGCGGGAGGGCGACGGGGTCCTCTTCTTCAATTATCGCAGCGACCGCATGCGGCAGATCGTGGGCGCCCTGGCCGCCGAGGGGTTCGACGAATTCGACCTGGGGGACCGCCCCAAACTCGCCTGCGTCACGATGACGCAGTACGATCAGACCTTCCGGCTGCCGCAGGCGTTCCCCCCGTTCAGTCTCGCGCGGATCCTGGCCGAAGTGCTGGCGGACCAGGGCCGCACGCAGTTCCGCACGGCGGAGACGGAGAAGTATCCGCACGTCACCTACTTCTTCAACGGCGGCTACGAGCCGCCGTACCCGGGCGAGGAGCGCTGCCTCATTCCGTCCCAGCGGGTGGCCACGTACGACCTGGCGCCCGAGATGAGCGCGCGGGGCATCACCGACGCGCTCTGCCGCACGATCGAGGACGGCTCGCACGACTTCCTCCTCTGCAACTACGCCAACGCGGATATGGTCGGGCACACGGGGGTGCTGCCGGCGGTGCTGAAGGCGGTGCAAACCGTGGACGCGTGTCTCGAGCGCGTCCTGGCGAGCGCGGAGCGGGCGGGCTCCAGCGTCCTCATCACGGCCGATCACGGCAACTGCGAGATGATGATCGATCCGCTCACCGGCGGGGTGCACACGGCGCACACCACCAATCCGGTGCCGCTGGTCGCGGTCCGGGCGGGGGCCAGCGCGCTTCGCGGCGGCGGCTCGCTCCGCGACGTCGCCCCGACCGTGCTCAACCTGCTCGGTATCACCCCGCCCGGCGAGATGACCGGCCGGGATCTGCGGGACTGTGTGGCGTGACGGCCCATTCAATCGTGAGGGTGCGCATGGGGAGCTCGAGTGTGGGTGGGACCAGGCTCACGCGCGCGCTCGGCCTGCTCGCGCTGCTGAGCCTCCCCGCCCCCCTGGCCGCGCAGGTGGGCCACGCGCCCTCCTCCTCGCCGTACCACGATATCCGGAAGGGCCACGCCTTCACGGCGCTCGTCGGCCACTTCGGCGGCGACGGCGGCGAGTTCGGCATCGCGCCGCACAGCGGGACGGTGTACGGCTTCCACTACGATCTGCGCGCCGGCTCCACCATCCAGTTCGGCCTCGGCTTCGCCCGCGCCGACCTCCAGCGCCTGATCGTGGATCCGTTCGTGGCGCTCGCCGACCGGGTGTCGGGCCCGGTGCAGCAGACGGTCAGCTTCGTCGAGGTCAACCTCCAGTTCAACCTCACCGGCGGCAAGTCGTGGCACGGCGTGGCGCCGTTCGTCGGGACCGGCGTCGGGCTCACCTTTCCGAGCGGGACGCCGGCCGACACCAGCCGGTTCGAGTTCGGGCGCAAGATCTATCTGGCCCCCACGGCCGGCGTGCGCCTCTTCCTCACCGACCGCCTCCACATCCGGGGCGAGGCCCGCGCGACCTTCTGGAAGCTGAAATATCCGACGACGTTCCAGGCCGAGCCCGTGCTCCAGCCGGGCACGCCGCCGGACAACTCCAACGCCGTGATCACCGACGGCCGGCTGAGCGAGTGGACCACCAGCTCGTGGCTGCAGGTGGGGCTCGGCTACTCGTTCTCTCCCTGACGATGCTCGCCTCGCTCTCCCGGGTGGTCGGCTTCCACGCACGTCATCACCTGGCGCGCCCGGAATGGTCGGCGGCCCGGAACCGCGAAGCATTCGGCCCGCTCTCCGACCCCGCCGGGCACGCGCACGACTATCGCTGCATCGTGACGGTGCGCGGGCCCATCGCCGAATCGCACGGGATGGTGATGGACCTGGCGGCGCTCGATCGGCTGCTGGACACGGAGGTGGTCGCCCGGCTGGACGGGAGGCACCTCAATCGCGACATCCCGGCGTTTGCCGAAGGCGGCATGCTCCCGACCTGCGAGGCGATCGCCGCCGACGTTTTCGCCCGCGTGGCGCCCCGTCTTCCCGCCGGCGTGGTGCTCGAGCGCGTACGCATTCTGGAGGACCCCACGCTCTATGCCGACTGCACCGGACTCCCCTGAGCTGAGCCGCCCCGCCAAGCGCAGCGGGCGCATGTCCGAGCTCGCCGTGGTCGAAGAGGTCCCGGTCTGGCTCGAGGTGAACGGCCGGCCGGCCGTCACCTGGATGTGCACGCCCGAGATGCTCGAGGAGCTGGCGATCGGCTGGCTGCACGGCGAGGGCTACATCGACTCGCTCGAGGAAGTGCATCTCCGCCCCTGTGCCACCGATCTCGGCTTCTGGGCCGACGTGCCCGCCGCCCGCGTGGACGCGGTGAACGCGGAGGGGCGGCGGCCTGTGTTGGCGTCGGGCTGCGGCGCCGTCTCCACGTTCCTGGCCGAGCCCGCCACGGTCGAGGCTCGACCGCCGCGCGGCTCCCCGCCCGAGGCCGAGCAGCTCCGGGCGCTGTTCAAGGCCCTGTTCGCCCGCGGCGAGCGGTACAAGGACACCGGCGGGATCCACGCGGCCGCGCTGGTCGATCCCGCGGGGCTCGAGGCCGGGGCCGACGCGGCGCTGCTGTCGCACGCGGAGGATATCGGCCGGCACAACGCGGTCGACAAGGCGATCGGCGGCGCGCTCCTGGCGGGCCGCGAGGCCGCGGGGCTCGGCCTCCTCGTCACCGGGCGAATCTCGGCGGAGCTCGCGTTCAAGGCCGCCCGGGCGGGCGTCAACTGGGTGGCGACGCCGTCGGTGCCGTCCACGCTGGCGATCGAGATCGCCCGGCGAAGCGGGATGGTGCTCGTGGGCCGGGCGGTGAGCGGATCGCCCCACCAGCACGGCGCCGGGACGCCCGATGCCCGCTGACCCGGCGCGCGTCGGGGAGATCCTCCGCACGGCCCGCCGGATCGCTGTCGTCGGACTGAGCCCGAAACCCGAGCGGCCGAGCCACGGCGTGGCGGCCTATCTCCAGCGGGCGGGCTACACCATCATTCCGGTTCGTCCCACCGGAAGCGTCATCCTGGGCGAACCGGTGCAGCCCAGCCTCGTCGCGGCCGCGGCCGCGGGGCCGATCGACATCGTGAACATCTTCAGGCGCTCGGAGTACGTCGCGGCCCTGATGGATGACGTGCTCGCCGTTCGTCCCCGGCTCGTGTGGATGCAGCTCGGCATCCGGGACGAGGCCGCCGCTCGCCGGATCGAGGCCGAGGGGATCGCGGTCGTGATGGACCGCTGTCTGGCCGTGGACCACCACTCCCTGGGGGGCTGATGCGGATCCGAGAGGCAGCCATCGTGGCCGTGGCGCTGGTCGCGGCCCCCGGGACCCGCGCCGCGGCCCAGGCCACGCGCGACCGGCCGACGCTCGTCTTCACCATCTCGGGCGCCTACATCGACGGCGGCGGGATCTGGTCGGTCGCCGACCAGCCGATCACCGATCTCTCCGCCGGCGGGAGCGGGCTCACCGATCATTTCATCCTGGCCCGGAGCGTCAAGCGCACGCTCGGGGCGGCCTTCTCCGCCACGTACTTCAAGGGGAAGCACCTCGGCATCACCGGCGAAGGGATGCTCCTGGGCCTGGGCTACGAGGACGCGTGCGCGCTCCGTCCGCCCGTCATGTCGGCGCTCAACCAGCAGCGCTGCAACTCGCTCCCCGAGCTGGACCGCTCCGCGGCGGCGGTGGCCCTCTCGGCCGGGGTCGTCTACCGGATCGCTCCGGTCGAGTTCATCTCGCCGTTCGCGCGGGCCGGCGTGGGCCTCCTGATCAACAACCAGAGCCCGCTGCTGATGGTGGCGGAGGACGCCGCCGGCGCCGACTTCACCATCTACGACGACCCGCAGAAGGGCACGCGGCTCCGGCCCGCGTTCACCCTGGGGGTGGGCACCACGATCGCGGTGGGCCGGGCCTATCACCTCCGCTGGGAGATCCGGGACAACATCCTCGGCATCCAGCGCGTGACCGGCCCGGATGCGGACCGGGGCGAGGTGCCCCCGCACAAGACGGCGTACAAGAATCTGTTCTCGCTCATCGTCGGGCTCGACGTGATCCTCGAGCGGCGGCCGGGGAGACGGTACTGACCGGCGATCGGCCGCGCGGGGCCATCCTCGCGGGCGGCGGCGCGACCCGGTTCGGCGGCCGCCCCAAGGGGCTGGAATCGGTCGGGGGCGAGCGGATCCTCGACGGGCTGGTCCGCACGCTCACCGAAGCGCTCGGCGAGCCGCCCCTCCTGGTGGCCAATGCGGCGGAGGCCCACGACTGGCGCCCCGACCTCCGCATCGTGGCCGACGTGCGGCCGGGCCTCGGCTCGCTGGGCGGCATCTACACGGCGGTGGTGGAGGCGCCGGCCCCGGTGGTCGCCGTCGCCTGGGACATGCCGTTCGTGTCGGTGCCGCTGGTGCGCGCCCTGGCCGACGGGCTCGCGACGCACGACGCCATGCTGCCCGAGAGCGGCGGGCGCCGGGGGGTCGAGCCGCTCTGCGCCGCGTATGGCCCGGCCTGCCGGGACGCCATCGCCGCGAGCCTCGACGCCGGCGACCTGCGCGCGATCGGCTTCCACCCGCGCATCAGTCTCGGTATCCTCCCTCTGGCGGTCATCCGTGGCCTCGGCGATCCGGAGCTGCTCTTTTTCAACGTCAACACCGCGGACGAGCTCGCGCGCGCGGACGAACTGTGGCGGCGACACGCATCCTCTCGATAATCGGCCGGAAGAACGCGGGGAAGACGACGCTCACCGTGGCGCTCGCGCGCGAGCTGGCGCGGCGCGGCGAGCGGGTGATGACGATCAAGCACGGCCACCATCCCGCCGACGTGGACCGCGAGGGCTCCGATAGCTGGCGCCATTTCCGCGAGGGGCCCGCGGAGCGCGTGCTCCTGGCCACACCCGACCTGCGGGTCCTGTTCGAGCGCACGCCCGACGAGTACGATCCCGTCGCGCTGGCGCGCCGCTATCTCGCCGAGGCCGACCTCGTTCTGGCCGAGGGCTACAAGCGGGCGCCGCTCCCCAAGATCGAGGTGTACCGCCCGTCACTGGGCGCCCCGCCGCTCTACGATCCCGACTCGCCCGGGGCGTCGCAGTGGGCGGCGATCGTCACCGACGATCTCGACTTCCACGCGGACTGCAAGGTCGTCCGCTTCCAGGACACCATGTGGCTCCAGCTCCTCGCCACGCTGACGCAGGAGCGCGCGCAGGCGATCGACGCATGAGCGCGCCGCTCACCGCCGGCGAAGCGGCGCGCCGCATCGTCGCCGAGGTGCGCCGGCAGCCCGCCCTCCGGCTCCCCCTCGACGACGCGCTCGACAGCGTGCTGGCCGAGGACGTGGTGAGCCCGCTCGACATCCCCGCCTGGACCAACTCCGCCATGGACGGCTACGCCGCGCGCGGCGAGGACGTGCGGGGCGCCTCCGAGGAGCGCCCGGTGCGGCTCCGCGTGGTCGAACAGATCGCGGCCGGTGCGTTTCCCGCGCGCGCGCTCGGGCCGGGCGAAACGGCCCGCATCTTCACCGGCGCGCCGCTGCCCGAGGGCGCCGACAGCGTGATCCGGCAGGAGGACACGGATTACGGCGTGGACACGGTGACGATCGTCCGCGACCGGGACGTGGGCGTCAACTTCCGCCGAACCGGCGAGGATATCCGCCGCGGCGCCACCGTGCTCCGTTCGGGGACCGAGCTCGGGCCCGCACCGCTCGGCGTGCTGGCCTCGCTCGCCGTGTCGCACCCGCTCGTCTACCGCCGCCCGCGCGCGGCCATCCTCGGAAGCGGCGACGAGATCGTGGACGTGGACCAGCCCGAGGAGATCCTGAGCGGCCGGAAGACGGCGAGCAGCAACACCCACACCTTGACCGCCCTGGTGCGCCGGGCCGGAGGCGAGCCCGTCAACCTCGGCATCGCGCGCGACACGCCCGCGAGCCTGCGCGAGCACCTGACGCGGGCGCTCGACTGCGACCTGCTCGTCACCACCGCGGGGATCAGCGTGGGCGAACACGACTATCTCCGCCCGGTGCTCGAGGAGCTCGGCGCCGAGCAGCGGTTCTGGAAGCTCCGCATGCGGCCGGGGGCACCGGTAGGGTTCGGGCTCCTCGGGGCGATTCCGTGGATCGGGCTGCCGGGAAACCCGGTGAGCACGATGGTGACGTTCGAACTGTTCGTCCGTCCCGCCATCCGGAAGATGTGTGGACACCCGCTGCCGTTCCGGCGGAGCGTGCCGGTACGGCTGGCGGAGCCGGTCAGCCTCCGGCCGAAGCTGCAGCACTTCCTGCGCGCGGTGGTGCGCGAGACGCCCGAGGGGCCGGAGGCGCGGCTCACGGGGCCGCAGGGGTCGGGGATCCTCACCTCGATGGTGCTGGCGAACGCGCTGCTGGTGATTCCGGAAGGACAGTTCGAGACGCCGGCGGGCGCAACCGTGCGGGCGATTCTGCTCGACGATCCCGTTCACCAGGACGAGCCGGCCTTCTGACGAACCCATGGCCGTCGGCGCTTCGTGCCCTTCGCACCTATTGGGAGGCGTCCGCGCTCGTCGTCGCCACCGCGGCCGTGGCGCTGGCCGCAATCCTTCCGGTAACGGGCCTGTTCCACCCGTCGGCCGGTGGCCTGCAGCCGGGGCTCGCGCTCGCTCCGGTTCCGGGAGGGGACCTGGGACTCCCGTGGAGCACCATGGTCCGCTCACCCGCGGCCATACGGCAGGAGGCGGTGGATACGTTGGCGGCCCTGCTGCTGGAAGTCTCCGCGGCGACGCTGGCAGTTGCCGCCGTGACGATACTGGCCCTCGCGATGGCGCGAGAGTCGGAGCGTGCCGCTGCGATGGCCATCCAGCGCGCGGTGGGCGCGAGCCGTCGGGCGCTGCTCGGCTCCGCGCTCCTCGAAGGCGCGCTGCTGGTGCTGGGAAGTCTCGTGACCGGGGTGGCCGCCGGCCTCGTCATCGCACGGGTCGGCGCGGCGCACTGGCCGGGTCTGGTCCAGCCGGGCACGCTCCTGGTGAGTGCCGCGGCGGTCCTCGGGCTGGCCATGGTACTGATGACGGCGTCCGTCGTTCCCGTAATCTTTCCCCGGCGCCGCCTCACGGACGCCGAGGCACATATCCGGCTGCCAGTCGCGCCGATGGCTTTCCAGCTCGGGGTCAGCCTCATCGCCCTGACCACGAGCGCCCTCGTAAGCCGTCACGTCGCTGCATTGTTGACGCCGGGCGCCATCCGGTCCAACGATGGCGTGGTGTTCCCCATCGCGCTGCCCCAGACCGCCCCGTCCGACCGCGCGGCCCGCTACGCCGGACTTCTCCAGCGGCTCGAGGCGCTCGGGTTCGACTCGGTCAGCCTGACGAGCCCGGGCGCGCTCGCGGGACTGGGCTCGGCGAGCTTCGTCACGACGGACTGCGGCCGCTGTTCGGAAAGCGGCATCTGGCTTCGGTGGCACGTGAAGCCCGCCACGCACCAGTTCGTGAGCGCGGACACTTTCCGGCTGCTGGACGTCCACCTGGTCGCGGGGCGCGGAATCACGGCGGGCGATGGCCCGAGTGCGCCGCGCGTGGCCGTGGTAAGCCGGAGCCTGGCGCTTCGAGAGTTCGAGGGAGGGAAGCCCATCGGCCGGCGCATCAGGGCGGGCGACGATGGCTCGGACTGGTCGATAGTGGTCGGGGTCGTCGACGATCCGCGACCCGCCGGACTCGGGGGCGCGCTGCAGCCCCGGTACTCGGTGTATCTGAGCCTTCTCCAGCATCCGCCCCGGTCGGCGGAACTGCTGGTCCGGGCACCTCACCGGGAGGACGTGAGCCGGGACGTCCGACCCGCGCTTCAGGCCGCGCTCGGCCCACGGGCACCCATTCCCACAGGACAGCGCGAGTCGTCGCGCCTCGTTGCCGAAACAGCGCCACTCGTGTGGTTCGGCCGGGCGTTCGCGATCGAGGGGTGGGCGATGCTCGGCATGGCCGTGATCGGAGCCTTTGCCCTGATGAATCTCTGGGTCCGATCCCTGCTCGGCGAGCTCGGCGTGCGGCGTGCGGTGGGCGCCCGCCGGCGCGATCTGCTCCGCTTCGTGCTCGTTCGTGCGCTGGGGGTGGGCGTGGCCGGTGTCGCCGCCGGCCTCTGGTTCGGCTGGCCGCTCTGGGGCGAGCTCCCACGCGTTGCTCCCGGCCTCGATCCGTGGAGCATGTCCACCGTCTCACGATTCGGCTTCATGCTCGTGGGAGCCGCATTTGCGGGTGCGCTTCTGCCGGCCTGGCGGGCGGCACGGATGACCCCGGTGGCGCTGATCGCTTCCCGGTCCACCTGAGGCGATCCTCAGCGGTCTTCGCTCGTATTCTTCCCGGTCTTGCCTCGCCGGTGCAGGGTGCGGTTGCGTGCTTCCTTTGGGCCGGCGCCTTTCTTCCTGCCCTCACCGGTCGCGCCCGCCTGCTTCGGCTGCCGGGTGCGCTGCTGCCGTCCCTCGCGCTGGCTGCCCATCCCGCTTTCCGCGTCCGCCATGACCTCCCTGGGTGGTACAAATCATTGCCGTGCCGGCACAAAGAACGCGATTTCCCGTCGCGGGTCTAGCCACGGCACCGATTGACAGCCCAGCAGGATCCTGCTAACTTTTCCGGTTCGAGAAGGGGAGTAGCTCATCCGCCGAATGGCGGACGACTGGATCGTCAAGACTGTCCTGAGTGCACGGGCACGGTCCAGCCGGGGTCGGGGAGAGAATCGCCTCCCGCGCATCAGAGCGAGACCTTCGTCCACGCGAAAGCGGAGCGGACGGGGTCTCGCTCTTTTTTCATTCGACCCCACTCATCGGATGGTGACTTCGAGGAGCGCATGAACAACGTCAAGACGATGGTCCTGATGGCGGGCCTGATGGGGCTGTTCCTGATCGCCGGCCAACTGCTCGGCGGCTCCCAGGGGCTGGTGCTCGCGCTGATCGTGGGCAGCGCGTTCAACTTCATCATGTACTTCTTCTCGGACAAGATGGTACTCCGGATGTACCGGGCGCAGGTGGTGACCGAGGAGCAGGCGCCGGAGCTGTACCGGATGGTGGACCGGCTGCGCCAGCGCGCGGGCCTCCCCATGCCGGTCGTGGCCATCGCGCCGCACGAGCAGCCGAACGCGTTCGCCACGGGCCGGAACCCGGAGCACGCCGTGGTGGCGGTGACGACCGGGATCATGAAGTACGTGCCGCAGGAGGAGCTGGAGGGCGTGCTCGCGCACGAGCTGGCGCACGTGAAGAACCGCGACATGCTCATCACCACGATCGCGGCCGGGATCGCCGGCGCGATCAGCAACCTGCCCTACCTGCTCATGTTCGGCGGCCTGGGCGGGCGCGACAACGAGGGCGGCAATCCCTTCGCCGAGATCGCGCTCATCCTGCTCGCGCCGATCGGGGCCATGCTGATCCAGTTCGCCGTGAGCCGCCAACGGGAGTTCGAGGCCGACCGGGTGGGCGCCGAGATCCTGGGCCGGCCGCTGCCGCTGGCCAACGCGCTTCGCCGGCTGGACTCGCTGGCGCATCGGATCCCGATGCAGGTGGCCCCGGCGGCGGCATCGCTCGCGCAGGTGAACCCGCTGGCGGCGCGCGCGGGCGGCATGGCGAAGCTGTTCAGCACCCACCCGCCCACGGAAGAGCGGGTGGCTCGGCTCGAGGCCATGGCGGCGAGCCGGTAATTGGGCCAGCACGGGCTGGCCGTCTGGCTGGGCTTCACGGGCCTGGTTGTCGCGCTCCTGGTCCTGGACCTGGGCGTGCTCAACCGGCGCTCGCACGTGCTGTCGTTCAAGGAGGCGATGAGCTGGAGTCTCGGGCTCATCGCCTTCGCGCTGCTGTTCGGGCTGTTTCTGGGCTGGAAGGAAGGCACGCAGCACGCCCTCGAGTACTACACCGGCTACCTGATCGAGCTCTCCCTCAGCGTCGACAACCTGTTCGTCTTCATCCTGATCTTCAACTACTTCGGCGTGCCCGCGGCGGCGCAGCCGAAGGTGCTCAAGTGGGGCATCCTGGGCGCGATCGTGATGCGGTTCATCATGATCGCGGTGGGCGCACTGCTGCTGGCCCGGTTCGAGTGGATCATCTACGTCTTCGGCGGCATTCTGATCCTGACCGGCCTCCGGATGCTGTTCCAGCAGGACGCGCGGATCGAGCCCGAGCGGAACCCGATCGTCCGCGTGGCGCGACGGGTGCTGCCGTTCAGCGACACGTACGACGGCACCCGGTTCTTCTGCCGGGCCGGCACCGGCCGGCTCCTCGCCACCCCGCTGGTGCTGGTCCTGCTGGTGGTCGAGTGGTCCGATCTCGTGTTCGCGATCGACAGCATCCCGGCCATCTTCGCCGTCACCCGGGACCCGTTCCTGGTCTACAGTTCCAACGTGTTCGCCATCCTGGGACTCCGCGCCTTGTTCTTCGTGCTGGCGGGGATGATCGACCGGTTTGCCTACCTCAAGCCGGGCGTGGCGCTGATCCTGGTGTTCGTCGGCGGCAAGATGGCGGTGAGCGGCTGGGTCCACATCCCGATCCTGGTGAGCCTGGGGGTCATCGTGCTCACCCTGAGCGGGGCGGTCGGACTGTCGCTGCTCCGGACATCGAAGGAGGCCGAGGCGTAAGGGGCGGGCGGAGGGTTGCACCGGCCGCCGCTCCCCACATCTTCCGGCATGCCCCGCCAATCGCTGCCGGCGCGCCTGGGACTCGACCGCCCCGAGCTCCGCGCCTGGGCCATGTACGACTGGGCCGCCTCCGCCATGCAGACCACCATCATGGTGGCCGTCTTCCCCATCTACTTCGTGAAAGTGGCCGGCGCGGGGTTGGCCGAGAGCGGCGCGACCCAGCGGCTGGCCACCGTGAACTCCCTTGCGCTTGTGGTGATCGCCCTCGTCTCGCCCGTGCTCGGCGCCGTGTCGGATTACGGCGGGAACAAGAAGCGGTTCCTGGCCGGGTTCATGTGGCTGGGCGTGGCGGCGGTGGCGGGCATGTTCTTCGTGGAGCGGGGCGATCTGGGGCTCGCGAGCTGGCTCTTCGTCGCCTCGCTGATCGGCGTGGCCGGGAGCTTCGTGTTCTACGAGTCGCTGCTCCCGCACGTGGCCGGGCCGGCGGAGATCGACCGCGTCTCCACTGCCGGCTACGCGCTCGGCTACGTGGGCGGCGGGATCCTGCTGGCGCTCAATCTGGCGTGGATCCAGAAGCCCGCGTGGTTCGGGCTCCCGTCCGGCCCGGATCTGCGCGGGGCGGCCGCGACCCTGCCGGCCCGGCTGGCCTTCCTCAGCGTGGCGGTCTGGTGGGTGGGCTTCTCGATTCCGCTCTTCCGCCGGGTCCCGGAGCCGCCGGCCCGGCTGGAACCGGACGAGCAGGCGGGCCGGAGCCCCGTGCGCATGGCGTTCGTCCGGCTGGGCGAAACCTTTCGCGAGCTGCGCGGGTATCGCCAGGCATTCCTGATGCTGCTCGCGTTCCTGATCTACAACGACGGCATCCAGACCATCATCAAGATGGCCACGGCGTACGGCACCGAGCTCGGCATCGGGCAGAGCGCGCTCATCGGCGCCATCCTGCTGGTGCAGTTCGTGGGAATCCCGTGCTCGTTTCTGTTCGGGATGCTGGCGGGACGGATCGGGGCAAAGCGCGCGCTGTTCCTCGGCCTCCTGGCCTATACGGTCATCAGCGTGCTGGGCTACTACATGACGACGGCGACCCACTTCTACATCCTGGCGGCGCTCGTGGGAATGGTACAGGGCGGGACGCAGGCGCTGAGCCGTTCGCTGTTCGCCAGCATGATCCCGCGGCACAAGAGCGGCGAGTTCTTCGGCTTCTTCAGCGTGTTCGAGAAGTTCGCGGGGATCTTCGGGCCGCTCATCTTCGCGGGGACGATCGCGGCGACCGGCTCGAGCCGGAACGCGATCCTCTCGGTGATCGGGTTCTTCGCGGTGGGCGCGGCGATTCTGGCGTTCGTGAACCTGGACGAGGGCCGGCGAGAGGCGGAGGCCGCGGACGCGGCTACCGCGTTGCCGATCCGCACCTGACCACGAGCCCGATCGCCGCCGTCTTCCCGATCTCGACCACGGCCCGCTGCGGATTGCCGCCTTCGAGCGCGCACCCGGGAGCCACGTTCTTGAGCATCACCAGGTGCACGCCGGGTGGCAGCCCGGCAAAGGTCTCGCTGGCGCCGCTGGCGATCGGCCGGACCCCGCCCTCTCCCACGACGAGCAGGTAGCCATCGGTGTCGGCGGGCTGGCCGGTGGTGCGCACCTCGATGGAGAGCTCACCGGTGGTGGCGCGCTCGCAGTAGATATCGAAGGTCACGGCGGCGATGCCGTCGGCACCCACCACGACGGTGCGCGGGTTGGCGCCGAGGACCGCGCAGTTCTCCGCCAGCCCGCCGAGCAGCACGCTGTGGGAACCCGGACTGAGGCCGGTCAGCGTCGCCCGCCCGCCCTGGACCAGAATCACGGACGTGCCGCCGTCCACGGTGATGCTGAACCCGTCCTCGTCCGCGCCGGTGCCGCTCGAGCTGATGACCACCTCGAGCCGGCCGTCGGAATCGGTGCTGATGAACGTGTCACCACAGCCGCTCGCGAAGGCCAGGGCCGCGAATGCCAGCCGTGCATCCATGGGACCTCCCGCACCTACTTGCCGCGCATGAGCGGTTTCCCTAACTTGCGCGTAGTCAATAGTACGTCGTCGCCCGCGCTTTTGCCCGATCATTTTTCCGAGCCCTGCCGCGCCCCTCTGCCGGCGGGGCGCTTGCATTCAGGGACGTGCCGACGCATGGACGGACTGGCAGACGCCTTCGCGCTCACCCGTGCCCTCGTATCCCTCGAGACCCCGACCGGGTCCGAGGGTCCGGCCACCGATCTGCTCGAGGGCGCCCTCTCCCGCGCGGGCTACCGCACCGTGCGCCAGCCGGTGTCGCCCGGGCGGGACAACCTGCTCGCGTTCCGGGAGCCGCCGGCGCTCGTGTTCTCCACCCACGTGGACTGCGTACCGCCGTACGTCCCGCTGTCGGAAGACGCGGGCGCCATTCACGGCCGCGGCAGTTGCGACGCCAAGGGACTCGCGGCGGCCATGGTGGCGGCCGCCGAGCGGCTGGCGGCCCGGGGCGAGCGGCGGATCGGGCTCCTCTTCGTGGTGGGTGAGGAAAACGGCTCCGATGGCGCGCGCGCGGCCGCGGCGCTCGAGCCGCGCGGCCGCTTCCTCGTGAACGGCGAGCCCACCGAGAACCGGCTCTCGATCGGCCAGAAGGGCTCGCTCAGGGTGGACCTCCACGCGGCCGGCCGCGCCGCGCACTCGGCGTACCCGGAGGAGGGGGAGAGCGCCATCGCCGCGCTGCTCGACACGATCGAGCGCATTCGCCGGCTGCCGCTCCCGCACGACCCGCTCCTCGGCGCCTCCACGCTCAACGTGGGACTCATCCGGGGCGGCGTCGCGCCCAACGTGCTGGCGCCGGCGGCGAGCGCTCAGATCCTGATCCGCACCGTTGGGCCGACCGCCGCGCTCAAGTCGGCCATCGCCAATCTGGCGGCGCCGGGCGTCACCGTCGCGTTTCCGGTCGAGCTCCCGTTCCACAAAGGTGGGCGCGTGCCGGACGGTTGGGACACGACTGTCGTCAGCTACGCCAGCGATCTCCCCTTCCTCGCTGCCTGGGGCGAGTGCTACCAACTCGGCCCCGGCACCATTCGCGTCGCCCACACGGCCGAAGAGCACATTCGCAAGGCCGACCTCCTCCATGGCGTGGAGCTCTACGCGCGCCTGGCGACCGATCTCCTCGCGCGCGAGGCATCATGACGGCGAAGATCCCGGTGAGCGTGCTCGGGGCCACGGGCACGGTCGGCCAGAAGTTCATCCGGCTCCTGGCGGAGCATCCCTGGTTCGAGGTCGCGGCCGTCGCCGCCTCGTCCGCCAGCGCGGGCCGGCGCTATGGCGACGTCGTGCGCTGGCGCGAAACCGCCCCGTTGGCGGAGCGGATCGCGAGCCTCACGATCCAGCCATGCGTTCCGCCGCTCGCGGGCCCGATCGTCTTCAGCGCGCTCGACGCGGACGTGGCTGGGCCGATCGAGCAGGCGTTCGCGGCGGCGGGCGCGTACGTCGTCACCAACACCCGCAATCACCGGATGGACGCGGACGTGCCGCTCCTCATCCCCGAGGCCAACCTCGACCACCTGGCGTTGGTGGACCGGCAGCACGAGGCCCGCGGCTGGTCCGGCGCCATCCTCGCCAATCCCAACTGCTCCACCGCCGCCCTGGTACTCGGACTCGCTCCGCTCCACCGCGCGTTCGGCATCGAGAAGCTGTTCGTCTCGACCATGCAGGCGGTCTCGGGCGCGGGCTATCCGGGCGTCGCCTCGCTCGACATCCTCGGCAATGTGGTGCCGCACATCGGCGGCGAGGAAGAAAAGATCGAGCACGAGAGCCGAAAGATTCTCGGCACACTCGGTCCCGCCGGAATCGACCCGGCCGGGTTCGCGGTCAGCGCCCACACCAACCGGGTGGCGACGGTGGACGGACACATGGCGACCGTGTCCGTAGGCTTCGGGCGGCGGGTCACGCCCGAGGACGCGCTGGCGGCGCTGCGCGGCTTCCGTGGCAGCCCCCGCGTCGCCTGCCTGCCGTCCTCGCCCGACCCGCCGGTCGAGGTCGACATGCGCGCCGATCGGCCGCAGCCGCGGCTGGACCTCGAACGCGGCGGAGGGATGGCGGTGACGGTGGGCCGGGTGCGTCCCTGCCCGATCCTCGACCTCCGGTTGGTGCTGCTGGGGCACAACACGATCCGGGGGGCAGCGGGCCAGGCGGTGCAGATCGCTGAGCTGCTGGTGGCGGAGGGACGGGTGGACCGCCCCGCATGATCGTCACCAAGTTCGGCGGGACATCGGTGGCCGACGCGAGTGCCGTCGGCAGGCTGATCGGGGTGGTCCGCTCGAGGCTCACGGACCGGCCGGTCGTGGTGGTCTCCGCCCTGGCCGGGGTGACGGACGCGTTGCTCGGCCTGGGAGAGATCGTGCACCGCGGCCAGGCGGACGCGCTCGACGCCGCCCTGACCTCGGTGGTGGAGCGCCACGCGGAGGCGGCCCACGCGCTTCCCGGTGCCGCGTCCGCCATGCCGGCCATCGCGGCTGCCGCCGCCACCCTCCGGCAAGAGCTGAGCGCCGCGTTCGGCCGCCTGCTCCGGCCAGCGGAGCTCGACATGCTGGCGGGCCGGGGCGAGCTCTGGAGCAGCCGGCTGGTGGCCGCGGCCCTGGCGGGAGCGGGGCTCGACGCCACCTGGGTGGACATCCGCCCGATCATGGTGACCGACGACCGGTTCGGCCGGGCAACGCCCTGTACACCCGTCATGGCGGGCCGCGCGCGGGAGTGCCTCCGTCCGCTCACGGAGGCCGGCCGAGTGCCGGTGACCCAGGGGTTCATCGGGGCCACGGCCGATGGCCTCCCGACCACGCTGGGCCGCGGTGGCTCGGATTTCACCGCGTCGCTCCTCGGCGCCGCGCTCGAGGCCGACCGTGTCGAGATCTGGACCGACGTGAACGGGTTGATGACGGCCGACCCGCGCGTCGTGCCGTCCGCGCGGACCCTGCGCGCGGCGAGCTACGAAGAGGCGGCGGAGCTGGCGACGTTCGGCGCCAGAGTGCTCCACCCGGCCACGGCGCAGCCGCTGGTGCGCGCGGGGATTCCGATCGTCGTGCTCAACTCGAGCCGCCCGGACGATCCCGGGACCCGGATCGAGCCGTCGGCCGAGCTCGAGCGTCTGGGCGATTCGCCGGTGCGCTCGATCAGTTGGAAACGCGGGATCTCCGTCGTGAACGTCCGCGCGCCGCGGATGCTGGGTGCCTACGGGTTCCTGCGCGCCATGTTCGAGGTGTTCGAGCGGCACGAGGTCGTCGTGGACGTGCTCGCGAGCAGCGAGGTGAGCGTCTCGCTCACCGTCGAGGACCGGACCCGGCTCGACGCGGTGGTCCGCGACCTGGGCGAGCTCGGCGAGGTATGGATCGAGGACCGCCGGGCGATCGTCGCGGTCGTGGGCATCGGAATCCGGTCCACACCGGGCCTCGCCGCCCGCCTCTTCGGCGCGGTCCAGCCGGCCAACGTGGAGGTCATCTCGCAGGGGGCGTCGGCCATCAACATGACGTTCGTGGTGCGGGAGGAGGATGGGCCGGGCGTGGTTCGCCGGCTGCATCAGGAGTTCTTCGGATCTTGCTGAGCTCCAGCCACTGTGGGGGGACGGTGATGATTCACCACAGAGGCACAGAGAGAAGGGAGGGTTCCCATGCCAGGCGGGCACCTTGGACCCGGAGAACACCAAAAAACTTGGTGGTGGCTCCGCTCCCGGATGCGCTCCGTCCCCGAGCGCCCTCCGTGCCCTCTCTGCCTCCGTGGTGAATAGCCGGAGATCCCCGTGCGCATCGTGATCGTGGGCAACGGCAAAATGGGCCAGGCGGTCGCCGCGCAGGCTGAGTCGCGCGGACATATCATCCACACGATCATCGGCGTCTCCGGGAACGAGGGCGGCCGCGCGCTTACGGCAGAGCGGCTGCGGGGCGCCGACGCGGCGGTGGAGTTCACCCGGCCGGACGCGGTGGTGGCGAACCTGGAGCGGCTGATCGAGGCAGGGGTGCCCACCGTGACCGGCACGACGGGGTGGCAGGATGAGCTTCCTCGCATCGAAGCGCTCGTCGCGCGGCGCGGCGGCGCGCTGCTGCACGCGGCCAACTTTTCGGTGGGCGTCCATCTCTTTCTCCGCGCCGCGCGCGACCTCGCGCGCCGGTTCGCGGGGCGGCCCGAGCTCGACGCGTTTATCCTGGAGGAGCACCACGCGGCCAAGCTCGACGCGCCGTCCGGCACCGCGCGGGAGCTGCAGGCCGGCCTGCGGGAGGCGGACCCGCATCGGTCGTTTCCGATCACGTCGGTGCGCGCCGGCGCCACACCGGGAAACCATACCGTGGCGTACGACGGCCCGTACGAGCGGGTGACGCTCGCGCACGAGACACGGAGCCGCGACGGGTTCGCCGCCGGCGCCCTGGCGGCAGCCGAGTGGCTCCCCGGCCACCCGGGCGTTCACACCATGGAGGACATGCTGTTCGGAGCGGATGGATGACACGCATCCAGGGGTGCGGCACCGCGCTGGTCACCCCGTTCACCGACGCCGGCGAGCTCGACCTCGCGGCGCTCCGCGCGCTGGTGGAATGGCAGATCGCCGAGGGGATCGACTTCCTCGTCCCCTGCGGCTCGACGGGTGAAGCGCAGACGCTCGATCAGGGCGAGCGCGACCGGGTGGTCGGCGCCGTGGTCGAGGTGGCCGCCGGCCGGGTGCCGGTGATGGCCGGTGCCACCGACAACGACACCCGCCGCGCCGCCGCCGAAGCCCGCCGCCTCTGTGGCCTCGGCGTGGACGCGATCCTGAGCGCCACGCCGTACTACAACAAGCCGACGCAGGAGGGACTGTACCGGCATTTCGTTGCCGTCGCCGAGGCGTCGCATCGCCCCGTCTGCCTGTACAATGTCCCAGGCCGGACGGCGGTCAACCTGCTTCCCGCCACCGCGCTCCGGCTGGCCGAGCACCCGAACGTGTTCGGGATCAAGGAGGCAAGCGGCGACCTGCGCCAGATCATGGAGCTCATCCGCCGCCGCCCGGCAGGCTTCGCCGTGCTCTCGGGCGACGACTGGCTCGCGTTTCCGGTGATCGCGGCGGGAGGCGATGGGCTTGTTTCGGTCGCCTCGAACGAGGTGCCCGCGGCCATGACCGAGCTGGTGCACGCCGCACGGCGCGGCGACCTCGACCGGGCGCGCGGCTGCCAGTATCGGCTGCTCGCCCTGATGGACGCCAACTTCCTCGAGACCAATCCCGCACCGGTCAAGGCGGGGCTCGCCATCATGGGCCGCATCCGCGACGTGCTGCGGCTGCCGCTCGTCTCCGCGGGCCCGGCCACGCGGGAGACACTCGCGAGCGCGCTCCGGAGCGCGGGGGTACATGGGCACTGATTCCGCCGGCACGCTGCGCGAGACGCTTGCGCGCTATGAGTCCTCCATCCCCCCGGGCGAGGAGCCGGCCGCGCGCGTCGCCTTCAATCAGCTCAAGGCCGCGCTCAACGACGGTACGGTGCGGGCCGCCCACCGCGGTCCCGACGGCGAGTGGCGGGCCAATGCCTGGGTCAAGGCCGGCATCCTGCTCGGCTTTCGGCTTGGACGGCTCGGGCCGGCGGCCACGGGCGGGCCCTTCCCGTACTACGACAAGGACACCTACCCGCTGCGTCACCTGACCGCGGAGGACGGCGTGCGGATCGTGCCCGGCGGGTCGGCCATACGGGATGGCTGCTACGTGGCGCCCGGCGTGGTCTGCATGCCCCCGATGTACATCAATGTCGGGGCGTACGTGGACGAGGGGACGATGGTGGATTCGCACGCGCTCGTCGGCTCCTGCGCCCAGATCGGCCGGCGGGTGCACCTCTCGGCGGCCGCGCAGATCGGCGGCGTGCTCGAGCCGGCCGGGGCGCTGCCCGTGATCATCGAGGACGAGGTGCTCGTCGGCGGCAGCTGCGGGGTGTACGAGGGAACGATCGTCCGCGAGCGCGCGGTGCTCGCGCCGGGCACGTTCCTCACCGGCGGCACCGCCGTGTTCGACCTGGTACACGACCGGGTCTATCGCCGCGACGGCGAGCGGCCGCTGGAGATTCCGGCCGGCGCGGTCGTGGTCCCGGGCACGCGGCCGGTGCGATCCGGGGCCGGGCGGGAAGCGGGCATCGCGTTGTACGCGCCGGTCATCGTGAAGTACCGGGACGAGAAGACGGATACGGCGGTGCGGCTGGAGGAGCTGCTGCGGTGACGCACACCCACTATCTCTGGTTCGAGACGAAGAGGCGCCAGGAGATCATCGACATCACAGACGACGTCGCGCAGCAGGTGCAGCTCAGCGGCGTGCGCGAGGGGTTCGTCCTGGTGTCCGCCATGCACATCAGCGCGTCCGTCTTCGTCAACGACCACGAGTCGGGCCTCTGGCACGACATCCTGCAGTGGCTCGAGGGGACGATCGCGCCCTGGGACCCGCCGCGCTACCGCCACAACGAGACCGGCGAGGACAACGCCGCCGCGCACCTGCGGAGCCTCACCGTGGGCCACGAGGTGATCGTGCCGATCACCGCCGCCCGGCTCGACCTCGGGCCCTGGCAGCGGGTGTTCTATGGAGAGTGGGACGGGCAGCGGAGAAAGCGGGTGATCATCAAGGTGATGGGCGAGGCGGCTTGAGCTTTCCCGCCGACACCGCCCGAACCTTCGCCGCCGTCCGACCCCCGCCCCCACTCACCGAGACTTCCAGCCGCTGCTCGCCAGGGGTATTGCCCAGAGTCCACCGCACCGCCGCGCGTCCCGCATCGTCCGTTCGTGCGCGAGCGGGCACGACCCTCCCCGCGCGCGCCGTGAACGCCACCAGCGCCCCGGGAACTCCATTGCCGAACGAGTCCGCCACCGCGACGACAATGGGCCGCGGCAGCGCACGTCCCGCGGTTCCGGAGGACGGCAGGCCCTCGAGCACCGCCTTCGCGGCCGCGCCGGAGCGCGCATCGGCGGTGAGCTCCACCGGATGCTCGACGCCCGCCACGGCGGCGCTGAGCCGCTGCACCCCGGCCGTGGGGCCGAGCGTCCACGCAATCGCGATCCGTCCCAGCGAGTCGGTCACCGGCGCGCGAGCGCCGACCGCGCCGCTCTCGGCGCGCAGCGTGACGGTGATGCCGGGGACCGGGTTCCCGGCGCGATCGCTCACCCTGAGATCCACCGGCTTCGCGAGTGGGCGGCCCACCTGGCCGCGAAGCACGCCGGTGCCGATCCTGTCCAGCGAGGCGGCGGCACCCGGCAGCGCCATCGCCGTGAGCATCGGACGCGGGCCGACACGCGACGTGCCCACCTGCACGTAGGCCTGCTGCACGCCCGCCTTGGGCCCGAGCGTCCAGCGGGCATGCGCCTCGCCGGCGGAGTCGGTGCGCGCGCCCTCGGCCACGATCGTGCCGCCGGCGGTCACCCATGTCACTGGAACATCCGACAGTGGCGTGCCCAGCGAATCGGCGATCCGAACTGCCACGGCCGGCAGCGCGCTGCCGGCCGTGGCGGAGAGTCCGTTGCCGAGTGCCGTCACACGCGTGTTCTCGGGTACCGGGTCGGCTTCGGCCACGACGATCGTGGTGATCGGCGACTCGCCATCGGTCGAGAGCGCGAGTCGTTGCCGGCCGGGCCGCGTGCCGAGCGTCCAGCCGGCCCGCACGATCCCATCGGCGTCGGACGTGTCGGTCTCCCGCTCCGGATGCCCGGATTCGTCGCCTGACAGGAACCTGACCGTGACGCCGGGCATCGGACGCCCGCTGCGGGAGACGACCTGTGCTTTTACCGGGCCGGGGAGCGGACGGCCGGCGGACGCATGCTGGCCGTCCCCCGCCAGCAGGGTGATCGTCGCGGGCAACGGGTAGACCTCGAGTGGGAGCTCGGTTGTCACGGTCCCGGAAGCGGCAGTGAGCAGTACGCGGCCGGCAATTTCGGCGGTGACTCGCGCCGCGCTGTCGACGGACGCCGTGGCCGGGTCCGCGGAATGCCAGGCGGGCAGTTGGCCGGGCACCGGGTGCCCCCTTGCGTCCACGACGCGAGCGGCGAGCTGCATGCTGCCGCCCTCGGGCAGCCGGAGCAGCGTGTCGCCGAGCAAGCGGATCGCGGCCGGCCGCTGCCGGACGACGATGCGCGACTGCGCGATGCGTCCTCCCGCCGCCGCGACTACCGTCGCCGCACCCGCGGCCCGGGCCACCGCCGTTCCGGCGCTGTCCACCGAGGCGACGGAGCTGTCGGTGCTGGTCCAGCCCACGGCCACGCCGGGCAGTACGCCTCCGTGCGCGTCCGTGACGGTGATCGCGAGCTGAATCGTGTCGCCGATCGCCCAGGCAGTGTCGGCGGCCGGGGCGATGCCGATCCAGCGCACCTGGCCGGCGCCGGCCGCGTCGCGGACCGACGAGATGATGGAGACGAGGGCCGCGCCCGCCGACAGCGAGCCTGCCCCCCATTTCCACGCGCGAACGATCCAGCCGTGCGCCCGTGGCGCGGCCGCTGCCTCACGCCTCGATGAGGCCACGCGCCGCTCCTACCGCATCCAGTCGCAGAGGGGAATCCCTTCTTCGCCCGCCATCTCGCGGTCGCCGTCGGTACGCGGCGCCTCGGCGCCATCGAGCGCGCCGACGAACACCACACAGCTCCGGCCCGGCTGCACCTGGTGGACCGCCCTGCCCTGCCAGCCCGTTGCGCCGGCGCCGAGGATGTCCACGCGCACGCCCGGCGCCAGGCGCACGTCGAGCTGCTCGGCCGACGCGGCATAGCGGCCGTGAGCGGCCCGATACCGCTCCTGGCCAGCGGCCACCGAGCGCAAGGCGGCCTTGAGCACCGACGCCGGGGTGGCCTGCCAGGTGGCGGAGGCGCTGCTCTGGGCGCCGAGCGTGCGGGGGCCGCCGAGCATCGCCAGGGAGAGCAGGATTGCAGCGAGTGAACCACTGCGAACATCCATGGATCCTCCGACGCAGGGCGCCTGAGAAGGTCAGCCCATTCTGCCGAGCGCGGGGGCCCGGCGCAATCCGCAGGAAGCAGACGCCGTTCGATTTGTGGACGTGCAGCGTGCTGCAGCAGCGGAATCGCTTTGACAGGCCATACGGAGGTGCTGCATACTTTCGTGTGTGGGTGTCGTGAACAGAGGCATCCCCCTGTTCCCTTCGCCTCGCGGAGTCTCTCATGTCAAATCCGTCACTCGATCGGTCAGACCTGCTCACGCGCCCCTTCAAGGGCCTGGCACTTATCGGTACCGTCGTCGCGCTCGGCGCCTTCGCCGCGAGAGCTCCCGAGGTGATCCAGGCCCAACGCGTCGAGCTCGTGAACGCAAACGGGGTGCGCCAGGCCAGCCTGGCAGCCGATACTTCCGGAGTGATGCTGACGCTGTTCGATTCACGGGGGCGCCCGGCGGCCACGCTCCGGCTGAACGACGACCCGCGCCTGTCGGTATTGGACGCCGCGGGGCGCGAGGCCGCCGGCCTCGGGGCCCCAAGAGTCCAGCATCTGGCCCGCTAGCCTGGGGGAGTGAGCCCACCTGAGAATCTGGATCGATGCCGACGCGGCGCCGAGGGATGTGAAGGATCTGGTGTTCCGCTCGGCCAGACGCCTCGGCATCGAGACCGTCCTGGTCGCGAACCAGCGGCTGCAGACGCCTCCGGGCAATCCGCTGGTGAGTGCGGTCCGGGTCGCCGGTGGCCCCGATGTCGCCGACGAGTACATCGCGACGCACGCCGATGCCGGGGACCTGGTCGTCACGCAGGATGTGCCGCTCGCCGCGCTGCTCGTGCCCAGGCGGATCGCCGTACTGGATCCACGCGGGGAGGAGCATACTGAAGAAACAATCGGCGAGCGCCTGTCGGTGCGCGACTTCATGGATCAGGCCCGTCTGGTGGGCATCGTCACCGGCGGGCCACCGCCGTACGACGTCCGCGCCAAGCGGGCATTTGCCGCCGCGCTGGATCGCGTGCTCACCCGCCTGTGCCGGTCACGTAGGGTGTAGCTCGGGCTGCCACACGGACAACCTCCCGGGGGAACGCATGAACCTCACGACGGTGCTCGGCTGGACCGGTGCCACCCTGGGCGGCGGCATCGGATGGTGGGCCGGCGCGCCGGCCGGCATGTTCACGGCGTTCGTCGTGAGCACGGTGGGCACCGGCATCGGGCTGTACCTCGGGCGGCGCCTGGGAGACCAGCTCCTGGGCTAGGAGAGAATCGAGAGGATCGATGCTCGACGGCATACGTCGTTTCGTTCGTGAGCGCCTGGTCGGCGGCGCGTCGCCCGCGGGCGAAACGTCCGCACACGCAGGTTTCAGCCGGGTGCAACTGGCCGCCTGTGCCCTGCTGCTCGAGCTGGCGCACGCCGATGGCGAGTTCAGCCCGGAGGAGCACGCCCACCTCGAGCGTACACTGGTGCGGCATTTCGGGCTGGACGAGGCGACGAGCGACGAGCTGATGCGCCTGGCCGAGGCCGAGCGGGCGCAGTCACTGGACCACTACCAGTTCACCCGACTCATCGCGGCCGAGTACGATCTCGGCCAGAAGATGGTGCTCGCCGAGATCATGTGGGGCGTCATCCTGGCGGATGGCCGGCTCAGCGATCTCGAGACGCACCTGGTGCGGAAGATGGCGAGCCTGATGCAGCTCGAGCCGGCCTATCTGGCCCAGGCTCGGCGCACGGCGGCCGGCCAGGAGTGACTCGCCGGCGCGCGCCCGCTGGCTGATCCATGGCCAGAGTCTCCCCGGACGTCCTCGAGGCCGCGCTCGCCGGAAGCGCCGATCCTCTCGCCGCCGAGCTGCTCGTGCGGCTCCGCAGCCGGCTCGAGCCCCCGACCGCGAAGGCTACGCGCCCCGTTTCCCGGCGCGAGGCGCTCTCCGTGTACCGGCGGAAGGCGGCCCAGGGCGACCGGAGCCATGTGCGGACGGAAGGCTATCCGGCGTTCCTCGAGGCACTGGCCCAGGCGCCGGAAGCGGACATCATCGTGCACGGCCTCGCCTTCGCCGAGGTCGTCTACCTGGTGCTGACCGACCGGACCCGGACGCGCTGCATCGGCGTGCTCCGCAAGGTACGGCTTCGCAGGGAAGAGGCGTGATGGGAACCCAACGGCTCGAAGCATTCAGCGACGGCGTGCTGGCGATCATCATCACCATCATGGTGCTCGAGCTGGAGGTGCCGCACGGCACCGATCTCGCCGACCTCCGCCCGCTGGTGCCGGTGTTCCTGAGTTACGTGCTGAGCTTCGTCTACCTGGGCATCTACTGGAACAATCACCATCACATGCTGCATGTAACCCGCCGGGTCAACGGGGGCATCCTGTGGGCCAACCTGCACCTGCTGTTCTGGCTCTCCCTGGTGCCGTTCGTCACCGGCTGGATGGGTGAAAACCACTTCGCCGCAGTGCCGACCGCGCTGTACGGCGTCGTGCTGCTGCTGGCCGCCATCGCGTACTGGATTCTGGAGCGGAGGATCGTCGCCGCGGAGGGCCCGGATTCGCTGCTCGGGACGGCGGTGGGACACGATCGCAAGGAGCGGCTCTCTCCGCTGCTCTATGCCATTGCGATTCCGCTGGCTTTCGTGCATGAATGGATTGCGGACGCGTTGTATGTACTGGTCGCGCTGATCTGGCTCGTGCCGGACCGGCGCATCGAGCGGAGGCTTCCGCCCGGGGCGCAGGAGGGCGCCGCCGGATGAGCCCGGCTGGACGAGGGCCGGAACCCACTCCTGGAGCGGCAATGGGCTCTGACATCCGGGTGCTCGGCTCCGGCGACGAAGCGGTCCTCACGCGCGTGGCACCAGGCGTGTTCGACCACGAGATCGACCCGGCCCTCTCGGCCGAGTTCCTGAACGATCCGCGCCACCACCTGGTGGTGGCGCTCGATGAGGGCACGGTCGTGGGATTCGCGTCGGGAGTGCACTACGTCCACCCGGACAAGCCGGCCGAGCTGTGGATCAACGAGGTCGGGGTGGCTCCCACGCACCAACGCCGAGGGCTCGGGAAGCAGCTCCTGGGAGCCCTGTTCGCCCGTGGGCGTGCGCTGGGCTGCCGCGAGGCCTGGGTGCTCACCAGTCCGGCCAACGGCCCCGCGGTCCTGCTGTACGAGGCGATGGGCGGGAGCGACCTTGAGGATGCTCCCATGATGTTCACCTTCCGCCTGGATGATCGGGAGACGGGTCGGCCCGGCCGGTGAACGAGCAGGGCGCCGTTCTGCTCCTGGCCGCCGGCATCCTGGTCGGGCTCGCCCTGATCCCGTTCGGGCTCCCCGGGCTCTGGGTGATGGTACTCGGCATCGTCGGTTACGGCTGGCTGACCGACTTTCACGCCGTGAGCGGCGGCCTCATGGCATTCACCATCGCCCTCGCTCTGCTGGGCGAGGTGCTCGAGAGCTGGCTCGGGTTCCGCTTTGCCCGGCGCTACGGCGGCTCCCGGCGCGCGGGCTGGGGCGCGCTCGTGGGCGGCTTGATCGGCGTGGTGGTCGGCGTGCCGGTCCCGCTCATCGGATCGGTGATCGGCGGCTTCGCCGGCGCATTCGCCGGGGCGGCGCTGTTCGAGTACACCCACGCGCGTCAGGCCGGGGCGGCAGCGTGGGCGGGTTGGGGCGCGGTGCTCGGCCGCGCGGCGGCAGCGGCGGCAAAGATGGCGCTGGGCATCGTAATCGCGGTCAGCGCCGTGTTCGCCGCGCTCAGAGGATAAGGAGGCCAGGGTGAATCTCACCGAGCGTCGGGTGATCGACGGGCTGGCCGTGACGGTCATCAACACCAGGCCCGACATCGACACGGAGGCCGTGCTCTCGCGCCTGGCAACGGCTCTGGGACTCATTCGCCGGTATACACCTCACTACTACCGGCATCTTGGGCGCGACTTCGCCGGCATCCTGGTCAAGCGGTACGAGTGCCGAGGCGCGTACCTGGTCGAGCCCCGAATCTGCCTGGTCGAGCTCACCTTCGTGGTCAACCCGGATTTCAGCGAAGCGCAGGTCGCGGCGACGATCCTCCACGAGGCCATGCACGCCCGGCTGCACCGCCTGGGCGTGGCTGTTGGGTCGGCCGATCGCGCGCGCCAGGAGCGCTTCTGCCGCCGGGCGGAGGTGGAGTTCGGCCGGCTCGTGCCCGGCGGCGAGCCGATCGTGCAGCGCGCGCGCGCCTCGCTCGCGCTGGCCGACGCGGAGGTCGCGCCGGAGATCGACCGGTCGCTGGCCGCGGAGCGGATCGCCCGGGTGGACGTCGAGGCCATGCGCCGCCTGAACGGGTGAAGCGCAGCTTCGCCCGCAACCAAAGCCGGCCGAGACGTGTCAGAGTGGCCATGCGTCCATCCTCCACCCGATCCCCGCGAGTCATGCCCAGCCACCGCTCCGTCGCCACAATCCCTCTGCTGCTCCTGCTCGCCCTTCCCGCCGTGCTCCCGGCTCAGGACAGCGCATTCGCGAAGGAAGAGTTCGCGGCGCGCCGAGCCCGGCTGGTGGCGCTCATGCCCGATGGCGCCGCGCTGGTTTTCGGCGGGGAAGACCACGGCGAGAACGTACGGTTCCGGCAGGCGCCCGACTTCTTCTATCTCACCGGGATCCAGCAGCCGGGCACGGTGCTGCTCGTGAGCGGGGTGACGAAGCGGACGATCGTCTTTGCCCCTCGGCAGCCCGGTGCGGGCGAGGATAGCGGGCTGCCCGACTCCACGGCACAGGCGCGCCTCGGCATCGAGGTGCTGCCGATGGAGAGCTTCTTCGCCGGGCTGGCCCGGACCGTCGCCCAGCCCGGCGTGCGGACGCTGTACCTGCCGCTCACTCCCCCGGACGACCAGCTGCACGCGCGCATGGAAGCCAAGATGCTGGAGGCCATGGCGCGCGACAATCCGGTCTTCGGCCATCAGGCGCCGATCGCCGAGCTGGTGGAGCGCGTCCGCCGGGCCGAGCCGCAGATTCCGGTCGCCGACGTCAACCCGCTGCTGGACAGCCTGCGCTGGGTCAAGACGCCGTACGAGATCGAGCGGCTGCGCCGTGCGGGCGCCATCGGCGCCGCGGCGGTCGCCGAGGCCATCCGGGGGACCCGGCCCGGGATGTACGAGTACGAGCTGGCGGCCGCCGCCCGGTACGTGAACACCCGCCTGGGCGCCCGCGGCGACGCCTTTCTGCCGATCGTCCCATCCGGACCCAACGCGCCCGACGTGCATTACGAAGCCAACACCCGGCGCATGGAGCCGGGCGACCTGGTTTACATGGATTACGGCAGCGACTACGACTATTACGAGTCCGACATCACACGCGTCTGGCCGGTGTCCGGCCGCTTCACGGCGGAGCAGGAGCGGATGTACCGGTGCGTGCTCGAGGCCAGGAACGCGATCATCGCCGTGATGCGGCCGGGCGTCACCATCCGGCAGATGCAGGACGCGGCCGAGCCGGTGTATGAGCGCTATGGCTGGAAGGACGCGTATCTGCGGACAGGGCGCTACGTGGGCCACTTCGTGGGGCTATCGGTACACGACGTGGGTGATATCTTCGGGCCGGGCACGGGCCGCCCGTTCCGGGCCGGGGTGGTCTTCAACGTCGAGCCGGTGCTCGAGTTCCCCGAACGAAAGATCCACCTGCGGCTGGAAGACACCATCCTCATCACCGCGACCGGGGCCGAGAACCTGACGGCGGGCGTGCCGGTGGCGGTGGACAGTATCTACCGCCTGATCCGCGCGCGCGGTGTCAACTCCAGCCCCGTGGGCGGAACCGGGAAGCGTTGAAGCGCCTGGGCCCCGGGCGGGCGGCCCGCTCCCGGGCCAGCAGCGGTTGCACTACGGCGCGCAGCTCCTCGGCGGTGAACGGCTCGCGCAAAATCGCGACATCCGGCGGGAGGCGGCTCTCCAACTCGGGCGTGGAGCGCTTCGGATTGGCGAGATAGACGACGGGAAGCTTCGGCAACTGCGCGCGCAGCTCCTGGATCAGGTCGAGGCCCGCCACGCCGCCGACCCGGGTGTTGCTGATGACCAGGTCACAGGTCTTGAGGCCGAGCGCGAGCCGGGTGGCGGATAGCCCGTCGTAGGCCTGGAAGACGGCGTGCCCGTCACCCAGCAGCGTCTCGATCACCAGGTTGACGACGGCCTTATCCTCGTCGGCGACGACGATGTAGCGGCCGGCGAAGGTCTCGGCGCGCGAATTCATTGTAGAGCCTTGGGCCCGGGGGACATCCGGGAGTGGCAGGCGGGGAGAAAGAAGCTTCTGCAATATAGGCCGATGGCATCGGGGGGGCTGGGCTCCGGCGGTGCGCAACCCCCGTTGCGCCCGGAAGGCCGGCCGTCGATTTTGGCCTTTCCGGAACGACTACCTGGTGTCCGCCCCCCAGTCGGCCCGCGCCGATGAGACCGAGTGGGGCACCCTGATTATCACGGCAAGCTCTCGAAGGAGCGTGGGATGAGCGGTGTACGGGTCCTGGTCGGCACGCGCAAGGGCGCCTTCGTCCTGACGTCCGACGGCAAGCGCGACAAATGGAAGGTCAGCGGGCCCCACTTCGCGGGCTGGGAGATCTACCACCTCAAGGGGTCGCCCGCCGATCCGAATCGGCTCTACGCTTCGCAGTCGAGCGCCTGGTTCGGTCAGGTGATGCAGCGCTCCGACGACGGCGGCAAGACCTGGGAGGCGATGGGGAACGAGTTCGCCTACGACGGCGTCCCCGGCACCCATATGTGGTACGACGGTACGGCGCACCCCTGGGAGTTCAAGCGGGTCTGGCACCTCGAGCCGTCGCTCACTGATCCGGACACGGTGTACGCGGGGGTGGAGGACGCCGCCCTGTTCCGCTCGACCGACGGCGGGAAGAGATGGCAGGAGCTCTCGGGCCTCCGCGGCCACGGCTCGGGAGCCAGATGGCAGCCGGGTGCCGGCGGGATGTGCCTGCACACGATCCTGCTGGATCCGAAGGACCCGAGGCGCATCTTCATCGCCATCTCGGCCGCGGGCGCGTTCCGGACGGACGACGGCGGCCAGACCTGGCGCCCGGTCAACCGCGGCCTCAAATCACAGGGCATTCCCGACCCGGATGC
>DATAHW010000049.1:0-36395 GCA_036262935.1 Gemmatimonadales bacterium | reverse complement strand
TGGGTGCCCGTATCCAGCCAGGCCGTGCCCCGCCGGAGCACCTCGACCTCGAGCGCGCCCATCGCCAGATACCGCGCGTTCACGTCGGTGATCTCGAGCTCCCCGCGGGGGGAGGGCCGGATCTCGCGGGCGATGTCCACCACCTGCCGGTCGTAGAAGTACAGGCCGGTCACGGCGTAGGGGGAGCGCGGTCGGGCCGGCTTCTCTTCGATCCCGATCGCCTTGCCGGCCGCATCGAATTCCACCACGCCGTACGCCGACGGGTTCTGCACGTGGTAGCCGAAAATGGTGGCCCCGGCGTCCCGGGCGGCGGCTCGCTCGAGCGTCCGGCTGAGATCGTGGCCATAGAAGATGTTGTCACCCAGCACGAGACAGCTCGCGCCGCCGCCGATGAACTCGCGCCCCAGGATGAAGGCCTGGGCCAGCCCGTCGGGCGATGGCTGCGCCGAGTACCGAAAGGACAGGCCCCACTGGGCGCCGTCTCCCAGCAGCCGCTCGAACGCCGGCAGGTCCTGTGGGGTCGAGATGACCAGGATGTCCCGCATCCCGCCGAGCATGAGCGTGGAGAGCGGGTAGTACACCATGGGCTTGTCATAGATGGGCAGGAGCTGCTTGCAGACCGCGCGCGTGACCGGATGCAGGCGCGTCCCCGAGCCGCCAGCGAGAATGATGCCCTTGCGGCCCGGGACGCCGTTACCGGGGTGCACCCTAGACCTCCAGGGGGAGCGCGACCCGCCGGCCGTCCCGCGCGGAGATGTAAGTCGCGATCAGCACCTCGAGCGAGTGCAGCCCCTCCCGGCCGTCGGTGTCCGGCACCGCCTCACCCCGGAGCGACTTGATCACGTTGTCGTAGTAGAGCGGATGGCCGTAGCCGTAGACGGACGTGGTCTCATAGCTCGCCTGTTCCACCGTGGCGTCGTCGGGATCGGCCTCCTCGAAGCACCAGTGTTCGATCTTGTTCACTGCCACGCCGCCCACCCGGATCGTGCCTTTCTCCCCGATGATGGTGATCGAGCCCTCGAAGTTCCTCGGGTAGGTGAGCATCGTGACGTTCATGCTGCCGAGCGCCCCTGTGCGCCAGCGGATGCTCACCACGCCGGTGTCTTCCACCTGGATGTTCCGGGCCAGGGTGGCCGTGTAGGCCTGGACACTCTCGACGGGCCCGATCAGCCAATCGAGCAGATCCACATAGTGGCTCGCCTGGTTCATGAAGGCGCCGCCGTCGAATTCCCACGTCCCGCGCCAGGGCGCGCTCTCGTAGTAGGACTGCGGGCGCGCCCAGAAGACGTTGATGTTCACCATGTAGATCCGGCCGAACCGCTTCTTCTCGACGGCCCGCTTGACGAGCTGAAGCGTGGCGTTCCGGCGATTCTGCTTGACCACGAAGAGGTGGACACCGGCCTCGTCGCAGGCGTGGACCATCCGCTTCCCGTCCCGCCAGCGGGTGGCCATCGGCTTTTCGGTCATGACGTGGCGGCCGGCCCCGGCCACCCGGATCGCCTGGTCGGCGTGGAGCCCGCTGGGCGTGGAAAGGATGACGATGTCGGCATCGGTCCCCGCCAGCAGCGCGTCGAGGCTCCGGAACCCCGGCGCCCCGGTCCGGGCCTCCGCCCCGGCCAGCGCCGCCGGGTCGATATCGCACACCCCGACCAGCTCCGCGCGATCGCGGTGCCGCTCGAGCGCATCGAAGTGATTGCCCGAGATCCGGCCGCACCCCACGAGAGCGAAGCGGATCTTCCGGTCCCTGACGAACGGCTTGGTGATGAACATCGGTCTCGGCATGAGTGTGGTCGGGTGAAGCCGGGTAAATGTAAGCAGGACCCATGCCTGCGAGGAATTGCGCCGCACGGGACGGAGCCCCAGACTAGGGGGTCTGGCGAAAGTGGGGACCACTCGCCATATTGTGAATAGTTTCACAAACTACAAGGAGACGGAGCAATGGCGACTGCGACCCCCCCGGCGTCCCCCAAGGTATCCTATCCCGCCGAGGCGGTGAACCGGCTGTTCGCGCCGCCCGAGAGCGAGGTCCCGGCCGACAAGCTACGACGCCTGCTCGTCGAGGCGCGCGATGCCGGTTCCTACCTCCACACCGCTGGGGCGTACGATGCCTTCACCGCGGCGATCATGACCAGCCTCGGCTTCAAGACGCTCTACGGCAGCGGCTGGCAGCTCGCGGCCACCAAGAGCATGTACCCCGACATCGGGATTTACCAGTCGCACCAGATGGTGGAGCTGGTCCTCGAGCTGCGGAAGGGGATCGAAGGCGCGCGCAACACCCGCTGGTATGATTCCGAGGGCAAGGAGCTGATCGACGCGCCGCCGGCGTTCGTGGACATGGAGGCCGGGTTCGGCGGCCCCACGCAGACCTTCACCCTGGCCACCGAGCTGATCCGGGTCGGCGCCGGCGGAGTGCACCTCGAGAACCAGGACCCCTCCAACCGCACCTGCGGACACATCGTCAACGTCGGCAAGCAGAAGCGGAGCAAGGTGCTGGTGACGCGCCGGCAGTGGCTCGCCAAGCTCAAGGCGATCAAGGCCGCGGCGGAGGCGACGGGGGTCAACGTGGTGATCATCGCGCGCACCGACTCGATCGACGGCGCTCTCCCCGATCAGGACCCGGGCGGCGTCAAGATGGCCATCGAGGATGCGTGGGAGGCCGCGGAGCTTGGCGTGGACGTGATCTGGCCGGAGTTCAACAATACCGAGCTCGAGCAGCCGCAGGAGTTCTCGGAAGGCGTCCGCAAGTACTACCCGAACCAGATGCTCGGGTTCAATCTCTCGCCTTCGCTCTACTTCGGTAAGGCCAAGAAGGCCGGGACGCTGATCACCAATCAGCAGCTCGCCGACCTCGGCTTCATCCTGCAGTTCTCGACCCTGTTCAATTTCCGCACGGCTGGGATGGCGCTGGAGAAGGGACTGCGGAAATTCCTCAAGAGTGGCATCGAGGCGCTCGCCGACCTGCAGATCGAGGAGGATTCGCAGGAGAGCTCGCCCTCCACCAAGATGCACCAGAAGTTCGCGGGGATGAACCGCTGGTTGATCCTCGAGCAGGTGCTGAGCGGCGGCGACTGAGACGATCCGCGTCCCGGGGCGAACGAGGGGGGAGAGCCGATGGCTCTCCCCCCTTTCGTGTCGCTACGCCCCCGAGGCTCGTCGGAGGCCGTTCCGCTCCCCTTCGGTGACCGCGACCCCCTCGCCCTTGAGCCGCTCCACCTGCCAGCGATCCAGCCGCACGGTGAGCTCCACCTCATCCGCTCCGTCTTCACGGCCCAGCACCTCGCCCTCGCGGTAGAGGGCCGCCACCCTCGCACCCGCCGCGACCGGCAATCGGACTCTTACCGTCTGCCGTCCCTCCTGCTCGAGCTCCCGCAGCCGCGACTTGAGCGGAATGATGCCGTCCGTCCGCATCGTGGACGTGGTGATGGCGTCGGGATAGAGCTCTCGCACCCGGGCGGCAAAGGCGAGCGCGTCGGGCACCGCGTCCATCTTGTTGAAGATCGGCACCGTGGGCCGGTCGGCCAGGTCGAGCTCGGCCAGTACCCGCTCGACTACCCGCATCTGCCCCTCCCAATCCGGGTGGCTCGCGTCCACCACATGGAGCAGCGCGTCGGCGGAGCGCGCCTCCTCGAGGGTAGCGCGGAAGCTGGCCACCAGGTGGTGGGGCAGCTTCCGGATGAAGCCCACCGTATCGGTGACCCGGGCCCGCTGCCCCTCGCCCAGGTCCACCTCGCGGGTGAGGGTGTCCAGGGTGGCGAAGAGTCGGTCCTCGACGACGATCTCGTGCTGTCCGGAGAGCGCCCGCAGGATGCTCGACTTCCCGGCGTTGGTGTACCCCACCAGGGAGACGCTCAACATCGGGTCGCGGCCGGCGCGGAGATTTTCCCGGTGGCGCTCCACCCCCTTCAGCTTGGCCTTGAGCCCCTGGATGCGCTGGCGGATGATGCGCCGGTCGGTCTCGAGCTGCGTCTCTCCCGGCCCCCGGAGACCGATGCCGCCCCGGATGCGCGAGAGGTGGGTCCACATGCGGGTGAGCCGCGGCAGCAGGTATTCGAGTTGCGCCAGCTCGACCTGGAGCCTGGCCTCGTGGCTCCGGGCCCGGGTGGAGAAGATGTCCAGGATGACTTCGGGCCGATCCATGACGCGGGCGTTGAGCTCGCGCTCGAGGTTGGCTCCCTGCACCGGGCTCAGCTCTTCGTCGAAGATGACCAGCGTGGCGCCGGCCTCCGCGACGGCCGCGGCCACCTCCTCCACCTTGCCCTCGCCGATGAGCGTCGCCGGACTGGGCGAGGCGATCTGCTGCGACATCCTGCCGACCACCTCGGCGCCGGCCGTATCGACCAGCTGGGTGAGCTCCTGGAGGTGTTCCTCGACATGGCGCGCGTCGGGCGATCCTTTGCGCGGCGCCGCGACGAGCACGGCGCGTTCGATCGGATCGCGAACCTGGATCAGTGTCTTGATGGCAGCTCCTCGGCGGCCCGGGACAGCGGCGCGCGGCCCTCACGGGTGAATGGCACCACGCGATCGCCCAGCGGCGTCGCGACCGTGAGCTGGCCCTTGAGCGTGTAGGGAATGTCGCCGGAGGCCAGCACGGTTTTCGCCGCGCCGGCCAGGCCCGACCACTCGAAACGGAGGGGGAGAGTCAGTTGCGTGGTGTCGCCCTTCTGCACCTGAAAGTCGTCGTCGTACTCGACGTCGCCCACATGCGACCCCTCGACGTCGAACCCAACCTGCAGCCGCGTGCCCCGGAGGGCGAACTGATTGGGATTGTATACGCCCAGCACCAGATCCATCGCGCCGCCGGTGACCCCCAGCCCCCGCACGACGACCCGGTCGAGGTGGAGGGCGGGCGGAGTGAAGAGATCCGGCAGGCCCGCGCACCCGGCCAGCAGCGCGGCGGCCAGACATGCACCGGTGAGGCGAAGCGCCGCGCGGGTCCGTTCGGTCACCCGCGGAATATAACTGGAGGTCCCGGGAGACTTCCCGAAGGAGCCGCCGCTACGCGTTCTCCCTGCCCTCCCCCTCGGCACCACTCCCCCGCTGCTTCCTTTCCTCCCACCATGCCATCCGCTCCGCCACGCGCTTCTCGTGCCCGAAGGCTCCCGGCCGGTACAGCGTGGTACCACGGAGCTCGTCCGGCAGGTATTCCTGGGGCAGATAGGCATCCGGCGAATCATGGGCGTAGCGATACCCTTTGCCATACCCCAGTTCCTTCATCAACCCCGTCGGGGCGTTCCGGATGTGGAGCGGCACCGCTGCCGCGGGCGTCTCGCGCGCGGCCGCCAACGCGGCGTCGAGTGCCACCTTCGCGCTGTTCGACTTGGGCGCCGTAGCCAGGTAGATCGTCATCTCCGCGAGCGGCAGGTACCCTTCCGGCGGCCCCAGCATGTGAAACGCGTCCCGCGCCGCGACCGCGATCAGCAACGCGTTCGGATCGGCCAGACCGATGTCTTCCGCCGCCATGGCGATCGCCCGCCGGAACAGCGTCATCGGGTCCTCCCCGCCATCCAGCATCCGCGCCATCCAGTAGAGCGCGCCCTGGGGGTCGCTGCCGCGCAGGGACTTATGGTAGGCGGAGAGCAGGTTGAAGTGCTCTTCCCCCGCCTTGTCGTAGCGCGCGAAGCGCTTCTGCATCGCCTCACGCGCCACCTCGACCGTAATGTGGCCACCCTCGCCCACGTGCGCCGCGGCCGCCTCGAGCACCGTGAGCGCCCGCCGGGCGTCGCCATCCGCCTCGACCGCGATCGACCGCAGCGCCTCGTCGTCCACCACGAGCCGCGAGCCCCCGAGCCCGCGCTCCTCGTCCGCCAGCGCCCGCCGGAGAATGCCCTCGTTGTCTTCGGGCGTCAGTGGCTGCAGCACGAACACGCGGGTGCGCGAGAGCAGCGCCCCGTTGATCTCGAAGCTCGGATTTTCGGTGGTGGCCCCGATCAGCGTAATGGTGCCGTCCTCGGACGGTGGAAGCAGGCTGTCCTGTTGCGCCTTGTTGAGCCGGTGGATCTCGTCGATGAAGAGAATGGTCCGCGCTCCCCCGGACTCGAGCCGGCCGCGCGCCGCGGCCACGATTTCCCGGATTCGCGGCACGCCCTCGGTGACCGCGCTGAACGGCACGAACACCCGCTGGGACGCGCTCGCGATCAAGTGGGCGAGTGTCGTCTTGCCGCTCCCGGGCGGCCCCCAGAATATCATCGAGCCGGGAATGCCGCGCTCGACGACCTCACGCAGCGGCTTGCCTGGCGCGAGCAACACGTCCTGCCCCGCGAACTCGTCCAGCGACCGCGGCCGCATGCGCGCCGCGAGCGGCTGCGCCTCCCGTGCGCGCGACGCGAACAGCGATTCCTCCGCCGCTTCGGCGGCCCGCTTGCGCACCATCACCGCACCCATCCTTCCAGCAGCCGCTCCGCCGCGAAGAAGGCGGCCGCGCCGCCGAAGAATGCCAGCGCCGTTACCCAGTCGCGCCGCGCCTGGAAGTGGGGTACCAGGTTCGACGCCGCCACGTACAGGGTCACGCCGGCGGAGAGCGCGAGTCCGTGCCGGGCGAGCGGGCCTACCTGCTCAGTCAATACGACGCCGAGCACCGTGGCGATGCCAAGCACCGTGGCCGCGGCGAGCGCGCGGCCGCGGCTCTGGCCACCGGCCACCATCACGCTCGCGATGGTCACCCCCTCGGGAAGCTTGTGCAGCAGCACCGCCAGGAAGAGGAGTACGCCGAGCTCGCCCGAGACCAGAAAGCCGCTCGCGATGGCCACGCCGTCGAAGAACGTGTGCAGCGTGAGCCCGAGCATCGCCGAGACACCGGCCGTGGCGCTCACCCGGTGGGTTTCCTCGCCGAAGTGAAAGTGGGGGGTGAGGACGTGCTGGGCCAGATGCACCGCCAGATACCCGAGCAGCACGTACACGGCCGCGTCGCCCGAGTCCCGCAGCACCTCCGGCATCATGCCCAGCAGGGCGACCGCGAGCATGAACCCGGCGCCGAACGCCAGGCCGGCGTCGATCACCAGCAGGCTCCGCCGCTCGTGCCGCACCACGGCGAGTGCCCCCGCCACGTTGCCGAGCGCCGCGGCGACGGCAAAGCCGAGCGGGCTCACGTCAGCTCCCGGGCCAGCGCGAGGAGGCGCTCCCGCTCGTTGAGCGACGGATCCTCCAGCACCCGGTCGAGGAGCGCGGCCAGCAGCTCGCCCACGCGCGGGCCGGCGGCGCCCAGCGCCTGAAGGTCGGTACCGCTCACGGCCAGGTCGCCGCGGGCGAGCGGCTCGCCGCGCTCACGAACGCCGCGGACGGTGGGACCCCAGGGCGCTTCCCGCCCCTCCCGCAGCGCATACAGCTCGAGGAAATCGTCCGCCCCGCGGCCCACGGCCGAGAGCCAGCGGCGGACATCGGCCGCGGTGCTGCCGGCGGGCCTGGCCGGCCCGCGCGCGAGCAGGGCCGCGCGCTCGATCTCGGTGTTGGAGGCGCGGAGCCGGCGGAGGACGGCCGCCGCGTGATCGGTCAGCAGGGCGGTCAGCAGCACCGGGTCGCGCGCCTCGAGCGGGACGGTGGCGGCGCGCGCCAGCACCTCCGCCGGGACCGCCAGCAGTTCCGGGATCCATCGCTCCGCCGCACCCACGCGGACCCAGAGCTCCACCAGTCGCGAGACCGAGGTGGCCGTACGCAGCCCCTTGAACCATTCCTCGCGCACCCGCTCGGCGGACAGTCGCGCCAGGCCGGGCGCGGCGGCCACCGCCGCGGCCCAGGTGGCGGGCTCGATGGCGAAGCCGAACCGTGCGGCGAACCGCACCGCGCGGAGGATGCGGAGGTAGTCTTCGCGGAAGCGCTCCGCGGCCTCGCCGACGGCGCGGAGGAGCCCTCGGCCGAGATCCGACCGGCCCCCGTACGGGTCGCGCCACTCGTGGCGAAAGGGATGATAGGCAATGGCGTTGATGGTGAAATCGCGCCGGGAGAGGTCCTCCTCGAGCGACACGCCGTAGGCCACGACCGCATGGCGGCCGTCCGTGGCCACGTCCCGCCGGAACGTGGTCACCTCGTGCACCACCCGCCGGCGGTCGATCACTCCGACGGTGCCGTACTTCTCGCCCACCGGCGCGGTACGGCGGAACAGCGCCTGCACCTGCGCGGGCGTTGCCGATGTCGCGAAGTCGAAATCCGTGTGGGGGTGGCCCAGGATGGCATCGCGGAGCGCGCCGCCGACGCACCACGCCTCATAGCCCGCCGCCTCGAGGGTGCGGGCGATCTCGAGCACTTCCTCCGGAATCGCGGGGGCGTCCGAAGCGTTCACTGCGTGCCGTAGGCGACGCCGGCGGAGAGCGCGAGCATCAGCTCCATCCGCGCCTGGGACGGCGTGCGCGGGCCCGCCGGAATTGCCCCCAGCGCGACGGTGCGCGCACCGCCGCCGTCGAATGCGTAGAGTGGCGTCACCTGTCCGTAGAGGCAGCGGGTCGCGAGCACCACCGGCTTGCCGTCATCGAGCCAGCGTCGGACCGCCGGCACCGCGCCTGGCGGCATGTTGCCGCTCCCGAACGCTTCGATCACGACGCCGTCGTGCTCGGGGCGGGCGAGGTCGAGCATCGTGCCGTCGTCGCCTACGACCAACGGGACCAGCGCCACCCGAGCCGTGAGCCCCTCGCCGGGCTGGACCGCCCGCGGAGGCGCCGGCGCCGGCGCATCGTAGAGGACACGTGTGCCGGCGACTCGCCCGAGGGGCAAGGCGTGGGGCGCTGAAAAGGCGGCGGGCTCGGTGGCGTGCGTCTTCACGGCCGTGTCGCCCGCGAGAATCATCCCGTGGAATACGACCATCGCACCCCGGCCCGCACTGACGGGACTGGCGGCCACGCGAGCGGCGTCCAGCAGATTCCGCGGCCCGTCCCAGCCCTCGTCGCTCGAGGTGAGCATCGCGCCGGTGATCGCCACCGGGACCCGGGACGGCAGCGTCCGGGAAAGCAGGTAGGCCGTCTCTTCGATCGTGTCGGTCCCATGCGTCACCACGATGCCCGTGACCTCACCGCTCGCGGCCAGCTCGCACACCCGGTTGCGCAGCGCCCACAGGCGGTCGGGGCCGAGATGGCAGGCGGGCAGCCGGGCCCAGTTCTCGATCCGGTACAGGGCGATGGTCTCGAGGCCGGGGGCGAGTTCCACCAGCGCCTCACCGCCGTGCGCCGGGACGTTGCCGCCGGCGGCCGCGTCGCGCTGCATGGCGATGGTGCCGCCGGTAAAGAGGAGGTGGATCACGGCGGGCTCACCCGCACAGCACGCTCCCTCCATTCACGTTCACCACCTCACCCGTCAGATGCCGCGCCAGGTCACTGCACAGGAACACGATCGGGCCGGCGATGTCTTCCGGCGGCGGGATCCGCCGCAGCGGAATCGTCTGCCGGACGCGCTCGCGCCCCTCGCCCTCGAACGCGGGCACACACATGTCGGTATCCACCCAGCCCGGCGCCACGCAGTTGACCCGGATGTCCGGCGCGCATTCGATGGCCAGCGACTTGGTGAGCGCGATGAGGGCGCCTTTGGTGGCGGCGTAGTCCGCGTGGAACGCCTCGCCCCGCTGGCCCGCGGTGCTCGAGACGATGACCACGCAGCCACCGGGACCCATCAGCCCGAGCGCCGCGCGAGTGCTGAGAAAGACGGCATCGAGGTTTGCCGCCAGGGTGGCGCGCCACCGCTCGACGCCGAGCTCCGCCACCGGCACGTCCTCGGCGGGCCACGTTCCCGCATTCGCCACAAAACAATCCAGGCGGCCGAACGCCCGGCCGACACCCTCCACCATGGCCCGGGCAACCTGGGGGTCGGAGAGGTCACCACCGCTCAGGTGCGCGCGCCGGCCCATCGCCCGGATGCCGGCGGCCACCGCCTCCCCGTCCGCCGCGCGCGAGCGATAGGTGAGCGCGACATCCGCTCCGGCCCGCGCCAGCAGCAGCGCGGTTGCGCGGCCGATGCCGCGGCTTCCCCCGGTGACGAGCGCGGTGCGGCCCTCGAGATCGATCATGCCCGGCTCACGGCGCCTCGAGCAGCGCTGCCTCGACCAGTTCGACCACCAGGTGCTCGAGGGCCAGGTGGAGGAGCTGGACGTGGCCGGTCTCGTCGGAGGGCACCACCACCGCATCATCCACTTCCGTGGCCAGCGGGCCCCCGCGGCCGAGAAACGCCACAGTGGCCACACCGCGGGCCCGCGCCGCGCGCGCCGCCGCCAGCAGGTTCGGGCTCCTGCCGCTGGTGCTGTGCAGCACGAGCAGGTCTCCCGGGCGGCACAACGCCTCGACCTGCCGCGCGAAGATCTGCTCGAAGCCGAGGTCGTTGCCGGCGGCGGTGAGGATGGAACTATCGGTGGTGAGCGCGACGGCCGCGAGCGGCCGGCGGGTGGCGCGGTAGCGGACCACGTACTCCGCGGCGGCATGCTGCGCGTCCGCGGCACTACCGCCGTTGCCACAGAAGAAGAGGGTTCCACCGCCCCGCAGCACGCCGGCATAGCGATCGGCCACCCGGCGGAGCTGCGGGGCGAGCCCGGTGCATTCGGTCGCCAGTGCGGCCAGGCGGCCGAGGGCCGCCGCAACGTGGGCGTCGCTCACTGCTCGCCACCCAGGAGGTGCCGGATACGCTGAGTCCAGGTGCGCCGGATGAGCAGTGGCGGGACCTCCGCCAGGGGCTCGTCGCGGAGGATGGCCGCCGGATTCCGCACGGTGAGGAGCTCGGCCTGCTCCGGTCCATCCTGGGCGATCAGGAAATCGGCGCCCGCGGCGATCGTGCGGTCGTCCCCGTGATTGTCTCCCGCCAGGATGTCCGCGAGCCCCCGCGACACCAGTTGCCGCGCGCGCTGGCCGCGTGCCTGCGTCGAGTGGAGGGTGGTGGCGTCCACCTGCATGGTCGCCCCCAGGCTTCGCCAGTGGGTCACGGCTTCGACCGAGCAGCAACCGTAGCGCTCGGGGTGCGCCAGGACGGCCAGCAGGCCCGCGTCCCGGACGCGGCCCAGCGCGTTGGTGACCGCATCCAGCGAGACCAGCCGCGGAAACTCGACCAGAATGTAGCGCGTGCCGCCGAGCCGGATCCGTTGCATGTGGTCGGCACCGGGCGGCAGCGGGCGATCGAGCATGACCTCCGCGCCCCGGTGCAGTCGGGGCAGCTCCGGGGCCGCCGCCCGGAGCGCGTCGAAGGCATCGTCGTGCCGGGCAGGCGGCCCGTCGGCGGCCTGGGTGGCCCGTAGGTGTGGGGTGAGGCAGACATCGGTGATTCCCCGCCTCGCCATCTCCTGCAGGACCTTGACGGACTGCTCGACCGTTCGCGAGCCGTCGTCCACGCCGGGGAGGAGGTGGGAGTGGAGGTCGATCACGCGTCGTGTCGGACGGCCTGGAGGACGGAGGTGGCGAACGCGCTCAGCTCGCCGGGGTCATGCTGCGCCTGCGCAAGGAGGGCCAGGGTGATGAGCGCGTCCGCCGCCAGCAGGTCGAGCGCCACCGCGCGGTCGCCGGGGTGGGCCACGACCCGCGCGAGCGCCTGGCGGGCGGCGCCCGCGAGCGCGGCCGGCAGCGGCTCGGGCGACGGCACCGCGAGCGCGTACTCCACAACCCGCGCTCGCAACTCCGCGGGGGCCCGGGCGGTATGCTGCTCCAGCCATTCGGCCAGGGCGGTCACGCGCCGTTGCCCTGGCCCAGCCAGAGCGCCACGAGCCCCGGCGTGGCCGCGCGCGCGGCGGGGAGTCTGGCCGGGTCGCCGGCGCCGGCGGACGCGAAGTGCGGCCGCCCGCCGCCCCGCCCCCCACTGAGCGCCGCGATGCGGTTGACGAGATCGCCTGCCTTTCGGCCGGCCTGAACCAGATCATCCGTCAGGGTGACATGGATGGCGCCGTGTCCGGCACCGCTGAACAGTACCAGCACCGCGTTCCGATTTCCTTCCCGGAAGTGATCGGCAATCTGCCCGAGTTCGGTCCGGTCTTCCGACGCGGTGTCCGCCATGGTCACGTGCACCCCGTCCACCTCCGCCACCTCGCCGGCGATAGCGGCACCCCCGCCGGAGCGGAGCGCTTCCGCCAGCCGCGCCTCCAGCCGCTGGCGCTCCTCGAGCAGTTGCTCCACCCGGCGCACCAGGTGCTCGGGCTGCGCCTTCAGTGCCTCGGCCACTCCCGCCAGCCGCTGCTCCAGCTCACGCACGGCGCGGAGCGCACCCGTCCCCGTCACCGCCTCGATCCGCCGCACGCCGGCCGCGACGCCACTCTGCCCGGAGAAGCGGAACGTGCCGATCTGCCCGGTAGTGCGGACGTGAGTGCCGCCGCAGAGCTCGATCGACGGGCCCATCTGAACCACCCGGACCACGTCGCCGTATTTCTCGGAGAAGAACGCCATGGCCCCGAGCGCCAGCGCGTCGGGATAGGGCATCTCGCGGGTGGTGACCGGCTCGTTGGCGAGCAGCAGCTCATTCACCTCCTGCTCGATCGCGTGGAGCGTCTCGGCGCCGATGGGCCCGTGGTGCGAGAAGTCGAACCGGAGCCGGTCGGGCTGGACGAGCGAGCCCTGCTGCCGCACGTGCGGCCCGAGATGTTTCCGGAGCGCGTAGTGCACCAGGTGCGTGGCGCTGTGGTTCCGCTCGATGTCGTGCCGCCGAGGGGCGTCCACCGCCGCGCGCACCAGTTCGGGCTCGAACGTCCCGCCGAAGCTCCCGCTCACGACGGTGCCCTTGACCTCCTTCCGGACCGCCTCCACGGGCAGCGACCAGTCGGTGCCCGCGACGAGGCCGACGTCGCTCACCTGCCCACCCGATTCTACGTAGAACGGATTCTCCCGCAGCACTAGGTCGACCCGCGGGCCCTCCTGCCGGAAAGCCAGCACGTCGGTTTCGGCCTCGGTGGTCCGGTAGCCGACGAACTTCTGCTTGCCGCGCCGCACACTGCGCCACTTGCCCGCCTTCGGCGTGTGCACGGCGGGCGCGGGCACCGTGGCCTTGCCACTGGTCCGCGCCCTGCGCGAACGCTGCCGCTGCTCGTCGAGCGCGCGGTCGAAGCCGGCCACGTCCACCGCCACGCCGCGCTCCTCGGCGATGATGGCGGTCAGGTCGATCGGGAAGCCGAAGGTGTCGTACAGCCTGAACGCCTCCTCACCGGGAATGGTCCGGGTGCCGGAGGCGAAGATCTCCTCGAGCCGGCCGAGCCCGCCCTCGATGGTCTCGAGGAAGCGGTGCTCCTCGGTTTCCGTGATCTCGCGAATGTAGGCGGCCTTGGCGGTGAGCTCGGGATAGGCACTCCCCATCTGCGCCACTACCACTTGCGTAAGCGGCGCCAGCGTGGGCTCCCGCCGGCCCAGCAGCCAGGCGTGCCGAACGGCACGCCGGAGGATGCGGCGTAGCACGTACCCCCGCCCCTCGTTGGAGGGGTAGACACCATCGGCGAGCAGAAAGCTCACGGCCCGGGCGTGGTCGGCGAGGACGCGATAGGAAACCCGCTCGTGTGCGGCGCGGTCGTAGGGGCGGCCCACCAGCTCGCCGACCCGCTCGATCAGCGGCAGAAAGACGTCGGTGTGGAAGTTGTCGTCCTCGCCCTGCATCACCGCCGCGATCCGCTCGAGTCCGGCCCCCGTATCCACCGATGGCTTCGGCAACGGCGTGAGGGTTCCGTCCGCCGCGCGATCGAACTGCATGAACACGAGGTTCCAGATCTCGAGGAAGCGGCCGGACTCGGCGAGGGCCTCGAACTCATGCTGCGGGATCGGGCGGCCAGGCGGTCGGGCGGACACGCGGTCGGCCGGTCCGACGGTCAGGTCATCAGCGAGATCAGCAGTCCGCTCGGAGTCCGATCCTTCCGACCGCCCGACCGCCTGCCCGCCCGACAGCCCCTCCAGATCCACGTAGATCTCCGTGCACGGCCCGCATGGCCCCGTGTCGCCCATCTGCCAGAAGTTGTCCTTGTCGCCCAGTCCGTAGATTCGATGGTCGGGCAGTCCCGCGATCTCGCGCCAGTAGGCGCGCGCCTCCTCATCGGTGTGATGGACCGTGACCCGGAGCCGGTCGGCCGGGATGCCGAGGTACTGCGGGCCGGTGACGAACTCCCAGGCGAAGGCGATGGCGTCGCGCTTGAAGTAGTCGCCGAAGGAGAAGTTGCCCAGCATCTCGAAGAAGGTGTGATGCCGCTTGGTGTGGCCCACCTGCTCGAGGTCGTTGTGCTTGCCGCCCGCGCGCACACACTTCTGGCAGGAGGTGGCGCGCGCGTAGTCGCGCTGCTCCTGGCCGAGAAAGGTGCGCTTGAACTGCACCATGCCGGCATTGGTGAAGAGAAGCGTGGGATCGTCGGCAGGGACCAGCGACGAAGAAGGCACCTCTCGGTGCCCCTTGGCGACGAAAAAATCGAGGAACAGGCGGCGTATCTCGGCGGATTGCATGACGGGAAAATATAGGGGCGCCCAGACTTAGGGGCCATGGGCGCCGCCGCACGGAAGCCTCAGCCGACGACCCGGGCCACCAGGTCCGTAATGTCGCGACCGGCAAAACCGCGGCGGGCCAGATAGGCGAGCACCCGGCGGCGTTTGACCGGCCGCGGCAACTCGCCAAGCTGGGCGGCGCGCTTGGCAGCGAGGGCGAGCGGCATGCCCGTGCGGTCGCTCCCCTCCGGCCAGACGGCGGCCAGCGCTCCATCGATATGGCCCCGCTCTACCCCCATGGCCAGGAGGTCGCGCGTGAGCCGCGCCGGGCCGCGGCCGCGCGCCGCACGAGTCTCGGCGTAATTGCGGGCGAAAGCGGCATCGTCCAGCAGTCCCAGCGCCAGCGCGCGCTCGAGCGCCGACTCGACCGCCGGACGCGGATGGCCCTTCCGGATCAGCCGCCGCCCCAGATCGGCACGGGCGAACGACCGGCGCTCGAGCGCACGGAGCAGTGTCCGAAACGCCGCCTCCGCATCGGCGGCGGACGTCAGTCGTTCCTGCAGTTCCGGATCCAGCGCACGGCCGACCTCGAGGCCGGCCGCGCGCGCGAGCTCCTGCGGCACGGCGCCGAACCGGATTCCGTCCACCTCCACCCGGAGCGTGCCGGGGCGGCGCGGGTCCGGCGCGAGGGCCGTGATGGCGGGCAGGGTCACTCCTCGTCGTCTCCCGCACCGGCAGCGCCGACGGGGGCGTGCATGCCCAGCAGTTCCTTGACCTTGACCTCGACCTCCGCCAGCAGGGGCGGGTTGTCGCGGAGGAACAGCTTGGCGTTTTCCCGGCCCTGGCCGATCCGCTGATCTCCGTAAGAGTACCAGGCGCCGGACTTCTGGATGATGTTGGCCTCGGAGGCGAGGTCCACCAGCAGAGACGTGTGGCTGATGCCTTCATCAAACATGATGTCGAACTCGGCCTGGCGGAACGGCGGCGCCACCTTGTTCTTGACCACCTTCACGCGGACGTGGTTGCCGACGACGACCTCCCGCTCCTTGACCGGGCCGATGCGGCGGATATCGAGCCGCAGCGAGGCGTAGAACTTGAGCGCCTTGCCGCCGGTGGTGGTCTCGGGGTTACCGAACATCACCCCGATCTTTTCCCGGAGCTGATTGATGAACACCACGGCGCAGTTGGAGCGGTTGATGGCGCCGGCGAGCTTCCGGAGCGCCTGGCTCATGAGCCGGGCCTGAAGGCCGACGTGACTATCGCCCATCTCCCCCTCGATTTCGGCCTTGGGCACGAGCGCGGCGACCGAATCGATGACCACGATGTCCACGGCCCCGGAGCGCACCAGGATCTCGACGATCTCGAGCGCCTGCTCGCCCGTGTCCGGCTGCGAGACCAGCAGGTCCTCGACGTTGACGCCGAGCTTCTTGGCGTATTCGATATCGAGCGCATGCTCGGCATCTACGTAGGCGGCGACGCCACCCATCTTCTGCACATTGGCCGCGAGGTGGAGCGTGAGCGTGGTCTTGCCGCTCGACTCGGGACCGTAGATCTCGGTGATCCGGCCACGCGGGATGCCGCCCACGCCGGTGGCGGCATCGAGGTTGATGGCACCGGTGGGAATGGCGGCCACCTTGACCCGGGGCGAGTCGCTGCCCATGCGCATGATGGACCCCTTACCGAGCTGCTTCTCGATCTGGGAGATGGCGAGCCCGAGGGCCTTCCGGCGGTCGGCTTCGAGTCGGCTCTCTTCTGCGGCCATGTTGTCCTCTGGGTATTATCGTGGCTGAAAATGCTACACTGATGTAGCTAGGACCAACCTAACACCGAAAACTCGCCGAAGCAACCGTACGCCTGTGACCGATTTTGAGCCACCGTGGCTCATCTCCCGTCCAGCCTCCACGCATCCTCCAGGTGCGCCACGTCGTAGCCGGCCGAGGCGGCGACCCGGACCTCGATCACGTCGAAACGGTAGGAGTCGTCCGGCCGACCGAACCGCTCGCGCCAGACTTCCGCCACGCGCGCCACCCGCCGCCGCTTCCGCCAGCCTACGCTCTCCGCCGGCGTGCCCCAGCCGGCCGATCCGCGCGTTTTCACCTCCACGAACGCCACCAGGGTGCCGCGCCGGGCGATGACGTCGAGATCGTAGTGCCGGAGGCGGAAGCGGTGCGCCTCGATGTGCCACCCGCAGCTCGTGAGATAGGCCATGGCGACGCGCTCGCCCCAGAGCCCCCGCCGCTGCCGTGCATCCGACCACTCGGTGCTCGGGACAAACCGATTCGTCAAACGCATGGGGCATGGTAGGGGTGAGCGGCACTGCGGGTGGCACCATTCCGGCGGGCGCGGGTGCCGCAAACCGCCGGAGCTGGGTATGCTCACAGCGCCTGCGCCTGGCAGCACCGATTCCGGGGTCGCCGCTCCGGCGCGGGACCCCTACCACCTCAGGAGGATGCATGTCACTCTGGTCATCTCGCCCGATCGTCTTGGCCTGCGCCGCCGGCCTCCTGCTGGCGCTCGGGGCGTGCGGCCCGTCGAACGATGCCTCGGGCCACAACACGTACATGTCGCAGTCGGATGGCGCCGCGAGGGCGGCGGCCATCGCGCGCGACACCGCGGCCGACACCGCGGCGCCGCGCGTACGACCCTAGACGCCGCACAGACGTCTCGTGGGTGCGGCGCCCTGACGGGTTACGAGCTCGAAGGCCTCACGCCCGCAGCCGGCATCCGCCCGTTCCCGAGTTGATCCAGTTGCGCTGGATAAGAAAGTCCTTGCCGCCCAGGTTCATGTTGGCCAGGCCGCCGTTGGCGTTGGTATAAGTCCGGCCGAACGTCCACGCGCACTTGTCGGCGTTTTCGAAGCCCTGGCTGTCGTACCAGGCGTTCAGCCGGGGATCGGTTGCCGTCTCCTCGGTCTCGTGCGCCAGCGTGTTCACCTCAGCGTCCGCCGCGGGGTTGTTGTTGGGCGACGCCGTCTGAGTGCTGCAGGCGGCTGGAAAAGCGTAGTTGTAGGGTTGCGCGGCGAACAGCACGACCTTGCCGTTGAAGGTGAAGTATGAGTGATAGGCGCAATAATCCGTGCCGAAGCCGCCGCCGAGATTGGTCCGACCGTAGGTAAAGACGACGTAAAGTGTGGACGCGTTGTAGGTCAGCTTGCCGCTGTTGAACCCGCGCACGATTTCCTGCACGATCGCCGTGTTCGACACGGGCGTGCCGTCGCTGGGCGGCACGTTGGTGTTGTCGGCCCAGAACCGGGAGTAGGCCACGCTGTTCCCTACCCGATGTCCGCCGTTCACATTGTCCGTGTAGGTCGTATTGATGTTGAAGTAGGGGGACCCACCGAGGTTCCGCAGGAAGTGCCCGATGAGGGATGCGTCCTGCGCGCCGGTTCCGGTGGTACCCGGGGCGGGCCCGCTCGTGTAGACCCGTCTCGAGGCCCAGTAGATGGCCACGACCTTGGTCGCCGGGACGATGGGTCCACCGTGATAGAAGATGCCCGTGCCCACCGTGCCCACACCCGAAGCCGCCTGCCGCCCCCGTACCGGAAACACGTGGACCTTTCCATCGAACTGAATCGTACCCTGCATGTCCGTGGTGATCTCGTCGGGCGTAACAGCGTCGGGAGTGGTGGGGCCGGATCCATCATCGCAGGCACCGGCGGCGACCAGCGCGCCAACTAGTCCTAGGCGTGTGAGCCTCATGGGAGTACCCTGGGCTGGGGACTATGTATCGAGACGACGCCACCGGTGTGGCATGATGGCGTTTGGGGATGCCACGGTACCTCACCGTCCCGCCGGCCGCAACCGGGCTCATCCTGCCCATGTCACCGACAGTATTCGTCGATCTGGTCGCTCCCGATCCGCACGTCGCGCGGCTTGCTGCCGTTGGCCGGCCCCAGGATCCCGGCCTCCTCGAGCTGGTCCATGATCCGGGCCGCCCGGCCGTAGCCGATGCCGAGCTTCCGCTGCAGCAGCGAAGTCGAGCCGCCCTGATTCTGCACGCACGCGATCGCGGCCTCCCTGAACTGCGGGTCGCGCTCGCCGGCGTCCGCCCCATCGGCTCCGCCCTCGCCCGCCTCGGCGTCCGGGACCTCGTCGAGGATGTTGCTCTCGGCCGATTCCACCATGCCCTGGTGGTCGCGCTCCGCCTTCCAGCGGCGGTAGCGCTCCATGATCTTTTCGCTCTCCTCGGTCGAGATGTACGCGCCCTGCAGCCGCATCGGCTCGCTCTTCCCCGGCTCGAGGAACAGCATGTCACCCTTCCCCAGCAGCGCCTCGGATCCGTTCTGGTCCAGAATGGTGCGGCTGTCCACCTTCGATGCGACCCGGAACGCGATGCGGCTGGGGAAGTTCGCCTTGATGAGGCCGGTGATCACGTTGACCGACGGCCGTTGGGTTGCGAGGATCAGGTGCAGCCCCACCGCGCGCGCCTTCTGCGCCAGGCGGGCGAGCGGCGTCTCCACCTCGGACTGCACCGTCATCATCAGATCGGCCAGCTCATCCACGACGACCACGATGAGCGGGAGCTTTCCCTCGGTATACGTCTCGACCACGGGGGCCGGCGGCGGGGTGTCGGGCGTCTCGGCGGCGATGTCGGTCAGCGTGACGCGACGGGGCGCCGGGTTCCGGAGCGGCTTTCCCTCGAGCACCTTGCGGTTGAAATCGCTCAGGTTGCGGGCGCCGTTGGCTTCGAGCAGCGCGTAGCGCCGCTCCATCTCGCCCACGGCCCACTTGAGCACCCGGGCGGCCTCCTTGTTGTTGGTGACGACCGGGTGCCGGAGGTGGGGAAGGTCCTTGTACATGGACAGCTCGACCATCTTCGGGTCGATCATCAGGAGGCGCAGGTCCTCCTTGTGCTGGTAGTGGTAGATCAGCGAGGTAATGATGGCGTTGATGCCGACCGACTTGCCGGTCCCGGTGGCACCGGCGATCAGGAGGTGCGGCATCCGGGCCAGGTCGGCGATCACCGGCCGGCCCTCCAGGTCGAGGCCGAGCGCGACGGGCAGCAGGCGCTCCTCTGCGGTCCACTGTTCGTCCTCCAGCAACTCGCGCAGCACCACCACGCGGGCCTTGGGGTTGGGCACCTCGACCCCGACCATGTCCCGCCCGGGAATCCGCGCCACCCGGATCGAGCGCGCGCTCATCTTGAGCGCGAGATCGTCGGCCAGGTTGACCAGACGGTTCATCTTGACGCCCGGCCGGAGCCGCACGCCGTACTGGGTGACCACCGGACCGGTGGTGCGGCCGGCGACATCGCCTTCGACCTTGAATTCGGCCAGGGTTTCTTCCAGCCGATCCTGCAGGGCGTCCAGCTCGCCTTCACCGGCGTCCTGCGCCTTTGCCGGCGGGGCGGTCAGCTTGTCCAGCTCCCACACGCGCCCGAGCTCCCGCTCGCCGGCCGGCCCGCGCGGCTCGGATTTCCTGGGGGCCTTGGCGCGGGCCGCCGGCTTGCCGTTCGCGCTGCCGCTTCCCTTGACGGCCGCGGCTCCCCCATCGTCCGCGCTTCCCGGCGTGGCGCTCGCCCCTGAGGCAACCACCTCGGCGGGCTCCGCCTTCGCCTGGGGTCCGGCTCGGCGCTTCGGCTCGCGCCTCCCTTCGACCATGCCCGCCGCCGGCCCGGCGGCCGGCCCGGGATGCCGCTCCAGCCGCTGGAGCGGATGCCAGGCAAATGTGGCCAGCGTCAATGCGCACAACGCCAGGAACCCGACCAGCACCGCCCCCGCGACGCCGATCCCCTTCGGAATCTCCACGGCGAAGAACCCGGGAATGGCGCCCACCAACTGGCCGAACAGGCCGCGGCTGTTGATCTCGAAGACCGAAACCCGTCCCACTACGCCCGCCAGATAGGGCAGCAGCAGGCTGAGCCCGATAATGAGGGCCGCCGAGCGCTTCATGTCGAGCGTGCCCAGCCGCTCGAAGCCCGCGAGCGCGAGCCCGATGCCGAGGAGCGGGATCCCGAGCGCACCGGCGCCGAACGAGTCCCAGAGTTTCTGGCCGAGCCAGTGACCCACCGGACCGGTCACCGGGAAGGGGAGGAGCGTCAGCCCGATGAAGAGGCCGGCCACGAGCGCGGTGATCGCGCCCAGGCGCCGGCGCGCGTCGGCGCTCATACCGGCACGGATGCGAGCATCACCCGGCGTTCATGGAAGTGCGCGAGCACCGGGTACGCATCGAGCCGCGCGGCGTCGAGCACGTCGTCGCGGAAGCCGAGCCGGATCAGCTCGCGGCCGGCCCGGCTGTAGGAGAGCGGGCGCTCCCAGCGATCACCGTAGCGCCGGACCAGGTCGAGACTCGCGATCGCCGCATCATTGACCCCTCGGCGGGGGCGCCGTGCGCCGAGGATGGCCTCCGCCAGCCGTCCGGCACAGTAGGCGTCATCGAGCGAGAAGGCCCCGTCGCGGCCGGCGCAGACGATGAGGAGATGGCCGTCGGGCTCGAGCGCCTCGCGTGCCCGTTCCGCGGCCACGGTGAGGTTGGCGGCGCACGCCGCGAATACGGCGCTCGCGCCCTGGCATGCCAGGAGCGCTCGCGTCCCGTTGGTGGTGGTGACGACCAGGGTCTTTCCCCGGACCGCCGACTCGGTCATCTCGAGCGGGCTGTTGCCCAACTGGAAGCCGGGGATCCGCTCGCAGTGGTTCTCGCCGGCGAGGAGCACGTCGTCGCTGCCGATCGTCTGCGCCAGGCGCAGCGCTTCCTCGGCGGAGCCCACCGGGATGAGCGCCCGGGCGCCGTGGGCCAGCGCCGCGCACATCGCGGTAGTGGCGCGCAGGATGTCGATCACGAACACGGTGCGGCCCTGCAGCTCGGCGGGTGTCAGGCCGGCCGGAGTGAAGTGCACGTCGAGCTTCATGCGTCGGGTCGGAAGAGCTGCGACTCGCGCTCGAGGAACCGGGTGTCCACCTCGCCGGCGACGAAGTCCGGATGGCGGATGACCCGCGCGAGGAATGGGATCGTCGTGGTCACCCCCTCGAGGATGAAGCTGTCGAGCGCCTGTCCCATGCGGATCAGCGCCTCGGTCCGGTCGTTGCCGTGGACGATCACCTTGGCCAGCAGCGAATCGTAGTAGGGCGGGACCGTGTACCCGGCGTAGACGTGGGTGTCCACCCGGACGCCCGGCCCGCCGGGCGGGTGGTAGGCGGTGATCAGGCCGGGGCTCGGCTGGAAGTTCCTGTAGGGATCTTCCGCGTTGATGCGGCACTCGATCGCGTGGCCCCGGAGGCGCCGGCCATCGCCCTGGAAGCTGATGGGCTCGCCCGCGGCGACCCGGATCTGCTCCTTCACCAGGTCGAAGCTGGTCACCATCTCGGTCACCGGGTGCTCTACCTGGATCCGGGTGTTCATCTCCATGAAGTAGAACCGGCCGTCGGTGTCGAGCAGGAATTCCAGCGTGCCGGCGCCGATGTAGCCGATGTTGGCCGCGAGGCCCACCGCGGCCCGGCCCATCCGGTCGCGAAGCGCGTCGGTGAGCGCCGGGCTCGGGCTCTCCTCGATCAGCTTCTGGTGGCGCCGCTGCACGGTGCAGTCGCGCTCGCCCATGTGGACGACCTTGCCGCAGAGATCGCCCATGACCTGGATCTCGACGTGCCGGGGGTGCTCGATGAACTTCTCGACGTACACCGCGCCGTTGTTGAAGGCGGCCAGCGCCTCGTTCTGGGCGAGGCCGAAGAGCTGGGGGAACTGGTCGGGGTCGTGGACGATCCGCATCCCCTTGCCGCCGCCGCCGGCCGTGGCCTTGACGATCACCGGAAAGCCGATCGACTGGGCGAACTCGAGTGCCGCCTCGGGATCGTCGATCGTCCCGGGCGAGCCCGGCACCGTCGGTACACCGGCCTCCGCGGCCAACCGCCGCGCGGTGGCCTTGTCGCCCATCTGGCGGATCTGCTCGCCCGTCGGGCCGATGAACGTGATGTTCGATGCCTTGCAGGTGTCGGCGAACTCGGCGTTCTCGGCCAGAAAGCCGTAGCCCGGGTGGATGGCGTCGGCGCCGGTGATCTCGGCGGCGGCGATGATGTTGGGGATCCTGAGATACGAGCTCCGGCTCGGCGCCGGCCCGATGCAGACATCGTCGTCCGCGAAGCGCACGTGGAGCGACTCGCGGTCGGCCTCGGAGTAGACCGCCACGGTCGCGATCCCCAGCTCGCGGCACGCGCGGATCACCCGCAAGGCGATCTCCCCGCGGTTGGCGATCAGGACCTTCTTGAACATCAGGGCGTCAGATCCAGCGCGCGGCCGCCGGCGTCACCCGTGATCCCGGTGAACGTACGGTCGGAGGCCGAGTCCACGCCGGAGACCCGGAGGGCGAACTCGCTCGGGTTCGTCGAGTAGAAGATCGCGCTCTCGTACGAGATCATCCCGTCCTTGAACCACTTCATGAGCGACTGGTCGAACGACTGCATGCCGTACGATACGGTGCCTTCGGCAATCAGGTCCGGGATGTTGAGCGCCTTCTCGATGTCGCGGATGTTTTCCGCCACCGCGGCCGTGTTGATCAGCACCTCCGCCGCCGGCACCCGGCCCCGCCCGTCCGCCCGCGGCACCAGGCGGAGCGAGACCACCGCCTGCAGCGCCGTGGCCAGCACCATCCGGATCTCCTGGTGCTGATGCGGCGGATAGAACGAGATGATCCGGTTGAGCGTCTGGGTGGCGTCGGTCGTGTGCAGGGTGCTGAAGACGAGATGGCCGGTGTCGGCGGCCTTGATCGCCGTGTCGAGCGTCTCCATGTCGCGGATCTCGCCCACCAGGATCACGTCGGGGTCCTGGCGCAACACGTGCCGGAGCGCCGACCCGAACGACAGCGTGTCGCTCCCCACTTCGCGCTGCGAGATGTTGGCCATCACGTCGCGATGCAGGAACTCGATCGGGTCCTCGATCGTGATGACGTTGACCCGGCGGTTCTGGTTCACGTGGTTGATCATCGCGGCGAGCGCCGTGGACTTGCCCGACCCGGTGATCCCGGTGACCAGCACGAGCCCGCGGGGCCGGAGCGAGATCTCCTCCAGCACCGCCGGCAGGTGCAGCTCGGCGATGGTTTTCACTTCGTAGGGGATGGCGCGGAAGGCGAACGCGAGCGTGCCCCGCTGCTGATAGATGTTGGTCCGGAACCGCCCCACGCCCGGCACGCCGATGGCGAAGTCCGCCTCCTTCTTCTCGGCGAACTCCTTCACCTGGCGGGGCGTCATCACCTGCTCGGCCAGGAGCTTGAGGTCCTCCGGCTTGACCGGGGGCATCTCCAGCATGTGGAGCTCGCCGTTGACACGCACCGTGGGCGGACGGCCCACCTTCAGCAGCAGGTCGGACGCGTTCCGCTGCACCATCTGCCCGATGGTGTGCTTGAAATTGAAGACCGGCGCGGTGGCCTCAGCCATTGGGATCGACCCGGAAGAGGACCTGGCCGAACTCCACCGGCTGCGCGTCGTCCACGAGGATCTCGCGCACTACACCGGCGATCTCGGCCTCGATCTCGTTCATGATTTTCATCGCCTCGATGATGCAGACGGTCTGCCCCGGCGTGATGCGCGCGCCGTTTTTCACGTACGCGTCGGCGCCGGGCTCCGGCGCCTTGTAGAAGGTGCCCACCATGGGCGACTTGATCTCCTTGAGTGCCGGCAGCGCCCGCGGCGCCTCGCGCTCCCCGATCGACGACACCGCCGGGCCAGCCTGGGGAGCCGCCGGAGGCGGCGAGAACGGCGGAGCCGCGGCGGTCCGGGTGATCACCAGCCCGGTGCCGAACCAGCCCTTCACCTCGATGGAGCCGATCTCCGGGGTCTCCCGCAGCAGCTGCGCCAGCCCCTGGACGTCCTGGAGCTCGATGGACTTGATGCCCGGCACGTTCTGCAGCAGCTCGGCGAGCTCCTTCATTTCCTTGGGCGTCATACGCGGGTGAGATACTTGTCGTCGCGGCGATCGACCCGGATCACTTGCCCCTCCTCGATAAAGAGCGGGACCTGCACCGTGGCCCCCGTCTCGAGCGTCGCCGGCTTGGTGGCGCCGGACGCGGTGTCTCCGCGGACGCCGGGATCGGTCCGGGTGACGGCGAGCTCGACGAAGTACGGCAGCTCCACCATGATGACCCGGTCGTTGTGCACCAGGCCCTCGCACTCCATCCCTTCCTTCAGATACTTGAGCTGCTCGGCGCCGATCACGTCGCCCGTCAGCATGATATCGTCGAACGTCTGCTGGTCCATGAAATGGTGGAAGTGGCCGTCGACGTAGGAGAACTGGATCGGCCGGTGCTCCAGCCGCGCCTCGACGACGCGCTCGCCGGCGTTGAACGTGCGCTCGAGCACGGCGCCGGTCCGGATGTTCTTGAGCTTCGTACGCACGAACGCGCCGCCCTTTCCGGGCTTGACGTGCTGGAAGTAGACCATCTGGTACAGGTGCCCGTCGATCTCGAGCACCATGCCGTTCCTGAAATCGGCGGTTGTCGCCACGGGGACTCCGGTTAGACCAGCTCCAGCAGTTCCGTCCGCCCGTCCGAGAGGAGCACCGCCCCGTCGGGCCCGAGATATACGTCGTCTTCCAGCCGTACCCCACCCCAGCCCTGAAGATAGATGCCCGGCTCGACCGTCACCACCGCGTGAAGCGGGAGCGGCGCGTCGGCCGTCGGGGCGAGCCGGGGCGCCTCATGGACCTCGAGACCGAGGCCGTGGCCCAGGGAGTGGCCGAACGCCTCGCCGAAGCCGCGCGCCGCGATCACCTCACGGGCGAGCGCGTCGCCCTCGCGGCCGGGCATCCCCGCGCGCAGGTGCTGCAGCGCGCGCCGCTGCGCCGTCTGGACCAGCTCGTAGACGGTCCGCTGCCGCTCGTCCGCTCGCGCGCCGACGACGATGGTGCGGGTGAGATCGGCGCAGTAGCCGTCCACCTGGGCGCCGAAGTCGAGCAACAGCCACTCGCCCGGCCCGATGGGACGCGGGCTGGTACGCGCGTGCGGCAGCGCTGAGCGGGGGCCGCTCGCGACGATGGTGGGAAAGGGGTGCCATTCGCTGCCGCGCCGGCGGAGCGCGGCCTCCAGCGCGGCGCCGACCTCGATCTCCGTCTGGCCCACGCGCACCCCCGGCAGGACCTCGGCGAGCGCCGCCTGCGCCAGGGCGGCGGCCGCGCGAACCGCGTCCACCTCTTCCGGCGATTTGACCGCGCGCAACCGCTCGACCAGCTCCGCGACGGGCGCCACGCGCCCGCGGCTGAGCGCCGCCACCCGCTCGGCGTCCCGCACCGTGAGCGCCTGAGACTCGATGCCGAGCGTCCCGGCCGGCGCCGCACCGAGGACGCGCGCGAGCCGCTCCCAGACGCTTGTCCGGTCCACCTCCACCACCGCCGCCTCGCCCGCTTCGTCGGGGGCCTGGGCGGCGTAGCGAAAGTCCGTGATGAGGGTGGTCGTGGCCGGCTGGATGAGGAGGAGCGCCGCCGAACCGGTGAACCCGGTCAGATACCGGATGTTCGCCAGGTGAGTGACGAGCAGCGCGTCCAGCCCCTCGCCCTCCAGCGCCGCCCGGAGTGCAGCCTGGCGCTCGCCCCGGCGGTCAGGCGGCACGCAGCCGGCCCACCAGCGCCTGCAGGGCCAGGAGATAGCTCTGCGGACCGAAACCTGTCACCACGCCCAGCGCCAGGTCGGCGATTTTGGAGTGCCGCCGCTCCGGCTCCCGTGCGAAGATGTTCGAGAGATGGAGCTCGACGAAGGGCACCCGGACGGCCAGCAGCGCGTCCCGCAGCGCCAGACTCGAATGGGTGAGCGCCGCCGCGTTGATGAGCGCGCCGTCCGCCGTCCCGCGAAGCCCCTGGACCGCGTCCACCATCGCGCCTTCGTGATTGGTCTGGAACCATGTGAGCTCGACGCCGTCGCCGCGCGCCGCCTCACGAACCATCGCTTCGATCTCGGCCAGCGTCGTTCGCCCATACACCTCCGGCTCGCGCTGCCCCAGCAAGTTCAGATTGGGGCCGTTGAGCACGCTGATGCGCATCAGCGCTTCAGATTCTGGAGCCAGGCGTGGAACTGATCGAGATCGTCGCTCTTGGAGTCGGGAGCTCGCGCCGGCCGTGCCGACGTGGGCGCGGCCGGCGGGCCGAAGAACTCATCGAATGAGACGCCACCCTGAGCCGCCGGGACGGCGCCCGCGGCCGGTACCGCGGGCGCGTTCGGCGAGGATTCCTCGCCGAACACCGAGCTCAGTGACAGACTGTCGTGTGCCGGGCGAGTGGGCGCGCCTTCCCGATCCGGGCCGGCGCCCCTCGCGGCCTCGGCATGCACGGCGGGGCCGGCGGGAACCGCGGGCGGCCGGGCCGTGAGGATTGCGCCGAGCAGCTCCTTCACGGAACGGCCGTGCGTGGCGGTCACCGACCAGGCCGGCCGCGCCGGCTCGGCTGCGGCCGGTTCCGGTGCCGCTGGCGCCGCCGAGGCCGGCTCGGGCGCGTGGGTTGCCGCCTCGAGCTCGTCGATCCGCCGCAGCAGCCGTGGATCGCCCGCGCTCCGAGCTTCCAGATGGCGGTACATGGTGAGTGCTTCGCGCGCGTATCCCTGCTGCAACAGCAGCTCCGCCATGGATTCCGTGATGACCGGCTCGGGCTCCGGCTCGGGTTCCGGCGCCGGCTCTAGTTCCGACTGGGGCTCGAGTTCCGGTTCGAGCTCGTGTTCCGGCTCGTGTGCGGTTTCGGGCTCGGCGGGCGCGGCCGCCGATTCAGCCGCGGAAACGACGAGCAGCTCCTCGGCCGCATTGGCCATCTGGAACTCGCCCCCACCGCTGCTCTCGAGGACGATGTCCTCCGAGGGCTCGACCAGGAACTCGTCGCCCGGGATCGACGGCGGGGGCTCCGGGGCATCCTCCTCCCGGCCCACCAGGCCCGCGATCGGCTCGACCTCGCCCTCGAACATGACCGGCTGCTCGAGCTGAATCCCCTCCGGCGGCGGCTCCTCGTCCTCGGCGGTCCCGGACTCCGTCGTCCAGGCGAACACGGGCTCGCTGGTCACATTGCCGGCGCCGTCGAATTCGGGGGCGAGCTCCTGCGGCGATGCCTCGGATACGGCGGCAGCCGCGGACTCCGACAGCGTGGCCTCGGCCACCGACGGCTCGGCAGCGGGCTCGGGCGGGGCAGCCTCCGGCGCTGGTGCGGGCTCGGTAGCGGAGCCCGCTGCCACCTGCTGCCGCGCGGCGGCGACGCGAGCCACCTGGTCACGTGCTTCGTCGTTACTCCTATCCACCGCCAGCAACGCCGTCAGCATGCGTTCGGCGTCGTCGAAGCGGAACATCCGCTCCGCGATGTCGGCCAGCGCCTTGAGCGCGATGACGTTTTCGGCGTCCAGATCGAGGACGTGCTTGAACGCGGCCTCCGCCGCGGGCAGCTCCCCCAGGTCGAGGTGACAGCGGCCGAGCACGATGCTGGCCGGGATGTAGTCGGGATGCAGGGTCAGGCCGGGACGCAACAGCTCGAGGGCCCGCGCGGTGTCGCCGTTCTTCCGGTGGACTTCGGCGAGCGGCGCGAACGTCAGTCCCTGCGGGTTCTCGGCGTACCGGCGCTCGAGCTTCTCGGTTTCGCTAAGTGCCATCCGGGTCCCGGGGTTCCAGGTCTGAGGCGTGGGAATTGGAGAACGGTTCACTTCAATGCGGGGGGTCACGTGACAGTAGCGAGCCATTCCCGGCCTGTCAACTGCCAAGCCGTGCGCCGCCTTGAGCTTCGCTGATGGGCGGCTTAAGCTTCACCTTCTCTATTCTCTCACGTCCGGAGTCTCGGCTTTTTCTATGATGCAAGCCTTCCGCAACGCGGCCAAACCGCTCATGGTGGTCGTGGCCATCACGTTCTTCCTCTGGCTGGTGGTAGACCTCAGCGGGATCACCGGCAACACGGGCCTGCTGACCCAGACGACGGTCGGGAAGATCAACGGCCAGAGCATCGACGCGCGCACCTACCAGACCGTGGTGCAGCAGAATATCGACGCCCGGCAGCGCCAGTCCCCGGGGCCCCTCGGCCTCGAAGATGCCCAGCAGGTGCGGGATGAGGTCTGGGAGCAGTTCGTCCAGAACACCGTCCTGAGCGCCGAGTACCGGCGCCGGGGCATCACGGTCACGGAAGACGAGATCGCGGAGGCCATCCGCAACTCGCCGCCGCCCGAGTTCCGGGAAGTCCCCGAGTTCCAGACCGACAGTCAGTTCGACATGGGGAAATACCAGCGGTGGCTGACGTCCAGCGTGGCCCAGCAGTACCTCCCCGCGCTCGAGGCACAGTACCGCGAACAGATCCAGCGCTCCAAACTGCTGCGCGTCGTGACAGCCGACGTGTATCTCTCGGACGCCGCCCTGTGGGAGCGCTACCGGGACGAGCACGAAATGGTCAAGATCGGTCTCGCCGCCCTCGTCCCGCGCACCGTTGTCCCGGACTCGGCCGTCCAGGCGAGTGACGCGGAGATCCAGGCCTACTACAAGGCGCACCTGGACGAGTTCGAGCGCCCTGCTACCGCGTACCTGAGCTTCGTGGCGCTGCCCCGGCTCACCAACGCCTCGGACACGGCCGCGGCCCGTGCCCGGGCCGACTCCGCTCGGGCCGAGATCGTGGCCGGCGCCCCGTTTGCGGACGTGGCCCGCCGCGAGTCGGCGGACAGCGCGAGCGCCGCCAAGGGCGGCGACCTCGGCGAGTGGACCAAGGGCGCGATGGACCCGGCGTTCGACTCGGCGGCCTTCGCAATGCCGCTCCACACCGTCTCGCAACCGGTACTGTCGCAGTTCGGCTACCATATCATCGAGATCACGAGCCGGAAGGGCACCAAGGCCAGCGGCCGCCACATTCTGATCCCGATCGAGGTCAGCGGCGAGCATCGCGACCAGCTCGATGCCGAAGCCGACAGCCTGGAGCGGTTGGGCGCGGAGAAGGCCGACCCGGCCGCGCTCGATACGGCCGCCCGTGTGCTGAAGCTGCCGGTGGGCAAGGCGCTCCCGGCGCAGGAGGGAACCAAGGTTCAGGTCGGCACGCTCGTCGTGCCCGATGCCGGCGTGTGGGCATTCCAGGCCAAGCCCGGTGCCACCAGCCAGGTGATCGACGCGCCCATCGCCTACTACGTCTTCCGGCTGGACAGTCTGCAGCCCGCCGGCGTACCGCCGCTCGGGCAGGTGCGCCAGGCCGTGGCCTATCAGGTCCGCATGGAAAAGAAGCGCGAGCGCGCCCGGCAGATGGGGCAGGAATTCGAGAAGCGGGTCACGGCCGGCGGCTCGCTCGAGGCAGTGGCCGACTCGATGAAGCTGCCGTACAAGGAATTCGGCCCGTTCTCACGGGTCAATCCGCCACTGACCGATCCGGTCGTGGTCGGCACGGCGTTCGGGCTCGAGAAGGGCCAGCGAAGCGGAATGCTCGACACCAAGGACGGCATCTACTTCATCAAGGCGCTCGAGCACACCAGGGCCGACTCCGCGGCGTTCGTGAAGGATCTGGACAAGTACCGCGCGCAGATGATCAATCTGGCACGGCAGGAGCGGGTACGCAGCTACCTGCAGGCGCTGCGGGAGCAGGCCAAGGTGGTGGACAATCGGAAGAAGGTGCTGCAGCAGCAGACCGGGCCCGTCACCCAGGGCGCGTAGCTACTGCGACAGTCGCTTGGGCTCGCCCGCGGGCGCATTCGACGCGGGCGGCGTCGCCGCGTCCATCTGGCGTGGCGGGATATTCCGCTGCGTCTCGTCCGAGCCCATGATCGCCTCCTGCGTATCGGTGAGGCTCCGCTTGAATTCGCGGATCCCCTTCCCGATCGAGGCGCCGACTTCCGGCAGCCGCTTGGCGCCGAAGAGCAGCAACACCACGACCATAATCAGCATGATTTCGGTGAAGCCGAGATTTCCCACGTGACCCCCTAGAAAATCGAGCGCGCGATCAGGTACGCCACCAGGACGCAGATCAGGCTCAACAGGGAGACGTGCAGCCCGACCGGCCCCAGGGTGAAGTTTACCACCAGGAGGTCGGCCGAGACAGGGCCGAAGTTGGCCGTCCAGGTGCTGGTGAAGAACGTGCGGGCGGCGCTCTCGGGCAGGGTCTGGCGGAGCAGCGCGGTCAGCGCGCCGCCGGCGATGAACCCCGCGATGAGGATGCCCAGGTAGAACCCGGGTCGGTGCGGGCTCGCCATCAGCGCCTGCGATCCACGACGTAGGTAATGCTGGCGCGGAGCGCATCGCGGGCCGGGGAGGGCGGCAGCACCTCGAGCTCGGCGTCCGCCTGCTGCGCCAGCAGCAGCGCCCGCTCCCGGGCGTAGTCCAGGCCACCGGCTTCCCCCACGGCCACGATCACTTCCTCGATCAGCGCGTCCTCCGGCTCGGCGCTCGCCATCAAGACGTCCACCTGCCGGCGCCCGGCCGGGTCCATCCGGGGCAGCGCGGCAATCAGCGGGAGCGTCACCTTGTGCTCGCGCAGGTCGGAGCCGGTCGGCTTCCCGGTGACGCTCGGGTCCCCGGTGTAGTCGAGCACGTCGTCCACGATCTGAAAGGCCATCCCGAGGGCCCCACCGAACCGCCGGAGCGCCCGCCGCGCCGGCGGGGCGGCGCGGAGTGCACCGACCTCGCAGGCGCCCGACAGCAGCGACGCGGTCTTGGCCTGGATCAGCAGGTCGTAGGACTGCTCGGAAAACTCCAGCGGCTCGTGCGCGAGGAGCTGGCGCATCTCCCCGACCGTCATCTCGTTGGTCACCCGGCTCAGCACCCGGAGGGGCTCGAGATCGTCGAGGCCGACGAGCTCGATCACCGCCCGCGAGTACAGGTAGTCGCCCATGATGACCGAGACCTGGTGGCTGAAGAGCGAGTTGATCGTCGGCATCCCCCGGCGGAGGACGGAGTGGTCCACCGAATCGTCGTGCACCAGGGTGGCCAGGTGGATCAGTTCGACGACGGCGGCAAGGGTGATCGAGCGGAGGTCGCGCGCGCCGGTGGCCTCTTCGGCCAGCAGCAGCAGAGTGGGCCTGAACAGCTTGCCCTGCATCTGGAACAGATGCGCGTTGACTTCGGCGATCAGACCGAAGTCGGCGGCCACGATCCGCTGCAGCTCCAGCGGCACCCGCTCGAGGCGCGCGCGCACCGGGCGCTGCAGGTCGCCGAGCGTGACCGGCGCAAGCTGGGAACTCACGAGCGGCGGCCGGCGGCCAGCCGGTGGACGCGCTCGCCCAGATCCATGAAGCGGATGTCCACCGCCATGGCGCGCTCGTAGCTGGTGATCGCGTCCTGGTCCTTGCCCTGCGCCTCGAGCGCGCGTCCCAGCCAGTAGATCAGCCCGATTTTGGCCTCGTCGCCACCCTCGACCCCGTCCACGGCGCGCCGGAGCACCGCCTCGGACACGGCGAACTGCCGCTTGTCGTAGAACGCGATGCCGAGCGCTTCGGAAGTTCGCAGGCGGCCGTCGGGCGCGCGGAGCGCCTTCTGGAACTCGGCGATCGCCTCGTCGAGGAGCCCCATCTCCTTGAAGGCCACGCCCAGATCGTAGTGCGCCTCGTAGTCGTCGGTGTCCAGATTCTCATCGATGCCGCGCTTGAACTGCTCCAGGATCTCCTGGAACTCGCGCTGCTCGTCGTCGCCCTGGGGCTCGCGCCGGTCGATGCGCATGCGGGTGTCGCGCGGGCCGGCCTCGTCGAGAATCATCGAACCGAGATCCACGAAGTCCCCGCCCCGCGCCGGCGGCTCGGCCACGGGCGCCTGGGCCACGGGACGCGCGGGCGGGGCCGGCATGGCCGGCGGCGCGGGAGCGGCGCGCGGCGACTCGAGCGCGGCGATCGCCGCCGCCGCGTGGCGATTGCTCGGATCGTGCTCCTGCACCCGGCCGTATACCGCCAGCGCCTTGTCCACCGCGCCGGCCCGGCCCAGCGCGTCGCCGAGCGCCAGATAGGCCTCCAGCAGCGGCGCGCGCTCACCGCTCCGGAAGGCGAGCTCCACCCGCTTCTGGTGGTTGTGGATCGCGTCCGGCTCCAGCGCCACCAGCCGCTCGGCGATCGCCGACGCGCCCGGCCAGTCTGCCGCACCTTCGTACGCCTGCAGCGCCAGCCGCAGCTCCTCCGCGGCCCGCCCGAGCTCACCCTCGAGCAGCAGGCGGTCGGCCAGCTCGCGGTGAAGATCGGGGTTTCCGGGATCATCGGCGATCCGGTCTTCGAGCGCGGCCAGCTCGTCCGCCGGTGCACCGGTCGCGGCGTCCTCGATCAGCGGGAGGCCAGCCGTGGGCGCGGCCGGCGCGTCGTCCTCGACCATGTCGAGATCGAGGTCGTCAGGGATGCCGGTGTCCTGGATCTCCAGGTCGTCCAGGGGCAGGTCGTCCAACTCGATCTCGTCGGCGGACGGGTCGTGCTCCAGTCCCTGGAGCGGCCCCACCGCTTCGAGCTCGAGGTCAGGCTCGCCCGTCTGCTCCAGGCCGGCGAGCGGCAGGAGCTCGGGCGGAGGCGCGGCATCGGCGCCGACCGAGGCGGTGAGCGGGTCGAGGATGAGCTCGCCACCGGTCTCGGCCACGTCGTAGACCGCCCCGGTGGGCTCGAGCCCTTCCGGCGGCGGTGGCACCTCGGCGACGGCGGCCGGCTCCCCTCCGGGAACCGAAGCGGCGGGCACGGGCGGCGCTTCGAACCCGGTGTCCAGGAAAACCAGGTCGCCGCGGCCCGGCGCCGAGGGAGCACGCGGCCGCGGGGAGGCCGACACGTTCTCCCCGGGCGACGCGGTCGCGGGCGCTGACGCAGCTCCATCACGCGCTTCGATGTCGCCGGCGATCTTGGCCAACTGCTCCAGCGCCTCCTCCTCACGGGACGCCGCGCGCAGGAGATCGACCAGCATCATCCGGATCTCCTGACTGCCGGCGAACTGGTCGGCGAACTCCTTGATCGACTGGAAGGCCTGGTCGAGCTGGCCGAGCGCGTTCATGCGCTCCAGGAACTCGATCAGGTTCCGCTTGGCCTCGATGACGACGTTCTTGCGGGCGTGGAGCTGGGCCAGCTTCAGGTAGGTCTGCGTGCGGCCGGGATTGACCCGCAGGATCTTGCCGCAGAGGGCGATGGCGTTGTTGAAGAATCCCTGGTCCGCGTACAGATCGACCGCCCGCTCGTAGGAGCGTACGGCCGCCGCAGTGTCGTTGATCTTGAGGTAGAGGTCGCCGACCCGATTGTACAGTGACAGATCGGGGCTGGTCTCCGCGCCCGACTCGATCTGCTGGATGGCTTTCAGGTAGACTTCGATCGCCTTCCGCCAGTCCTCCTTCTGCTCGAACTTGCGCGCCGAGTCCTTCAGCTTTTCCAGATTCATGCGGCTCGGGCTGAGAGGGGAGCAGGAGATAAGGGTTGGAGCGATCGTAAGATACCGGGCTGCCAAACACCCGGCAAGCAGGATTGGCCGAGGGCTATACGGCGCCCGGATCGAGCTCGCCCGACGCCACCGCCCGGGCCAGCCGCTCGAGGTCGGGCGCGGGGGAGCGATCCCGCACGAGCGGCGGGACCGGCGGCGACAGCGAGCGGAGCCGGCGGTAGAGCTCCGCCACCCCGCGGCCGGGCGCCAGCGGCTTCAGGAACTCGAGCCCCTGCGCGCCGCACAACAGCTCGGCCGCCACGACCCGCTGCGCGTTGCCGAGGATCCGCTGCGCCTTCCAGGCCGCCGCCATGCCCATCGGCACGAAGTCCTCCTGATTGGCATCGGTCGGGATCGAGCCGATGCTCGCGGGCATGGCGATCGCGCGCGACTCCGCCACCAGCGAGGCGGCGGTGATCTGCACCATCATGAACCCGCTGCAGAGGCCGGGTTCGGTCGTGAGAAAGGCGGGGAGCCCCTGCGACAGGTCCGGGTTGACCAGCCGCTCGACCCGGCGCTCGGCGATGGCCTGCAGCGTCGTGAGCGTCATGGCGAGCAGATCCAGCGCCTGCGCGACCGGCTGCCCATGGAAGTTGCCGCCGGAGATCACGTCGCCGTTCTCGAACACGAGCGGGTTGTCGGTGGACGCGTTGAGCTCCACGGCGACGGTCTCCTCCGCGAACCGGATGGCGTCGGCCACCGCGCCGAACACCTGCGGGGCGCAGCGGAGGCTGTAGGCGTCCTGGACCCGCGGGTCGCCCTCCCGGTGCGACTCCCGGATCTCGCTCTCGGCCAGGAGGGCGCGCATGAGGTCGGCCGCTTCGATCTGGCCGCGATGCGGCCGCGCCGCGTGGATCCGGGGGTCCAGGGGCGCCGGCGTGCCGCGCAGTGCCTCCAGGCTCATCGCGGCGGCCCCGACGGCCGTGCGCCAGAGCACCCGGGCGTCGTGCACCAGGAGCGCGAGGATGGCGGTCTGCGCCTGGGTGCCGTTGATGAAGGCGAGGCCTTCCTTCGGCGCAAAGGGGAACGCGGTGAGCCCGGACTTGGCGAGCGCTCCCGCCGCGGGAGCGGCTCTGGCGGCCGCCCCCTCGAGGACCCGCCCTTCGCCCATGAGCGCGAGAGCGATGTGGCTCAGCGGTGCGAGATCGCCGCTGGCGCCGACGCTCCCCTGCTCCGGCACCAGCGGGATCACGCCGGCGTTGAGCAGCGCCACGAGCGCGTCCACCAGCTGGGGCCGGACCCCACTGGTGGGGCGGAGGAGCACGTTGGCCCGGAGCAGCATGACGGCGCGGACCACGGACGCCGGCAGCGGCGCGCCGACGCCCGCGGCGTGACTTCGGATGAGGTTGGTCTGGAGCTGATCGAGCCGGTCGGGCGGAATGCGGACGTTGGCCAGCTTGCCGAACCCGGTGTTGATCCCGTAGATCGTCTGCCCCGAGGCGATCGCCGCCTCTACCGACCGGCGGCTGGCGAGCAGCGCGCCGCGCGCCAGCGGGTCCACCCGCACCTGGACGTCCGGATCACGCGCGACGCGGACAACGTCCACCACCGAGAGCGATCGGCCGTCCAGTACGCAAACTGTCTGGGACATGGCCCAAGTAACCCGGCCGCCGCGCCGCTTTCAACCCCCCGGCGTGGCCACCCGACGTGGCCGATGGAGCGCGACGCTACGGCTTCCCCGCAGCGGTCACGATGAGCTCCGGGTTACCCGGATCCGTCTGGTAGGCCCAGTCGAGGATCAGGAAGGTCTGGCCGACGTGAGTGACCCGCACGGCGCCGTAGCGCTTGAACCCGTCGCCGCCATCCATCTCGAAGACGTAGCCGTAGCCGGGAATCGCGAGGATGCCGGACGTGCGGTAGGACCGGTCGGCGGCGAAATCGATGGAGGTGAGATCCTCGACCGGGTTGTTCTCGTCGTAGTACTCCACCCCGGTCCCGGCGCGCACGGGCGTCAGGAACAGATCGTTGTTGACGTCGCGGTCGACCGCGAAGTCGATGTCGGTTCCCGCCCCGGAGCGCACCAGGCCGAGCTCACCGTCCTGCACCCGGGCATCGCCGTTGAGGTCGTCCCAGAAGCGGAACCCGCTCCCGGCCGACTGCGTCTGGAAGGCGTACAGCACGATGTTCCGCGCGTCCGGACGCGGGGTGTCGGCCCGGAGCGGCGACCGACCGCTCTCGGCACCGTCGACGCCGACCGCGGTCACGCTGAAGCAGCGCGGCACCCCGTTCACGAGCGCGCCGACCAGGAACTCGGGGGCGACGGTCGTGCCTTCGAGCTGCCAGGTGGCGCCGCACTGGTCCTGATCGAGATCGTACGTCGTGCTGTAGACGCGGTAGTTCTGGAAGTTGCCGGGCTCGGCGGTGTACGCGTTGTCGGACCAGGTGAGGGCAATGGCAGCGTCGAGCGTCGTGCTGGTGAGGCTCGCGGGCACGTCCGGCGGCACGCCCGGCCCAGTCCGGTCATTGGACGAGCACGCGGCGGCGGCGAGCAGCAGCAGGAAAATCGGCCGGGCACGCATAGATGGTCTCCAATGGGGGGTGCGGGGCATGCAGCAGGTCGCGTGCCAGCCTGCTATCGCTCGATGGTGGTCTGGTCGTAGTCGAACTTCAGGTCGGGCAGATCCGTCAGGTAGATGGAAAAATAGAACGCGAAGTTCCCGTTCGGGTTCTGCACGAAGTTGAAGCCCGCGCGCCACTCGTGCAGCTCGCGCTCGAGCCGCACCACCTGCGACTCGAACTTCCCGTCGGTGATGTTGTACTGCGACGACCACGACAGCGACCAGAATGGCGTGGGCGAGAAG
>DATAHW010000048.1:0-48921 GCA_036262935.1 Gemmatimonadales bacterium | reverse complement strand
TTGCGCTGCTCGACACCGAAACGGGCGCAGTGGTCAGCGCCTCCAGCAAGCACTTTCCGGGGCTGATGAATGCGCGGGCGGCGTTCCTCGAGCCGCCACGGGCCGACAGCGTACTCCCTCCGGTGCGGATTACGCTGCCCGATGGGACGTCGGAGACCAGCGACTCGCCGGCCATTTCCGCCCTTCTTTCATCGCACTTCGGTCGGAGCGTCACACTTGTCCGTACGATGCCCGGCGCCTACGCGAAGAGGCAAGCGGCCTTCTTCGCCGAAATCGGCCTGGAGTGCGCCTCGCCGGCGGATTCGTTCGTCGACCTCTGCCCGTTGTCGGTCATCACTACGGCGACCTTTGCCGAGCTGAGCCTCGCTCGCTCGGAGAGCCGGTTCGACGCGCGGCGCTTCCGGATGAACGTCATCGTGGAAACCCCAGCCGCCGGCTTCGTCGAGAATGCCTGGGTGGGCTGTCAGCTTGCTCTCGGCGGTCATCTGCGACTGGCGATCGTCATCCCCGATCCGCGGTGCGTCATGATGACCCTCCCGCAAGGGGATCTTCCCAGGGATCCGGATATCCTCCGCACCGTCAGCCGGGCGAACAGCCTCCGCGTCGGCACGGGAGGCCTGCTGCCGTGTGCCGGCGTCTACGCTACGGTCGCTTACCCCGGATCTGTCCGAAACGGGGATCCCGTCCTCCTTACCCAGCGCTGATCCAGGGCGTTAGGTTGCTGCTCCATGACCAGACTGCAGCAGCAGCTCGAAGCAGGTCTCGCCGGCCGCTACCATCTCGAGCGGGAGCTCGGCGAGGGTGGCATGGCCGTGGTCTTCCTCGCGCAGGATCTCCGCCATGACCGCAAGGTTGCGGTCAAGGTCCTCCGCCCCGATCTGTCGGCCGCCATCGGCGCCGAGCGGTTCCTGCGGGAGATCAAGCTCGCCGCCGGCCTGAACCATCCGCACATCCTCCCGCTCTACGATTCCGGCCAGGCGGGCGAGCTCCTTTTCTACGTGATGCCCAACATGGAGGGCCGCTCGCTCAGGGAGCGGCTCCAGCGCGAGCGGCAGCTTCCCCTCTCCGACGCCATCGCCATCACCCGCGAGGTCGCCTCGGCGCTCGATTACGCCCATCGCCACCAGGTGGTCCACCGGGACATCAAGCCCGAGAACATCCTGCTCCACGAAGGATCGGCGATGGTGGCCGACTTCGGCATCGGAAAAGCCCTCAGTGCCGACGGCTCTCTGACGCAGACCGGCATGGTGATGGGCACGCCCATCTACATGAGCCCCGAGCAGGCGGCCGGCGACCCCGGCGTGGACGGCCGCACCGATCTCTACAGCCTGGCCTGCGTCCTGTTCGAGATGCTTACGGGCGAGCCGCCTTTCACCGGCGCCACTCCCCAGGCCATCATCGCCAAGCGGTTCGTTTCTCCCATCCCCAAGGTGCGGGTGGCGCGCGACGTGCCCGAGGCGGTGGACGACGCGCTGACCCGCGCCCTCGCCCGGACCCCGGTGGACCGGTTTGCCACTGCGGCGCAGTTCGGCGAGGCGCTCCGCGGAATCAACGGGAGCGGCCCTTCGGAGCAGGCGACTGCCGTCGGTCGGACGCCGGCCTCCTCGCCCGCGCGCAAGGCCATCGCGGTGCTGCCGCTGGCCAACATGAGCGCCGATCCCGAGAACGAGTACTTCAGCGACGGCATGACGGAGGAGATCATCAACGCCCTCGCGAAGGTGCCCGGCGTGCAGGTGGCGTCCCGCACATCCTCGTTCGCCTTCAAGGGGAAGGAGGTGGATGTCCGCACGATCGGGGAGAAGCTGGGAGTGAGCTCGGTGCTCGAGGGAAGCGTGCGCAAGGTCGGCAACCGGGTGCGCATCACGGCACAGCTCATCAACGTGGCCGACGGCTACCATCTCTGGTCCGAGACCTACGATCGCCAGCTCGAGGACGTCTTCGCCATTCAGGACGAGATCTCGCACGCCATCGTGGATGCCCTCAAGCTGCGTCTGGGCAGCGACGCCGAGACCTTGGTGGCGCCGGCCAAGAACATCGAGGCGTACACGCTCTATCTGAAGGGCCGCTTCGTGTTCAACAAGGACACCGAGCCCTCCACCCGGAAGGCGCTCGACTTCTTCCAGCAGTCGCTGCTCCAGGACCCGGGCTATGCCCGCTCGTACGCCGGCATCGCCGACTGCTGGACCCAGCTCGCCGACGACTTCGTCGTGCCGGACGACGCCTATCCCCGGGCCAAGGCGGCGGCCACCCGCGCGCTGCAGCACGACCCCGACCTGGTCGAGGCGATCACGTCCGTGGGCAAGGTACTGTGCTGGTACGAGTGGGACTTCGCTGCGGCCGCGCGCCAGCTCCGCCGGGCGGTGGCGCTGAACGAGAACCACGCAGAGGCGCACTGGGCGCTCGGCAGCGTGCTGCCGACCGTGGGGCTCTTGCCCGAGGCGGTCGAGGAGATGCGGAAGGGGCTCATCCTGGACCCGCTCTCCGCAGTGTACAGCCGCTGGCTCGGGCGCTTCCTTCTGTTCGGCGGCGACTATGCCCGGGCGATCGCGCAGGCCGAGAAGACGATCGACCTGGACGCCGACTATGCCTATTCCTACCTCGACATCGGCTCCGCCTATCTGGAGCTCGGCGATCCCGAAGCCGCCCTGCAGTGGCTCCAGCGGGGCCAGGGCTTGGAGAACAGCGTGCGCTCCTACGACGCCACGATCGTGCGGGCACTCGCGCCGCTGGGCCGTCGCGAGGAGGCAGACGAGATTCTGCACCGGCTGGAGGATGAGTCTCGGCAGCACTACGTCCGGTCCGAGATCCTGGCGATGGGCTACGCGGCGGTGGGCGATCGCGAGCGCGCCTTCGCCGGCCTGGAGCGCGCCTTCCAGGTCCGGTCGGCCGGCCTCATCTACCTGCACGTGGATCCCGGCTACAAGCCGCTCCGAGCCGATCCTCGATTCGGCCAGCTCGTGGAGCGAATCGGCCTGCGGTAGATATCCGTTTGGTCGTGCCTCGCACGTGGCTGCGGCCGGACTGGGGGTTCCGGAGGGGCGCGTCGGACCGCGCCGGGGAGGAGACCCGGCGCTGTTGGCCGGGGCTCCGTACCAGAGCGGTCCGCAGCGCCCCGGAGGAACCCCCGGCCCGGCCGCGAGCCGGGAGCCGAAACAGGGCCCTCCCATGACCCCCGCCATGCGTTCGCTCCCGCCCGCCCTCGCCCTTTCCCTTACCGTCGCTCGGCTTCTCTCCGCCCAGGCGGACTCCGCCTCGCCGATCATGGCCGGCCTCAGCAATCACGGCCGGAACGCGGATCGCCCGTACGTCACCGCGGGCGACCGCGCCTACCTCATCGGCACGCAGGATGGAAACTTCCCCGACATGGGCAGCCACGTGCCCGGCGAGATGGCCGGCCTGTGGCTGCACCCGATCAAGCTGGTGGACGGGTTCCGTGCGACGGTCACCGATTCGGCGACGCGACGGCGCTCCGTGCTGTCCCGCGCCGCCGAGTTCATCAACTATCCCTACGGCAATCGGCTCCGCTATGGCCCGGTGCTGGACAGCCTGGACGTCGAGCGCTTCCAGTTCAGCCCGGATGGCCGGCAGGGCGTGGTGGTCCGCTACACCTTCCATAACCGCGGCGCGCAGGCGAGAACACTGAGCTTCGACTTCGCGGTCAAGACCGATCTCCGACCGGTGTGGTACTCGGAGCACATCGGTATCCATGATGCGTCCGACGCGGCTGCCTGGCAGGGGACGCGGGGCGTCTTCCTCGCCCGCGACCGCGACCATCCGTGGTTCGCCGTGTGGGGCGCTACGCCTTCCGCGGATGCGCGGCCGGTGGGTCATCCCGACGCGATCCGGACCAGGGGCAGGGGAGTGACCGTTGCTTCCCGCTACCGGCTCTCGGTCCCACCCCGCGACTCCGCCGCGCTGACGTTCGTGCTCGCCGGCTCGGCGACGAGCGAGCGGGATGCGGTGGAGAGCTACACCGGCATCGCGCGCGACCACGAGCGCCTCCTGCGGCGGCAGCGCGACCGCTACCGGTCCCTGCTCGCCCGGGCCAGAGTCAGCATCCCCGACCGCGGGCTGCAGGAGGTCTACGACTGGGTACGGGTCAACACCCAATGGACCGTGCGGGACGTTCCCGGGATCGGCCGCGGCGTCGGGGCCGGCCTCATGGAATATCCCTGGTGGTTCGGCACCGAGACCTACACCCTCCAGGCCCTCATCGCGGCGGGCGACGCCGATCTCGCCAGGGCCACCCTCCGCCTACTTCGGCGCCAGTCCACGAAGGCGAACGGCAACGGCCGGATCGTCCACGAAGTCACCACCAACGGCGCGGTCTCGAACAAAGGCAACAGCCAGGAGACCGCGCAGTTCATTCTCACCGCGGGCAAGCTGGTCCGGTGGACCGGAGACCTGGCCTTCGCCGGCGAGATCTACCCGGCGATGACCCAGGGCCTCCACTGGCTGCTGGCCGACATGGACCGGAACCACGATCTCTTCCCCGAAGGCTACGGGATCATGGAGGTGCTGGGACTCAACGCGGAGCTGATCGACGTAGCCGTGTATACCCAGCAGGCGCTCGTGGCCACTGCGCGGGTAGCCGAGCTCCTGGGCCACACGGGAGACGCCGAGCGATACCGGAAGCTGGCAGCGGACCTCGAGGCAAGGATCAACCGGCGCTTCTGGATCCCGGATGAAGGGTCCTATGCCGATTTCTACGGCACCAGAGCGCAGGCGAAGAGCGCCGCGGAAGGAGCCATCAGGCAGATCAGACTCAAGGAGACCAACGGAGACAGCCTGACGCCGAGAGATCGGGAGCTGATCGCGTACTACGAGCGTCTCGAGCAGCGGCTCTCGTCCATGCCGGACACCACGCGGGGATGGATCACGAACAAGAACTGGGTCGTCACCACGCCGATGGAGGTCGGCATTGTCCCGCCGGAGCGGGCGCGGGCCGCGCTGGACAAGATCCGGAGGGAGAACGTCGGCGAGTACGGCCCGTATCTGTCGGCCGTAGACCGGCAGGCCATGATGACCATCGCCACGGGCGTGCAGGCGGTCTCCGAGGGCAGGTACGGCCGCACCGACCAGGCGATGTGGTATATGGACAGGATCGTCCAAACATTCGGCCGGACCCTCCCGGGCTCTATCTCGGAGATGATGCCCGATTACGGCTGCTTCGTCATCGCCTGGACCAGCTACGGGATCGTGGTGCCGCTGATCGAGCAGGTGTTCGGGATCGAGCCCGATGCTCCCGCCAGGAGCGTCGTCTTCGACCCGCATGTCCCGAGCGGATGGAAACAGATGGGCATCGACGCGCTTCCGGTGGGGACCAACACGATCTCATTTTCCTGGCGGCAGACTGCGCGGGGCGTCGAGTATGGTATCGAGGCCGAACAGGACGGCTGGACCTTCACCGTGAAGGAACCATCGCCTGGTGCGAGGTACTACCTGAATGGCAAGCCTGTGACTCCGAGCGCGTCGGGCATCGCCATGCACGGGACCCGCAACCACCTGCTGGTGGTTCCGGCGCGTTGACGCGCGCACCACCCCAAGCCGACGAATGCCTTTCGACCCTCAGCCGATACTGCCCGGCGCCCTCCTCACCCTTAGGCCGCTTCGGGCCGACGACCGCGACGCGCTCTACGCCGTCGCCTCGGACCCGCTCATCTGGGAACAGCATCCCGACCGGACTCGCTCGGAGGCCGCCGGTTTCCAGGTGTTCTTCCGCCAGGCGCTCGAGTCCGGCGGCGCCCTGGTCGTGATCGACAACGCGACCGGAGCGGTCATCGGCTCCTCCCGCTATCACGGCTTCGATGAGGCCGCGGGCGAGGTGGAGATCGGCTGGACGTTTCTTGCGCGGAGTCACTGGGGCGGCCGCTACAACGGCGAGATGAAGCACCTGATGCTCGCGCATGCCTTCCGCTTCGTGGGCCGCGTGGTGTTCATGATCGGCCCCCGAAATATCCGGTCGCAGCGCGCAGTGGAGCGGATCGGGGCCGAGCGCGCGGGCACCCACATGGACGGCACTGGCAGCGAGAGTCTCGTGTTCGCCATTACGAGGGCCGGCTTCGAGGAGAAGGCGCGGCTCCGAGCTCGAGAACCCGGACGGCCGGGGTAGTTGGATCCTGCCCCTCGCACGCACTCGTCCGCTCGCAACGAGACAAGCGCGGTAGAGTGTGGTAGAGTGATGTTCTTCCCCCAAGAGTCCCTCGACCGGAGCAAAGCCCCGATCATGCCCAATCAGGACCGAACTCACGCCCGGCAACTGCTCGCCACTCTGCTCCCCTGGCTCGTCCTGGCGGCAGGCATCGCCGTCGGGGGCTGGTTCATCGGCCACGGTTTCATCGAGGGCCGGTCCGGCGATCGCTTCGTTACGGTGAAGGGCGTGGCCGAGCGCGAGGCTACGGCCGATGTCGCCCTATGGCCTCTCCGACTGTCGGCCGCGGACAACGATCTCGCCGCGGCCCAGGCCCGCATCGTCCGCAACACGGCGGAGGTCTATGACTTCCTCCAGCGCCAGGGGCTGGATACGGCGCAGGCCGACCTGCGGGGCGTGGACGTGGCGGACGCCTTCGCCAACCAGTACGGCGGTGAGCGGCCCTCGGCGGCGCGCTTCGTGGTGAGTCAGACGGTCATGGTGCGCTCCAGCGACGTGGACCGGGTGCGCGCCGCGAGCGCGAAGGTCGGGGAGCTGGTGCGCAGCGGCGTGGTCCTTTCGTCGACCCAGACGGGGTACGGAGCGTCGGGGCCCACCTTCCTGTTCACCCGACTGAACGACCTGAAGCCCGGCATGATCGCCGCCGCCACCGCCAACGCCCGCGAGGCGGCCGTGCAGTTCGCCAACGACTCGCGCAGCCGGCTCGGCGGCATTCGGCAGGCCAACCAGGGTGTCTTCGTGATCCTGCCACGCGACCAGGTGGCCGGTATCCCGGAAGAGACCCAGCCGCTCAAGACCGTTCGGGTGGTGACCACCGTCGAGTACTATCTGACCGACTGAGTGCCGCGACGGTTTCGCGCGACCATCGTCCGCGCGACTCCGGGGCGAACTCGATCCCGTGTCCGCACTTGAGATCGGCTTGAACGACCGGAGCCATACTCCCCACTCTGAGAATCCGCGGACTCGCCCTCGACCGCGCCGCTCTAACCCACACCCTGGGAGTGATCATGTCCCCCCGTTCGTTCGTCCCGTCCGCCGCCGTCGCCGCCCTGCTCGCCACCGGCTTGCTGGCCTGCAGTGACGACCCGCTGGCCCCCACGCCTGCCGCGTCCGGCGCGAGCAGCCCTGCCGCCGCCGTCACGGCCGCCGCCACCTACAGCGTCAAGGACCTCGGGACCCTGGGCGGCACTTCGGCCATGGCCAACAGCATCAACGACCAGGGCGGGATCGTGGGCTGGAGCGAGCGCGCCGACGGCCGGGTTCACGGCTTCCTCTATCGCGCGGGGAAGATGCAGGACCTGGGCGCGCTGGCCGGGGGACGCAGCGAGGCACTCGCGATCAACAACAGCGACGTCATCGTCGGCTCGAGCACGGTGGCCAGCGGCGCCAGTCGGGCGGTGCGCTGGCAGAACGGCAGGATCACCAACCTGGGCACCCTCGGCGGTCGCAACAGCGCGGCCACCGCCATCAACGACCTCGGCGTCATCGCCGGCTGGAGCGAAACCGCCGCGGGGAAGACTCACGCGTTCGTCTATCGTGACGGGGTCATGCAGGATCTGGGAACGCTGGGCGGGGACTGGTCGGAGGCCTCCGGGATCAACCGCGCCGGGAAGATCGTGGGCTCCAGCTCGACCGCGTCCGGCGTGGACCACCCGTTCACCTGGAAGGACGGCGTGATGAAGGATCTGGGCACGCACGGTCACATCGAGGGCGCCGCCGCCGTGGACATCAACACCGGCGGCCAGATCGCGGTCGTCCTCGGGCCCTTGCCGGACGCCCAGGGAGAAGAGCTCGACGGGTCGTTCGCGTTCATCTTCTATCAGGGCGGCTGGACCTCGCTCGGAGCGGCCGAGCCCACCATCGAGCTCCTGGCCATCAACAACGCCGGCACCGTCGTCGGGTGGGGCGAGGACCTGCGGGACGAGACATTCCGCCAGCGGGCCTGGGTCTCGACGCCGGGACACCTGGACCTGCTGCCGGCGCTCACGCCCGACGGCGTGGACGAGGTGCATGCCAACGACATCAACAGCTTCGGCACCATCGTCGGGTCCAGCACCGAGGTGAACGGGAACTACACCGGCGTCGACCACGCCGTGCTCTGGCGCCAGCAGTAGCGGGGTGCTCTTGATTGCGGCCGTCCCGGGTCACAGCTTATGCGTCGTCCACCGGTCTCCCGTACCCGGGGCCGCCGTCCGGAGCGACCATGAACGTCGCCGCACAGGCCGCACCCCACATGCCCGCTGCACGGCCGCGCTCCGTGACATCGGTCGCCGGTCGGTTTCTGCTGCACTGCGCGTTTCTGGTGATCGCGATCGGTTGCTTCACGGCGTACCAGCACCTCGCGGTCGAGGGCCGCTCGACCGCCGCGCTGGCAAGTCTGGTGGCGGCCGCGCTGTTCGCCTTCGCGCCCGTCCGTGACCTGCTCAGAATCGTATTTCGACTGGAGGGCAGGGCGCTCCACCTGGCCCACGTGCTCGGAACCGCGGCGCTCGTCGCGCTGCCGCTCAGCGGGCGCGTCTCGGGCGCGCCGCTCCTGACCCGCACCGCGCTGGCCCCGTTCGCCGTCATGGGAGCGGCGCAGGCCATGATGCACCAGGGGCACCCCCGGAGCGCGAAGCAGGCCGCTGCCATGCAGCGCTTCGCCGCAAGCCTGCCCGAGGTCGCGCAGATCGCCGCGGCGGGGAGCTTCAGCTCGCCCGAGAATGCGAGGCGGGCAGTCGCCGCGCTCTCGGATGTCCTGTCCCGGGCGCAAGCGCTCGGCGAGACGGAGCTGCAGTCGGACCCCGCGTTTCAGAGCGCGTTCACCCGGGTGCCCACCCGCTTCGGAGCCAACCTGGGACTGGACGCGGTGGGGCTCGCGCTGAGCCGGCTGGCGGAGAGCCCGCTCACGGCGGGCGCGGTGCCGGGCCTCCGGGCGCGGCTCGAGGTGGCCCGGCAGACCCTAGCGGGGAGCGCCACGCCGATCGCGCACCGGCCCGCCCTGAAGACGAAATCGATCAGGGGAAAGTAGGCGGCCGCCGCTTTATCTCGCGCGCGCGATCGCCGCGCCCAGCTCCGTGTATGCCGTCGGATCGATCTCCCGGAACGGCGTCTCCCGGTAGCTGATCCTCCCGTCCGGTCCCACCACGAACAGGTTGCGATTGGTAAGCCCGGGCTGGCTGGCCAGCGCGCCGTAGCGCCTGCCCACGGCCGTCCCGCTGTCGCTCGCGAACAGGAACGGGAACTCCGAGTCCCGCGCCCACGAGGCCAGCGCGGTGTCCGGGTCGGCGCTGATGGCGATGAGCACCACGCCTCGGCCGTTCTTGAAGAGTGTCGCGTACTGATCACGGTACGCGTTCATTTGCACCGTTCAGCCGCTTGTCCGGGCCTTGAAGAAGAACGCCAGGACCACCGTTTTTCCCTTGAAGTCGGACAGGCGGACCGGGTGGGCGAGCACGCCGTAGCGTGTGGCGCCGGGCAGGGCGAAGTCGGGCGCCACGGCACCGACATCGAGCGGAGGCGCGGCGGCCGTGCGGGCGGGCGATTGCTGCGCCGGGAGCACTCCTGGCGCGAGGGCGAGAGCGAGGACGAGCGAGAGCGGTCGCATGTGCGCTCCGGTATGCGTGAGTTGCCTCCAATATACGCTTCGGTGCTGTCAGGGCGCCCCTTGCCCTCGCTCGCCACACGCCGCCAGGAACCCCGCCCGGTGCCGGTCGAGCCCAGCGAGGGGAAACTCCGCGGTCGTCTTGTACGATCCCGCTCCGTCGGCGTAGCGCACGATCGCCCGGCGGTGCCCGGTGAGCCGAGCCAGCAAACTGTCCTGCGCGATCGTCAGCAGCACTTTCCCTCCCGTCCTGGTGGTGCCGGCGAATCCCTTGATCGTGCCGGCGGGGGCGCTGTCCACGCTCATCCGGACGTCGGTGCTCCCCTGCCGGAGCGCCTGGTCGGTCATGATGGCGACAGTCGCGTTGTCCCCGAAGCAGTCCAGGCTCAGGACCACGGCGTGCGTGGGCGCCGCTCCCTCCGGCCCCTCCTTGCCCTCGGCCCGAAGCGACACCGCCGTCTGAGTCCCGGGTTCCCCGCCGGCCCGGACCGTGTCCACGCGCATCGTCCAGTCGCCCGCCGCCTCCCGGCCGCCGCATGCGGCCAGCAGCAACGCGGTCAGCCCGAGAGCAAACCGGACGATGTGCCCGTCTTCGAGCAGGACGCGACCAGTCATGGTATCGAGCATGATAACCGGGTGGCTCACCCGCCCACACCGCCGTCGCCGGCGCCCTTGAGGATCCCCGGCCGGTTTGCCGGCGGGCCGCGCGCCCCTCCGGCCGAAACTCCTCGCCACCCCCGACGTAAGGCCCTAACCCCCCAACCGGCCTCAGATGACACGCTCGACCCTCCTTCCGCTCCTCCTGCTCGCCTGCAGCAACGCCGCGCCCCCCGAGCGCTACGGCTTCGTCACCACACTCGGCAACGACACCGTCGCGGTCGAACAGATCACGCGCTCGCCCACGCGGCTGGTCACCGACGGCGTGGATCGCTGGCCCTTCGTGCGGCGGCGTCACACCGAGTTCGACCTGGCCCCCGACGGCACCATCCGGCACATGGTGATGGACGTGCGCACGCCGAATGGTCGGACGCCCCGGGAGCGCGGACGCCGTGTCACGGCCGACTTCTCCGGGGACGCGGTGACCATCTCCGTCCGCGACAGCGGCGGGGTGCGGGACACCTCGTTCGTCACCGGCGGAGCGATCACGGTGCCACACGTGTCGATGATGTACAGCGTCATCGAGCTGGAAATCGCGGCGGCGCTCCGCCGCGCCGGGGCGGCCGGGGTCCAGCGGGGCGACAGCGTGCTGTTCCGCCAGTTCTATCCCGATCGAGACGTCGGACCGAGCTTCACGCTGCATCGGGGCTACGTCCACCCGCACGCCGGCGGCAGGGTCGAGCTGCGGCACGACTGGCTTGCCGGGACCGGGGACGTGACGGTCGACAGCAGCGGTCGGATGCTGACCTACTCGGGGATGCGGAGTACCTACAAGGTCGCCGTCGCGCGAACCTCGGCCCCGCCCGATCTGGACTCGATCGCGAACCGCCTGGCGGCCGCGGAGCGGCGCACCGGGCTCCAGCAGCTCAGCGTGCGCGATACCGCGCGCGCCACCATCGGCGCCGCGAGCGTTGCGGTGGATTACGGCCGTCCCCTGGCGCGCGGGCGCACGCTGCTGGGCAACGTGATCGGCTACGACCGCGTCTGGCGCACCGGCGCGAATGCGGCGACCCAGCTCACGACCTCCGCGCCCATCACGCTCGCCGGCTTGTCGCTGCCGGCCGGGACGTACACCCTGTGGACCGTCCCGCACCTCCGTGGCGCCGACCTCATCGTCAACCGACAGACCGGGCAGTGGGGAACGGAGTACAGCCGGGCCCGGGATCTCGGCAGGGCGCCGATGACCGCGGACAGCGCGGGCCCACCGGTGGAGAAGTTCACCATCTCGATCGAGCCGCGCGACGCCAGGCACGGCACCCTCGTGATGGCATGGGGGACGTTTCGTTGGAGGGCGCCGGTCGAGCTGCGCTAGCTCCGGTGTCGCTGGCGCCGCCGCGCCCCTCGACGCACATTCCCCCCGTGCACGAGCACGTCACTCTCATGCGCCGCGACCCGCGCGATCCGCGCGACCCGGCGGCCCGAGGCATCTCCTCGGGATTCCCCGCCGATCTCCTCCGGGAGTCCGCCGGCCGCCTGCGCGTGCTGGCGCTGCTGTACGCCTTCGTCTTCTTCATGGCCGGCATCCTGCCGGCGCTGCTGCTTTCGGCCGACCGGCCGCGGTTTCTCTCGAGCATCGTGCAGTGGGGGCCCGCCGTCCTCGGCATCGCCGTGGCGCTGCTCGTCGTCGCGGTGCTCCGGAGCCCGCGCCTCTCGCCGCAAGCGGCGATGAACGTCGGCCTGGCGTTCGAGATCGCCAGCAGCTACGCCATCGCCGCGGCCGAGTTCGCCGATCCGATGGGCATCGAGATGCACCGCGGATTCATGGGCCTCTCGTGGGTGGCGGTGTGGGTCGTGCTGTTCACGGTGGTGGTGCCGACGGCCCCCCGGCGCGCGGTACTGGCGGCCCTGGCCTCGGTCAGCGCCGTCCCGGTCGTCGTCGGGCTGGTGGTCGCGTCCGGCGCGTCCTCGGCGACGCTGGATCCCGCGCAGTTCTTCTTCGGTCTCGTCTTCCCCTACCTCCTGGTCGTGGGCATGGCCTACGTGGGTGCCCGGGTGGTCTACCACCTGGGGACGGAGGTCAAGCGCGCGCGCGAGCTGGGGAGCTATTCCCTGGAGGAGAAGCTCGGTGAGGGAGGCATGGGCGAGGTCTGGCGGGCCCGGCATCGCCTGCTGGCCAGGCCCGCCGCGATCAAGCTCATTCGGGCGCAGGCCGGAGCGTCGGACGAAGCGGCCCGCCGGTTCGAGCGCGAAGCGCAGGTCATCGCCCGCCTCCGCTCACCGCATACCGTGGAGCTGTTCGATTTCGGGATCGCCGAGGACGGCGCGTTCTACTACGTCATGGAGCTGCTCGACGGCCTCGATGCCGACTCGCTCGTCCGCCGCTTCGGAGCGGTCCCGCCCGAGCGCGCGGTGTACCTGCTTCGCCAGATCTGCCACTCGCTGTCCGAGGCCGAGTCGTGCGGCCTGATCCATCGCGACATCAAGCCGGCAAACATCTTCATCTGCCGCTACGGCGAGGAGTACGACTTCGCGAAGGTGCTGGATTTCGGCATCGTAGGCGCCGTCCGGACGCCGGCGGACGCGGATGCCCTGCGCACGCGGGAGAACGCGATCCAGGGGACGCCGGCCTTCATGGCTCCCGAGCAGGCGATGGGTCAGGCGGTGGACTGCCGGGCCGACATCTACGCGGCCGGTTGTGTGGCCTACTGGCTCCTGACGGGTGAGCTGGTGTTCACGGCGGAAACCCAGATGGGACTCCTGCTCCAGCACAGCCACACCCCCCCCGTGCCTCCGTCGGCCCGGACGGGCCGGCCGATTCCCGCGGCGCTCGACGACGTCGTGCTCGCCTGTCTGGCCAAGGACCCGGCCGATCGGCCGCAGTCCGCCCGGGAGCTTTCGCGCCGGCTGGCCGCGCTGGAGGACGCGGGCGCCTGGACCCACGAGCGGGCGCGAGAGTGGTGGGCGGCGCACCAGCCTGCCGCCCGGGTTGCCCTCAGCTGACCGCGCGCCCAACATATGAGCATGCAACAGGTACTCCCCTTCTTCATCCCGATCATCGCGCTCTCCATCCCGCTTGCCGGCGTGATCTTCGTCGGCCTCCAGAAGCTGGCCCGCACCCGCCTGGAGGAAGCCCGCGTGCGCTCGGGGGAGCTGGGCGCCGGCGCCGAGGCCGAGCTGGCGGCCTTGAGGGAGGAAGTCGGCGACCTTCGCCGCGAGCTGGGCGAGCTGCACGAGCGGATAGACTTCACCGAGCGCCTGCTGACACAGGCCCGGGAGAAGGACCGGCTGCCGCCCGGGCGGGAGCAGTCGTGATCGCTTCTCCGCCCGAGCCACGGAGCCGACCATGACCAGCCTGCCGGGCGCCCGCGTGCCGCCCACCACGTACGACGAGCTGCCCCCGCCAGCCCGCGCCGCCCACGACGCCCACACTGCCGTCGCCCGCATCACCAACATGAAGCGGACCCTGCTGCACTCGGTGCCGGCGTTCGAGGCGCTGATGACCTGGTATCCGCTCCGCGACACGGTGCAGGTGTTCCTGGGCGACCGCCTGACCACGCTCTTCGCCCACGCCGTTTCGGCGGAAACGGATTGCCTGATCTGCTCGACCTTCTTCCGGCGACTGCTCATCCAGTCCGGCGAGGATCCCGACCGGCTCGCGCTGAACGAATGGGAGGCGGCGGTCATCGCCTTCGGCCGGAAGCTGGCGGTCACGCCGCACACGGTGCCGGACGAGGTCTACGCGCCGGTCGCCGCGCGGCTCACGCGCGAGCAGATCGTCGCGCTCACGGCGTTCGGCGCGCTCATGGTGGCGACCAACGTATTCAACAACGCGCTCGACGTGCCGCTCGACGACTACCTGGAGCCGTTCCGGCGCGAGGCGCGGCATGGGTGAGTTCGGCGGCAAGGTCGCCTTCATCACGGGCGCGGCGCACGGGCAAGGGCGCGCAACCGCGCTGGCGCTGGCGCGCGAGGGCGCGTCGATCCTGGCGTTCGACGTCGCCCGGCCGCTGCCCTACCCGGGCTACGGCATGGGCACGTCAGGCGATCTCGAGAGCCTCGCCGCCGAGTGCGCGGAGGGCGGCGCCGCCTGCGAGACGTTCGCCGGCGACGTGCGGGACGATACGGCGGTCACCGCCGCGGTCGAGCGGGCGGTGTCGCGCTTCGGCCGGATCGACATCCTGTTCAACAACGCCGGCATTTGCGCCTACGGGCTGGCCCACGAGCTCACCGAGGACGCCTGGGACGCGATGCTGGACATCAACCTCAAGGGCGCGTGGCTCGTCGCCCGGCGGGTGATCCCGGTCATGATCGGCCAGCAGAGCGGTGTGATCATCAACAACAGCTCGGTCGCCGGGCTCCGCGGGATGAGCCGGCTGAGCCACTACGCCGCCTCCAAGTGGGGCCTCACCGGCCTCACGAAATCATGGGCGCTGGAGCTCGCGCCGCACGGCATCCGGGTCGTCTCGATCCACCCGACCGGCGTCAACACGCCGATGAACGACGGCCTGGCGGAGCTCGAGGGGCTCACGCCCCGGCAGATCGCCGAGCGCTCCGCGGGCAATCTGCTGCCGGTGCCATGGATCGAGCCCGAGGACGTGGCGCAGGCGGTGGTGTATCTGGCGTCAGAGAAGGCGAGGTTCGTGACCGGGGCGGGGCTGGTGCTGGACGCGGGGTTGTTGACGCGGTGAAGGCCCGGGCTCAGTCCCGGGAGGAGCGGTTGGGCGAATCTGCTCCACGGGAGCCCTCCGATCACCGAAATCCGAATCGTGCTGCCGGTGTTGCTCCTTCGTCACAATCGCGCGTCTGTCGTTCCGCCGAGCAGCGACCGGATCACCGACTCGACCCTCGGCCACGCCGCCGAGCGCGGGCTCGCGATCTCGAAGTGTCCGGCGCCCGGGATCACGAGGACTCGCACGGAATCGCCGGCGCCCCTGGCGGCCTTCGCGTACGCCTCGATGAACGGCAGTGGTACGAACTCCTCGTGCGTGCCCACCACCAGCACCTGTGGAATCCCGAGCGGGAGCAGCCGGATCGCCGAGGCCTGCGCGTAGCGCTCGGGCACCGTGGCCGGCGCACCCCCGAGCAGGGACGTGATGACGGTGTCGCCGCACAGCGCCTCGTATTCCTGGATGTGCGCGGTCATGTCCACCGGCCCTGCCAGGTCGATGACCCCGCGCACCGGGAGCGGATCCTTCATGTACAGCGGGCTGCCCGCCGGCAGGCGGGCGCGCGCCGCCGCCCACATCGCCAGGTGACCGCCCGCCGAATGCCCGACGATGACGGCATGACCGAGGTCGAGCTGGTGCTGCCCGGCCAGCGTGCGCAGGTAGTCGACCGCGCGACCCACGTCCAGATAAGTGCCCGGCCACCCTCCGCCCGGCTGCCCGAGCCGGCGGTACTCGATGCTCCATGTCGCGATGCCGTCGGCCTTGAGCGCGTCGGCCATGGGCCCGATGTCGCGCGCCTGCGCGTAGGCCGCCTTGAAGCAGCCGCCGTGGATGAGGACCACCACCGGATGCGGCCCCGTCCCCGACGGCACGCGAAGCTCACCGTACTGACTCGAGTCCGCTCCGTACACCACGCGCCGGTCCGGCGGCCGGCTGGGAAGTGCCTGGAACTCCTGTGGGGTCATCAGCGGGGGCGAGCTCGCCGCCGCGTCGGGCGAAGGCGCCGGCCTCCGCTCGCACCCGAGGAACAGTGCGAGCAGCGGGGCGGCCAGCGCGCCGTGCCGGTACCGGGAACTGCCGCTGTGAGTAGCCATCGAGGCGCTCTGGGTGAAGGGAGGCTGGCGCGGCGTGCGCCCGCGGACTGACGTTACCCGTGTCGTGAGCTCACGGCCAGAGAGCACATCGGCGCCCCCGGCGCTCGGCCTCTGGCCGCGCCGCGCACCGGGGCGCATATTGCACCATCCCACGCACGACCCGCCCATACCGACGGGATCTCCGCCGAGAGCGCCCATGAATGATCTCGTCGAACGTTTGCGCGCCGCGCTCGCCGAGCGGTACGACGTCGAGCGCGAGCTCGGGGCCGGCGGCATGGCCACCGTGTATCTCGCCGAGGATCTGAAGCACAAGCGCAAGGTCGCGGTCAAGGTCCTGCGGCCCGACCTGGCCGCCGTGCTCGGCGCAGAGCGGTTCGTCCAGGAGATCACGACCACCGCCAGCCTGCAGCACCCGCACATCCTGCCGCTGTTCGACTCCGGCACCGCCGGCGGATTCCTGTACTACGTCATGCCGTACATCGAGGGCGAAACCCTCCGCGGCAAGCTCGATCGCGAAACCCAGCTCGGCATCGACGAGGCGGTCGGGATCACGGTCAGCCTCGCCGATGCCCTGGACTATGCCCACCGGCATGGTGTCATCCACCGGGACATCAAGCCCGAGAATATTCTGCTGCACGACGGCCGGCCGGTCGTGGCCGACTTCGGCATCGCTTTGGCCGTCAGCGCGGCCGCTGGCGGGCGCATGACCGAGACCGGACTGTCGCTGGGTACCCCGCATTACATGAGCCCGGAGCAGGCCACGGCGGAGAAGGAGCTGACCAACCGCTCCGACATCTACTCGCTCGCGAGCGTCCTCTACGAGATGCTGACGGGGAGCCCGCCCCACGTAGGGTCGTCGGCCCAGCAGATCATCATGAAGATCGTGACCGACGAAGCGCGGCCGGTCACCGAGCTGCGGAAGTCGGTGCCGCCGTACGTGGGGTCGGCGGTCGCCAGGGCGCTCGAGAAGCTGCCCGCGGATCGCTTCGCGACCGCGCATGAGTTCGCGGAGGCGCTGCAGGGACGGGGCGCCGTCGCGACGACCCGCGGGACGGCGGTACTGCCGGCGGGGAAGGGGCTAAGCGCCGCGGCCGTCGGGTGGCGCGCGCGTCTGCGGGATCCGATCATGCTCGCGGTCGTCGGCGTCGCCGGAGCGTCGCTGCTGGTCGCGGCCGGACTCACCCGGCGGACGGCCTCGCCCGCGCTCCCGCCGATTCAGTTCGTCGTGGCGGCGACCGACAGCACCAAGCCGTTCGACAACTTCCCCTGGCCCGCCGCGATCTCCCCCGACGGCGGCACCGTGGTGTATTCGGTGGCCCCGACGCCGAGCACGCCCTCGCTCTTCGCGCTCCGGACCGACCAGCTCGAGCCCCATCCGATCCCCGGCACGGCGAACGGCTACCAGCCGTATTTCTCGCCCGACGGCAAGTGGCTCGCGTTCGAGGCTGGGGGAAAGGAGCGCAAGGTCCGGCTGGACGGGAGCGCCCCGGTAACGATCGCGGACGCGTCCGGCGCGAATGGAGCCGATTGGACGGCGGCCAACGAGATCGTGCTCGGGGCTCAGGGGACGTTCCACGGATTGTCCCACGTGAGCGTGGCCGGCGGCGTCACGGTCCCGCTCACCTCGCCCGACAGCACGAAGGGAGAGCGCGATCACCTCTGGCCCATCGGTACGCCCGACGGCAAGGCGATCGTCTTCGTGATCTGGTCGGGCACGCTCACGACGTCCCAGCTGGCGATCACCGCGGCCGGCGGCGGGGCCGTCACCCCCCTCGGCGTCCGGGGCATTCGTCCGCTGGCGATCCTCGATGGCATGCTGATCTACGTCCAGGCCGACGGGACGGTGATGGCGGTCCGGCTGGACCAGCGCAACCGGAAGGTCGTCGGCTCGCCCATTCCCGTGCATGACCCGGTCTCCGTCGTGACGGGCTTCAACGGCAACTGCGGCATCTTCGTGTCCCGCGGCGGCGCCCTGGTCAGCGCTCGCGGCGGGTCGCTCGCGAAGCTGGCCTGGCTCACGCGCGATGGCCGCGCGGCACCGGTGGCGGCCCAGCCCCGTTCCTTCATCTACGCCAGGCTCTCACCCGACGAGCGGCGAATCGCGGTCGTACTGGCCGAGGGCCAGAAGCGAGACGTCTGGATCTACGACCTGACGCTGGGGACCTTCTCGCGGCTGACGTCGTCGGGCACGGTGAGCTCCGTGGAATGGACCGCCGACGGCTCCCGCGTCATCTACGTGGCAGCGGGCGAGAAGCTCCCGGCCGTGTGGTCGCAGCAGCCATCCGGCGGCACCCAGCCCGACAAGCTCTTCCAGCACACGGTCTCGACGATCGTCGCGGCCCTGTCGCCCGACGGACGATCGATTCTCCTCAACAGCATCCCCGGCGTCCATTGGGACCTGCTGCGAGTGCCGCTCGACTCTCCGCGCGTCGCCCGGAGCTACCTGACGGAGGGAGCGAACGTCCATGCCCCGCAGTTCGCCCCGGACGGGAAGTGGGTCGCCCTCGCCTCGGACGAGACGGGAACCGATGAGGTCTACGTCCGCTCCTATCCCGATCCCTCGTCCAAGATCCAGGTGTCCGTGGGCGGCGGCACCGAGCCGGTCTGGTCCAGGGACGGCAGTCGGCTGTACTACCGCTCCGGGACCGTGCTGCTGTCGGCGCGGGTCTCGCTCGCGCCGGCGTTCAGGCTGCTGGGGCGGGACACGGTGCTCGCCAACACCAGCAGCGTGGGCAACTACTTCTCCGGCAGCTACCAGCCGTCGCGCGACGGAAAGCGTATCCTCGAAATCCTGCCGGATCGGGACGACTACCAGCTCGTCGTGTCGCCGTTCTGGATCACGGAGCTGCGGCGCCGGATCACGGAGGCCGGCGGCTGATCACCAATCACCGGGATGTCCCATGAAATACGTGCTCAGCTGGTTCGAACGCCCGCAGGGCTCGCCCATCGAGTACGAGAATGCCCAGAAGCGTATTCTCGAGGTGTTCGGTCAATGGAAGGCGCCCGCCAACTTCAAGGTCGAATTCTTCGTGATCCGCGTCGGCGAGTGGGGAGGGCACATGCTGGTCGAGTGCGACGATCCGGTGGCCATCCACAAGTTTTGTTCGATGCTGCCCGCGTTCGTCTTCGAGGCGCGACCGGTCATCACGGTCGAGGAAGCCGTCCGCGGTGAGCTCGAGGTCATCGCCTGGCGGGACGGACTGACGGGCAGCCGCGCCCCGCTCTCGCGCTGAGGTGCCGCCGCCCCCGATCAGTGGGCCGACGGATCCACCAGCTTCGGCGCGTGCTCCCTGAACGAATACGAACCCTCGGGACAGGTGACGTCCGGATTCGTCGGCGCGAACGTCCCGGCGGGGTTGTGCTGCCACAGCCAGACGTGCAGGTCGTAGTGGTGCAGCCCTTTCGGCTGCAGCGGGTCGTGCCCCTCCATCGGCCCCTGCAGCTCCTGCCCGAGGATCGTGGGCCGCGTCGATCCCGCCACCCCTACCGGCACGAACCACTCGGCCGCGGCCAGCCGGAGCCGATCGCCGTCCGGCTCGTAGATGAGCACCTGCGGCTTGGCGGGGTCCAGCGGCTTGCCGACGAGCTGAAAGTTCAGAAAGTGCACGCCCATGCCGCCGGCAGCGTAATGCATCGTGCCTTCGCTGCCTTTGGCGTACGCCACGCACGCCACCGAGGACAGGTAGCCGTCGTGCACGGCCACGATGGGGTCGCGGTACTTGTCCAGATTCGCTCGCACCCTCACGAGCTCCGGCGGGAGGCTCGCGAGTGCGGCGGCCTCGGCGGGCGCCTGGGCCAGGATGGGTGAAGGCGGAACGCCGGCGAGGAGCGCCAGCGCGAGGATGAGAGGTACGGCACTGTCAGTGCGCGAGCGGCGCCGGAGGGTGCGGTACATGAAGACCTCGAGGTGGGCGGTGCCCTACGGTGCAGCCCGGTACCGCGTCCGTCAAGGACGAGCGCGGAGCGCCTCCAGCTAGGCCTCGACACCTTACGGTTTCACCCGATCGCGGTCAAGATAGTTCTACCGCAGCCGCATGATCCGCCCGCCCGACGGCACCCCGTCCGAGTTGACGAGAAACAGCAGATAGGGGCCCGGCGGTGCCACGCTCCGGCTCGCGGGCAGCGTCACGGACAGTCCGCCCGATGTCTGCGAGAACTGCAGCGGCACCAGAAGCTGGGCCTCGTCGAACGCGTGCGTGACGGACCCCGTCCGGATCAGCGTCACCTTTGCGATGGTTGGACCGTCCGGCGTGGCCAGCCCGAGAGTCTGACCGTATCCGACGTCGTCCGGTGTCGCTCCGCTGATGACCGGGCGCGCGCCCTTGAACAGATACGGGGGCGAGTACAGCTCGAAGTTGAGGTTGTTGGGGACGCCGCCGCCGTCGCCGCCGCCGCTGTGGAGCACCCGGCCGTCCGGCAGCAGCACCGTCGTGGAGTGGTAGCCGCGGAGCAGCGGGGCGGCGCTGGCGAGCTGGGTCCACTGTCCGGTGGCCGGGCTCCACAGCTCGGCCACGTTGACGGCGCCGGCCGGGTCCGCGCGGTCGGCGAGACTGGTGCCGCCGGTGACCAGCACGTCCCCGGTCGGCAGCACGGTGGCATTGGTGTTCCAGCGGGCGTAGGCCATGGAGCCGGTGTACGTCCACTGGGGCGAGGGGGTGTTCAGGTCGATGACCTCGGCGGTGCTGGTCGGCGGGGTGCCACCGCCCACGTAGAGGATCTTGCCGGGAAGGTACATGACCGCGGAGCCGTAGGAACGGGCGCCGAAGTTCAACCGAGGGCCGTTGGACCACTGGCCTGTCCCCGTGACGTCGAGCCAGCGGGACTGCTGCGCCGCCCCGGCGTAGAACACCCGGCCGTCGGGCGCGACGAACGTGCGGGGGTAGTTCGGCAGCGTCCGGCTCGCCGTCGTGAGCTGGCGCCAGGCACTTCCGTTCCAGATTTCCGGGATGGCGTTGACCGCGCCCGACTCCTCCTGTCCCGAAAGCACCAGCACTTCACCGTTGGGCAGAGTCGTGGTCGTGGGATACCAGCGGCCCGCCGCCATCGGCGCGGCCGCCTGCCACGAGCCGGTGGCCGGGTCGAAGATGTTGGTGCTGGCCAGGCCGTGGCCGTTGCTGATGTGCCCGCCGGCCACGAGCAGCCTGCCATCGGGCAGGAAGGTGTGGCCGGCGCAGAACAGGAGCGAGGGGCTGGGCACGGCCGTGAAGATTCCCGTCGCCGGATCCCAGACCTGGGGTGAGCCCGCGAGGCCCCAGCTCAGCACCCGGCCGTTCGCCAGCAGATGGAGATGGAGCTGGACGATGGGCGACGGCCTCACCGATGACCACTCCCCGGCCAGCGCTGATGGGGAGAGTGCGGTGACGGTCACGCTGGACGTGCCTTGAATACCCTCGCTCGTCGCGGTGATGATCGCCGTGCCGGCGGCCACGCCGGTCACCCGGCCCGTGCTCGAGACGGTGGCCGCCGGAGGCGCGTTGGTCGCCCAGGTCACGCTGCGCCCGCTCAGCGGCTGGCCCTCCGCGTCCCTCGGCGTGGCGGTGAGCTGCACCGTGCTGCCGGCGGCGATGGTCGGCGCCGCCGGCGTGACCTCCACCGAGGCAACGCGCGCCGGCGCGGCGGTGACCGTGACCCGCGCCGAGCCGCTCTTCCCTTCGCTCGTCGCCGTGATCGTCGTGGCTCCGACCGCCACCCCGGTGACGAGGCCGGCGTCCGACACCGTTGCCACAGCGGCATCGCCGGTCGCCCAGGTCACGGCCCGGCCGGTCAGCGGCTCGCCTCCGGCGTCCAGCGGCGCCGCCGTGAGCTGCACGGTCCCGCCCACCGCCACGCTCGCCGAATCAGGCGACACCTCGACCGACGCCACCGGGTTGGGCGATGCCGATGCGCTCTTGATCTCGAGGCCGATGGCCCCACCGTTCGCCTTGGACCACCGGCCGTCGATCGTGCGGTCGCCGGCCGATCGCTCGGCCTGAAGGTCGGAAGGCGGCGTCTCGCCGGACGGCCGCTCGGCAATTTCGGTGAACCCCGTGCCGGGGGTGATCCCCGCCGTGCTCCTCCGGACGCCGACGACCCCGTACGCAACGTTGCCGGGCGCGGCGAAGGCGCCGAGCGTCACGACCAGCCCGGTGACGTTGTCGCCCCGGGCGGAGGCGGCCTGCGCGATGGCGTTGGCGCCGTTGGTGCCGGACGTCTCGACGCCCGTCCACTGCGAGACGATCCACTCGCAGTTGGCCTGCGACGTGGTGAACGTGATCCTGAGCGGACCGCTGCCGGGCGAGGACCTGAGCGCGCGGAAGACCGTCAGCCGCTTGTGCGGCGTGGCCACGCCGTCAAACGTCACGGTCGCGACCTGGGTCCACGCCGTCATGCCACCCCCCGAAATCGTGGGGCTCGGCGCGGCGGCCGTTCCGTTGTGGCCCAGCACGGCGACCGTGACGAGCGCGTTGGCGGCCGGCGCGATGCTCCCGGTGGTGAAGACCTTTGCGTTCACCCGGCTGTTCCCCGACGTGAGCCGGGTGTGGACGATGCTGGTGGCCCCGGCCTCCGCCACCTCCGCCGCTAATGGCGCCCCACGCGCCGGGGCACCAGCAGCTTCGGGCGGGTCGGTGGGCTGCTCGACGCAGGTGGCGGTCAGACCCACCAATAGCACGCCGGCAAGACTCGACAGAAGGCGGGGGAAGGTCGAGTTAGACATGGGAAATACCAGTGCCCGTCTCGTCGTCGAGCGAGCACGTCAAGGGGCCGGCAAGCCCGTGTATGATGTAGGGACCGGTGGAGAGAACATGCAGTCCGGCCCAGGCTCTTGCAATGCAGGCTACGCGGGCGACGTCAAGCCCGTGTCAAGCGCGACGCCCTTGCCCGGGGAACCGTTCCGCCGGCCCGTCCGTTACCTGCCAATGTCACCTATCGAGCTCGGCCTCGACACCTTCGGCGACGTTACCGCGGACGCGGACGGCCGCCCCCGATCGCAGGCTCGCGTCCTCCGCGACGTCCTCGCCGAGGCCACGCTCGCCGACCAGCTCGGCATCCACTCCTTCGGCCTGGGCGAGCACCACCGCCCCGACTTCGCCATCAGCGCCCCCGAAGTCGTTCTCGCCGCCATCGCCGCCCGCACCGCCCGCATCCGCCTGGGCACCGCCGTCACTGTGCTCAGCACCGATGATCCGGTCCGCGTCTACGAGCGCTTCGCCACCCTCGACGCCCTATCCGACGGCCGCGCCGAGGTGATCCTCGGCCGCGGCTCGTTCACCGAATCGTTCCCGCTCTTCGGTTACTCGCTCGATGACTACGAGGTCCTTTTCGAGGAGAAGCTCGCGCTGTTCGCGGCCATTCGGGATGCGGACCACACCGGCCGGCCGGTGCGCTGGAAGGGCACTGTGCGTCCGCCGCTCGACGTGGCCTCCGTCACTCCCCGGGTGGAGCAGCCGCTCGGCGTCTGGGTCGGCGTCGGCGGGAGCCCCGAGTCGGTCGTCCGGGCGGCGCGCTACAATTTCCCGCTCACGCTCGCGATCATCGGCGGCGATCCGCGCCGCTTCACACCCTACGTCGAGCTCTACCACCAGGCGCTCGGCCAGCTCGGGCGCGACCCGCTGCCCGTTGGCGTCCACTCGCCGGGCCACATCGCCGACACCGACGCCGAGGCGCGCGAAGAGCTCTGGCCCCACTACCAGGTGATGCGCAACCGGATCGGCGCGGAGCGTGGCTGGGGCCCCACCAGCCGGGCGGAGTTCGACCGCGAGATTGCCGTGGGCTCGCTCTACGTCGGCTCGCCCGAGACGGTCGCCCGGAAGATCACCGCGACCGTCGGCGTCCTCGGCGCCTCCCGCTTCGATCTCAAGTACAGCGCCGGCACGCTGTCGCACGAGACCATGCTCCGGAGCATCGAGCTCTACGGGCGAGAGGTGATCCCCCGCGTGCGGGGGCTGGCCGGCGAAGCAACCCAGAGATCGGCAGAGCAGGGGAAGGCTGCGTCGGTCGGATAGGGGTGTCATGAAAATCGTCGTCATCGCGCTACCGGGAACATTGGGCGGCGCATCTCGCAGGAAGCCCTGAGCCGCGGCCACGAGGTCGTGGGCGTCGTACGGGATCCCGCCGCCGTCCAGCCTCCCGATCCGCGCGTCCGCCTGGTGAAAGGCAATGCCACCCGGGCGGAGGACGTCGCCCGGGTCGTCCGGGGTGCCGACGCGGTGGTGAGCGCGATCTCGCCCCGACCCAACGCGCGCGGGCTCCCCGCGCCCTCCCTCGCCACGAACGCACGCGCCCGCACCGGGAAGTACCGGACGACGGGAGACCGGCTGCTGACCGACTCGGCGGGGAAGAGCTTCATCTCGTTCGAGGACTACGCAGTCGCGGTGCTGGACGAGCTGGAGCGCCCGCGGCACATCGGCGAGCGCTTCGGGGTGGCGTACTGATGTGACTTGAACGCAGCGAAGGGATCCTGGCCGCCGGGGCCGACTCGTTCCCGGGGCAAGATCCCTCGCGTTCGATGGGATTAGATGTTGGGCTTACCGGCTGCCGCAGAGCTCGTTCAGGACCCCTGACGCCGGCTCGACGTCGACGCGGTGACGTCCGCCCCGACCGACCCCGCTGTCTGCGTGGCCAGCGCCAGATGCTGCTGCACCGCCGGCAGCATCCTCGAGGCCAGCGCCTTCAGCGATGCCACCCGTCCGTTCTCGGCTTCCTGTTTGAACAGATCCACGGCCTGGCGGTCGTAATCCACCATGGCGGCCATGTAGTTCTTGTCGAACGAGGAACGGCTCGTTCCCAGGAACCGGTCGAGCACCTGCTTGTGCTCTCGCAGCACGACGGGCGCGGGGAAGGCCGCCTGTTTCGCCGCGGCCGCAAGCTCCTCGTTGGTCCGGGAGTACTCGGCCACCATCCGCTTGCCGAAATCGGTGACGCCGGCGCTCGAACCCTTCTTCTCCGCCAGCTTCCCGAGCTTCACCTGCAAGAGACCAAGGCTGCCGGCCATCTGGATGAAGCTGCTGTCCGTGGTCAGCCCCGCCTGCTGCGCCGCTACCGGCGCCGGGACCGCCATCGCGCTCAGCAGGAGGCCGGCAACCGCTGCGGGGGCCAGAAACTTGACGACCATACTCTGATCCTTTCGTGTAATGCCGAAGTGGACTCGATCCGGGCTCCAGCTTTAGACGGACGATTGCCCCAGATGGTTTCGTCTGCTGGTAGCGTCCCGCCGGATGTCGCACCCCAGGGCGGGGTGCTGGCCCGCCAACCGCTTCCCCACCATCTTTCACCCCTCCCCACGCAAAGCTCACGGATGACCGAGCCGATGTCCCGACTGCAGGCGGCCCTCGCCGATCGCTACCGCTTCGAGCGGGAGCTCGGCCAGGGCGGCATGGCGACCGTATACCTCGCCGAGGACCTGAAGCACCACCGCCGGGTGGCGGTGAAGGTCCTGCGCCCCGAGCTGGCCGCCACGCTCGGCCCCGAGCGCTTCGCCCGGGAGATCGAGGTCGCGGCCCGTCTCCAGCATCCCCACATCCTCGGCCTGCTCGATTCGGGCGACGCGAACGGCTTCTTCTACTACGTGATGCCGTATGTCGAGGGCGAGACGCTGCGCGACCGCCTGACCCGCGGCGGCGAGCTGCCGGTACCCGAGGCAGTGCGGCTGCTCGGCGAGATCGCCGAGGCACTCTCCGCAGCTCACCGGGCGGGCGTGGTGCATCGCGACATCAAGCCGGAAAACGTGATGCTGTCGGGCCGGCACGCGATGGTCATGGACTTCGGGGTGGCCAAGGCGGTGACCGAGGCCGTGAGCGGTCCCCAGCTTACGTCGGCCGGCGTGGCGCTGGGCACGCCGGCCTACATGGCGCCGGAGCAGGCCACGGCCGACCCGCAGATGGACGGACGGGTGGACATCTATGCCCTCGGCGTGCTGGGCTACGAGATGCTCACCGGCGCCCCGCCGTTCGCGGGGCTCAACCCGCAGCAGACCCTGGCGGCCCATGTGACCCGCGCCCCGGTGCCGGTGGGCCACCAGCGCGACGGCCTCTCCCCCGCGCTCGAGGCGCTGGTGATGCGCTGCCTCGCCAAGCGGCCTGCCGACCGGTTCCAGACCGCGGACGAGCTGGTGGCGGCACTCGAGCCGCTGGCCGTCCCGAGCGGCGGGATCACGCCGACTCAGACACGGCCCGTGACGGCCCTTCCGGTCAAATCGCCGGGGAAATTTCGCTGGGGCTGGGCCGCCGCCGCCGCGGCGGCGCTGCTCGCCGCCGTCGCGCTCGTTGTGTGGAAGCCCTGGGCGCGCACTGCTGCCCGCCCGCTCGACCCCAACCTCGTCGCCGTCTTGCCGTTCCGCACCGCCGGCGCCGACCCGAGCGTGCAGTATCTGCGGCAGGGCATGGTGGACCTGATGCAGGCCAAGCTGACCGGCGAAGGCGGACCGCGCGCCGCCGACACCCGCTCGGTGCTCGCGGCCGTGCGCGATGCCGGCGGCAGCGACGCGCAGGATCTGTCGGAGGACGCCGTTGCCGGCGTGGCGCGGAAGGTGGGGGCCGGCCGGGTGCTGCAGGGCAGCATCGTCGGATCGCCGGATCATCTGGTCATGAATGCGTCGCTCGTCTCCGTCCCGGGCGGCAAGGCCCTGACGCAGACCAGTGTCGCCGGGCCGAAGGACAGCCTTTTCATCCTGATCGATCGGCTCACGGCGCAACTGCTGGCCCTCGGCGCCGGCGCGAGCTCCGCGCAGTTGAGCGCGCTCACGACGACCAACCTCGACGCGCTCCGCGCCTACCTCGACGGCGTCGCCGCCTACCGGCGGGGAGTCTTTCAGAACGCCACGCCGCTGCTCGCGCACGCGGTGGAATTGGATTCGACGTTCGCGCTCGCGCTGTCCGCCCTGGTCGAGGCCGACGGCTGGCACCCCGCGACCACGGACATGCAGCGGATCCAGCGCCTTGCGTGGCAGTATCGGGACCGGCTGAACCCGCAGGACCAGCTCTTCCTTTCCCTCCGGCTCGGCTCCCGCTACCCGAAGCAGACGCCCGGGACCGTGCGGATCGCGGACGCCGAGCATGCGGTGCAGGCGATCCCCGAGAGCGCCGACGCCTGGTATTACCTCGGCGATGACCTGTTTCATTTCGGCCGGCTGGCGGACATTCCCGAGCCGGAGCTGCGGGCCCGGCAGGCGTTCGAGCAGGCATTCCAGCGTGACTCGCTCTACGGCGGTCCGATCCAGCACCTGGCGGCCCTGACCCACGCCGTCGGCGATACCGCCGCCCAGCGGCTCTGGACCCGTCGGCTGATCGCGCTGGATTCGGCCGGAGAGGGCGTCCCGAGCGCGCGGTGGAACCTGCTCCAGGCGGACCGGAACCAGGCAGGGATCGCGGCGTTTCTGTCGGGCCTCGACTCCGGGTCGGCGCGGGTTGCGCAGGCGATTCTGTTTTTCACTCCGCTGGACAGCGTCACGATCGCCCATCGCGAGACCCTGCTGGATGCCGTCCATCGGCGCTCCGCGACGAAGGCCGACCGTATCACCATGGCCGCCGACCGCGCGCGATATCTCTGGAACCTTGGACGCCCGGCCGAGGCGGCGAAGTGGATCGACACGCTGGCGACGCTGGACCAGCACGGGGCCGGACAACTTTCGGATCTCGGCGCCTTCTGGTTCGGCGGCGGACCGGCGGATACCACGATCATGGACGCCGAGCAGCTCGACGTCGTGCGCACCTGGCGTGGTGACGCCGCCGCGGGCCGGCGTCTGCTGGAGCTCTGGCGGGGCCGCGCCGCGAAGGACTCGAGCGACGGCTTCTACGGTCGCGGCGTTGCCGTCCTCCAAGCCAGGCTGGCCCTCGATCGCCGCGACCCGTCGGCCGCGCATCTGGTCGACGTCGCCGATTCGCTCTGGCGCGGACACCCGGGCGCGGCGAGCTGGGCCTCGCTCGAGCTGGCGCGTCTGTACGAGAAGCAGGGCCGGGTCGATCGGGCGCTCCGCGCGGTGCGGCGCCGCTGGATTCCGCTGGGCGAGCCGGAGCCGGCCGGCCTCGCCGAGTCGTACCGCTTGGAGGGCAGGCTGGCCGCGCTGGCCGACGACAAGATCGGCGCCCTCCGCGCCTACCGGAACTACCTGCGGCTGCGGGCGGACCCCGAGCCCTCGCGTGTCCCGCAGCTCGACAGCGTGCGGGCGGAGCTGAGCGCCGTGGGCGATCTGGAAGGAACGCGGTAGGCTCCTCGGTCCTGGCCCCGGGGCGGCCTCCGCGCTAGCCTTGGGGGACGGCAGTAGGTACCCAGTTCACTGCGCCACCATTCGCATCGCCTAGAGACGCTCGGCGTCGGGGCTTCCCCCGTGACGCTTCCCGGTCCCTTGCAGGTCCGCTCGTTCTTGCCCGCCGTCCTCGTCGGCCTCGCCGCCTGCGGGTCGGGCGATCTCGCGCTCCCCGACCAGGGCCAGCCCTCCGCCATCCAGGTCGTGCGCGGCGATCGCCAGAGCGGCACCATCGGCCAGCCCGTGGGCGACTCGCTCGTCGTGCGCGTGGTGGACCCGTTCGGCGCGCCGGTGGCCGGGCTCGAGGTGACCTGGACCGCGGAGACGGGCGGGAGCGTGAGCCCGCCGTCCACCACGACGTCGTCCGATGGCCACGCGGCTACCGAGCGCGTCCTCGGGCCCGAGCTCGGCACCTACGTCACCACCGCCGCCCTCGCCGGGATGGGCGACGCCCCCGAGCCCGCCGTCTTCACCACCATCGGCGTGGCCGCCCGGCTGGCCTTCACCGTGACACCGCCCGCGACCGCCACCAGCGGCGTGCCGCTGGATCCCGCGCCCGCGCTCCAGCTCCTCGACGCCGCCGGGCACGCCCTCGCGCGCGAGGGCGTGGTGGTGACCGCACAGGTCCTGGTTGGCGACGGCGGACTGGACGGGACGACCACCGCCGCCAGCGACCCCGCCGGCCGAGTCGCCTTCGCGGGCCTCGCCCTCCAGGGCACACCCGGCACCCGGACCCTCATCTTCGCCGCCGACGGTTTCGCGCCCGCCACCGCAACGATTGCCCTCGGCGTCGGCGCGCCGGGCTCCATCGAGGCCGCGGCCGGCGATGGGCAGTCGGCGGTGGTGGCGACCGCGGTGGCCACGCCGCCGGCCGTGACAGTCCGGGACCGGAGTGGCAACCCGCTCGCGGGTATCCCGGTCACCTTCGCCATAACGGGCGGCGGCGGCTCACTGGATCACCGCACGCCCGTGACCGGGACCGATGGCGTGGCCACGGCGGGCAACTGGACGCTGGGTCAAACGGCCGGCGCCAACACCCTCGAGGCCACCCTCTCCGGTCTGAACGTGGGCGGGAGCCCCGTGGTGTTCACCGCCGCCGGCACCCCCGGTCCCGTCAGTGCGGACAAGAGCACCGTGACCGCTGCCCCCGCGACCATCAAGGCATCGGAGGGATCGAACCGGAGCACGATCACGGTCACCGCCCGCGACAGGTTCGACAACCCGATCCCCGGGCTGGACGTCGCGCTCTCCGCCACCGGCGGCGGGAGCTCTCTGACCCAACCGTCGCGACCGACGGGAAGCGACGGATCCACCATCGGTCTCCTGAGCGCCGCGACGCCGGGCGGTGTGGTGGTCTCCGCCATGATCGCCGGGACGGCGGTGACCGAAGGCGCCACGGTCACCGTCGCGCCCGGCGTGCCGAGCGCGGCCAGGAGCGGCGCCACGGTGCCCGACGGCACGGCGGGCCAGCCGACCACGATCGAGATCCGGCTCAGGGACGCGCAGGGCAACGACGTGGTGGGTCAGGCGGCGGCGATTGCCGTGTCCGTGGCGGGGGCTAATCCGAAGGGCGCTGCCGTAACGAGCGATCAGGGCAGCGGGCGCTACACCGCGAGCTACACCCCGACCAAAGCGGGCACCGATCGGGTCCAGGTCCAGGTGTCGGGGACGGCGGTGCCCGGCGCGCCCTTTAGCAGCGTGGTGCGTCCCGGCGCGGCCGATGCGGGCGCGAGCCGCGCCGTCGTGCCGGCCTGCGTCGAGTTCAACAAGCTGCCCGCACCGGTCGGCATTACGGCCTTCGACGCCTTCGGCAACCGGGTGACCCGCGGCGGCGACGAGTTCCAGATCCGGATCAACCAGACCACCCCCGTGCGCCCGGCCGACAATGGCGACGGCACCTACTCCGCCCGGCTCAATCTCCTCGTCGGCGTCTGGCGGATCGACATCAGCCTTCGCGACAAGCCGGTCGGGGGGAGCCCGTTCCAGCTCATCGTGCCGCTCCCGTTCTCCGGGTGCCGGTGACGAATCGACCGTGCGTTCACTCCCTACTCGCGCAGATAGTGACAGCTATACCCGCCAGGATGCTTGCGCAGATAATCCTGGTGATATCCCTCGGCGCTGTACCAGGCGCCCGCCGGCTCGATCGTCGTCGTGATCGGTCGCTTCCACTTGCCCGACGCCTCCACCCGCGCCCTCACCCGCTCCGCGATCTCCCGCTGCTGCTCCGTCTGCGGAAAGATCGCCGAGCGATACTGCGTCCCGATGTCGTTGCCCTGGCGGTTGAGCGTGGTCGGATCATGCAGCCGGAAGAACCACCGCTCGAGCAGGTCCTCGTAGCTGAGCACTGAGGGGTCGAAGGTGATGCGGATCGCCTCCGCGTGCCCCGACTTGCTCTCGTGCGTGTCGTCGTAGGTCGGGTTCGGCAGCCAGCCGCCGGTGTAGCCGACGTCGGTGTCGAGCACCCCAGGCACCTCGCGCAGGATCTCCTCCACTCCCCAGAAGCAGCCGCCGGCGAGCACGGCCACCTCCGTGCGCTGGCCGGCGACTGCCGACCGCTGTCCTTTCTCCAGCTCTTCCATGCCGATTCTCCCTTCGGTTCTGCCTGCAGTGATGGCGAGCGTTGCTTCACCCGGTGTCATGCTCATCCGGAGCGCTGTCATGGCATCCCCAGCGCTGTCGACTGTCAGCCCGAGGGCTTTCGAATGTCATCCCGAGCGCTGTCGACTGTCATCCCGAGCTGTCGACTGTCATCCCGAGCGCAGCGAGGGATCTTGTCGGCCAGCTTCGACCCATTTCCAGGCAAGATCCCCCGCCCTCGACCGAACGACAGGCATCGCTCCCCGAGATCCACCGACCGAATCAAAACGCGCGCGGATGATCCCGCGTTCCGCTGTCCGGATCGACCCCGCCCGCTGGCTCCTCCTCACCCCCCAGCTCCAGCGTCATGAACACGCTGTTCGGATCCTCCCGATACTGCCCGAACGGGCCGCACTCCACGAACCCGTGCCGCGCGTACAGCGCCCGCGCCGGCGCGAAGTACGCCCACGACCCCGTCTCCAGGCTCAAGCGCGACATCCCGCGTGCCCGCGCGGCCGCCATGATGTGCCGCAGCATCGCCGAGCCGACGCCACGCCCGCGTGCCGCCTCCGCCGTGTGCATGGACTTGAGCTCGCCGTGATCCGCGCTCAGCCGCCTGAGCGCGCCGACGGCGACCACAGTCTCGCCCTCCCACGCGGACCAGAAGCTCACCTCGCGGGCCCGTAGCCCGGAGTGATCGAGCGCGTGTGCGCTCCCCCGCGCCGTCTCTCCCTGTGCCCGGGTCAGATGGACATCGATGAGTCCGGTGACCCTCGAGTCGTCCAGCCCCCCTTCGATGATCTGCATGGCGCGCTCACTCTCGCTGGGCATGTTTCTCCGCCGCCAGGCTGTGCTCCCATTCCGTGCCCCGCTCCTCCGCAGCCGTGACCGCGTCCGGCCGGTACACCATGACCCGGCAGTACCGGCGGCTCCGGGAGCAGCTCGAGCTCGCAGGCCCGTCCGGAAAACTATAGTGTGCGCTGATGGACATGAGAGCGGCTCTCCCGTACTCTGGACCGGAGGGAAATCAACCACGGAGGTCCCTGTGTCATCGCTTCAGTTTCGCAAGCTGTCCCCCGTCCTCATCGTGGATGCCATCGAGTCATGCCTGCCGTTCTGGACGGACCGGCTGGGCTTCGCGAAGGTGGTGGAGGTGCCCGAAGGCAACCGGCTCGGCTTCGTGATCCTCACGAGGGACGGCGTCGAGGTGATGTACCAGAGCCGTGACAGCGCCCGGAACGACATCCCGGCGCTGGCCGATACACCGCCGGGCGCCACGCTCTACATCGAGGTGAGCGACGTCGCGGCGGTCGAGCGGGCGGTCGAGGGCACGGAAGTCGTGGTGCCGAGGCGGCAGACCTTCTACGGTGCGGACGAGATCGGCGTCCGTGAGCCTGGCGGGAATGTGGTGCTGTTCGCGCAGCCCGCGTAGCCGTCGGCCGGCGCGCTGCTCAGGGCGCCGGCTCCCGCGCGTGCACGTTGGCGTGTCGGGCAAAGCACCGCCAGGTGCCGCCCTCGAGGCGCCACAGGTTGGTGAACCGCCGGTGCGATAGCGTGCCGTCCGGCCCATCGGTCACCCGATCGCTCCCCATCACGACGACCACGTCGCCATGGCGGGCCAGGTGCTCGATGTCGAGCGCCATGGACGTGTGCCGGACGCGACCGGCCTCGAGCAGCGACAGGGTCCGCTGCTTGTCATTCACCACGTTGATCGGCGAATTGACCAGGAAGTCGTCGGTCCACAGCCGATCGAGGGCGGCAACGTCCGCGGCGAGAAACGCGAGGCGATTCTCCTCCTCGCGCGCCCGGATGTCCTCCTCCCAGGTCGTGTTCATCGAGATCTCCTTGTGACGGTCGTACTGGCGGCCGGGCCTCCATTTCCCGGGCAATTCAAGAATCTAAGCGTCACTGTGAGCCCGGTAGGGGCCGCAGTCAGGCGACCGTATATATTCCGCCACCCCGATCCACAGGCCAGGAGCACCCGTCGTGAACTCCCCACCACCGGCCGCAGACCAGGCAACGCATGCCCTGCCGCCCGACACCGTTCCGGGAGCTCCCGCGTTCGTGGATGACCTCCGCGCCGCCGTCCTGCTCCTCGAGCGCATCGTCGCCGACCGGACGCTGCTGGCCCACGTGCCCCCCGCCGACCAGCGCCGCCTGCTCCAGGCCGCCGGCCAGGTCTACGCGCCCGACGCCGCGAGCCGGCGCCAGCTCGTCCGCGCCAGCGCCCGCCGCCGGAAGGCGGAGCGGGTGGCGCGCGAGGAATCCGTCCGGGAGAGCACCGGCATCCGCACCCTTCGCCGCCAGCCGGTGTTCACCAGTCCGAACGTGTTCCCGCCGGTCCCGCCCGAGGCATTCGCGCCTGAAGACGTGCACGATGCCGACGCGCCCCGCGAGCCGCTCGACCGGCAGCACTGCTACGTCTGCAAGGCGCATTACACCACGCTGCATCACTTCTACGACCAGCTCTGCCCCCCGTGCGCCGAATTCAATTTTGCGAAGCGCACCGAGCTCGCCGACCTGCGCGGCGGCGTGGCACTGCTGACCGGCGGCCGGGTCAAGATCGGGTACCAGGCGGGGCTCAAGCTGCTCCGGTCCGGCGCGCGCCTGATCGTGACGACGCGGTTCCCCCGCGATTCCGCCGCCCGCTACGCGCGGGAGCCCGACTTCGTCGACTGGGGCGATCGGCTCGAGATCTTCGGGCTGGACCTCCGGCACACGCCGAGCGTCGAAGCGTTCTGCCACGAGCTGGTGGCGACCCGGGAGCGCCTCGACTTCATCGTGAACAACGCCTGCCAGACCGTCCGCCGGCCGCCGGCGTTCTATGCGCACATGCTGGCGGCGGAGCGCGCCGGGGCCGGGATGCTGCCGCCGGCGGCCCAGGCGCTCCTTGGCCACTACGAAGCGTGGCGAGGCGAGCATCCCGAACTCCAAAGTGTGACGAGCGTCGGGCCTGCGGCGTTCGACCGCCGCCTGCCGAGCCTTGCCGGCATCGCGAGCGCCGCCGAGTTGTCGCAGGTGCCGCTTCTGCCCGATGAGCACGACGTCGCGGTTCACCTCTTTCCATCGGGACGCCTGGACCAGGACGGCCAGCAGGTGGATCTCCGGGAGCGGAACTCCTGGCGCATGCTCATGGCCGACGTGTCGTCGGTGGAGCTGCTCGAGGTGCAGCTCGTGAACGCCGTCGCGCCGTTCCTTCTGAACGCGCGCCTCAAGCCGCTCATGCTGCGGACGTCCGCGCGGGCCAGGCACATCGTGAACGTGTCGGCGATGGAAGGGCAGTTCTACCGCAACTTCAAGACGACCCGCCATCCGCACACCAACATGGCCAAGGCCGCGCTCAACATGATGACCCGCACCGCCGCCGCCGACTACCAGCAGGACGGCATCTACATGAACGCGGTGGACACGGGATGGGTGACCGACGAGGACCCTGTGGAGATCGCCGCGCGGAAGACGGCGGAGCACCGGTTTCATCCGCCGCTCGACATCGTGGACGGCGCGGCGCGGATCGTGGACCCGATCATCGACGGGGTGAACACCGGCGTGCACGTCTGGGGCAGGTTCCTGAAGGACTACCGGCCGACCGACTGGTGAGCGAGATCGGGATCGACACCAACCCGAGCTGAGCGACCTACTCGGCCCCGCCTACACCTTCGCCGTCTGCATCCGCTCCCGCATTGCCGCCATCTCCTCGCGGTTCGGCCCGTAAATCCCCGGCGCCGTGCCGCCCGCCAGCCGGCACATCAGCGAGAGCTGCCCGCGATGATGGATCAGGTGCATCAGGATCGCGCCCCACAGAATGTCCCGGATCGGCATCCGCCGGTCGGCGAATGGAATCTCCCGGTCGAGCTCCGCCTCGGTCAGGTCCGCCAGCCGCGCCACCGCTTCCTCGTGCACCCGGCGATACCCCGGCGCCAGGAGCCGTACCTCGCGGGGGCGCTGAAGGTTGGGCGGGGCCTCCTGGAACGTGACCGCGCCCTTGGTGATGCCGAGGCTGATGTAGCCCTCGAGCTCGCTCAGGTGCCAGGCCAGCTCGCCGAGGGAGCGGCCGCCGGGGTCGGGACGGAAGTCGTATTGGGTGGGTGGAAGCGCGTCGAGGAGCCTGGTCGTCAGCTGGGCTTCCATGTCCCATACTCTACGCAACCGGTCCAGCTCGTTCATGGGCGCCATCGTCTCCTCCTGGCATCATGCGGGTAATGATTCGATCATCGAAGGCGCCGGGCCGACCCGCCTGGTCCGCGCAACTCGCCCTGAGCTACCATTCGACCATGACCGCGCCGCGCGGGCGGCCAGGCAAGGTGAAGCAGCGCCCCCAGGCGCCGCACTCCCGGCCCGTGCGGGTTGCTCCGGTCAACGGCGTGTGCCATCCCGAGCGAATGCGAGGGATCTTGCTCGGGAATGTCTGGAACGCGGCCGGCAAGGATTCCCTCGCTCCGCTCGGGATGACAGTGACGACAGCGATCGGGATCACACCCGGGCTAAGCAGCCATCGCAAAGCGCGTCAGTGACCCACTCCGAGCAGGAACAGCACCAGGATGATGATGCCCGGCACTCCGAGCAGCCAGAGGAGAATGAGACCCATTGGTAGCTCCTGTCTGCGCGAGAAGGTCGGTCAGGCTGCCGTCACGCGATCACGCGTGCGGTAGTGGGTGAACGTCATCGGCTCGCCGGACGCCATCCAGCCGCCCAGCACCGCGCCGATGAGGCCGATCAGGAGCGCCAGCGCCGTCGCGAGCGCGTTGTTGCGAACGGCGGTCGCCATGTCCGCGTCGGAGAGGGGCGTCGCCCCGGCGGAAATGCTGGAGAGGCCGCCGTACCATCCGCCGACATGGCCCGCCGCGCCCATGGCGCCAAGGACCAGCAGAATCGGGATGGTCAGCAGCCAGACGATGGCGCCATGGAGCATCGCGGGCTCGGAGCGGACCCGCCCGGCGATCCGCGCCGCCACCCAGCCACCGGCCACGTAGCCGAAGAAGGCGCCGCCGACCGAGAAGATGAGACCGATGAGGTGCAGCTTCTTCCAGTCCACGTACTGGGCCGTCTCATTGGCGCCCAGGGCGAGTCCCACCAGCCCGATCAGGAGACCGACGGCGAGCGCCGTCAGCGCGCCCACCCAGACGGCACTCCACGAGACCGGCCAGATCATCCACTCCGGGTCTTGCCGCTGCAGCATGGCCGCCTCCTTCCCGAGAGAGTCCGCGACTGCCGGAAACGCTCAAAGCTTGGACGACATCGTATCCTGCGCGGCGACGCAGATCACTAATCGGAGGACGGGGGAGTGGGCATGCGATTCGGCATTGACCTCGGCGGCACCAAGATCGAAGCCATCGCCCTCGACGTCGGCACACCCGACCTCCGCCGCCGGATGCCGACTCCGCGAGACTACGACGGTACGCTGGACGCCATCGTTCGCCTGGTCGCCGAGCTCGAGGCCGAGACCGATCGCACCGGCCCCGTGGGCGTCGGCATTCCCGGCGTGGTCAGCCAGGCCACCGGGCTGGTCAAGAATGCCAACTCCACCTGGCTCATCGGCCGGCCGCTGCTGGCCGATCTCGCGGCCCGGCTGGGCCGCTCGGTGCGCGTCGCCAACGACGCCAACTGCTTCACCCTCTCCGAGGCGATCGATGGAGCGGGCCAGGGCTCCGAGACGGTGTTCGGTGTGATCCTCGGTACCGGCGTCGGCGGGGGCATCGCGATTCGACAGCGCATCCACGACGGCCCCAATCAGATCGCAGGCGAGTGGGGCCACAACCCGCTCCCCTGGATGACCGACGAGGAGCGCGCCACCGGGGCCGAGTGCTACTGCGGGAAGCGCGGCTGCATCGAGACGTTCCTGTCCGGCCCCGGCTTCGAGCGCGACCATACGCTCCTCTCGGGCGTGGAGCGTTCGAGCCGGGAGATCGTTCGCGCCGCCTCCGCCGGCGACGCGCACGCCGTCGGGGCGCTCGAGCGGTACGCCGATCGGCTGGCCCGCGCGCTGGCCGCCGTCGTCAACGTCCTGGACCCCGACTCCATCGTCCTGGGCGGCGGCATGTCCAACCTGCCGGACCTCCCGGGGACCGTCTCCGCGCGGTTATTCCCACACGTCTTCTCCGATACCGTGCTGACGAAGGTCGTGCTGAATGTTCACGGGGATTCCAGCGGGGTACGGGGGGCGGCGTGGCTGTGGCCGTCAGACGTCAGAGCTTGAGCAGCCCCAGCGTGACCAGCAGCGGGATCACTACCGCCACCAGCGCTTCGCCGGCGATGAGCCCCGACGCGGAGGGAATCGAGTACTGCGCGTGGCTCCGCGGCGCCAGACGCGCCCAGGCCACATCCACCATCGATCCGAGGAAGATTCCCGTCACCGCGTTGAACGGGATCAGCATGGCGATGCCCATGCCGGTGGGTGACGGGATGAAGCCGCGCCACTCCTTCCGCAGCTCGAACATGGTGAGCAGCACCCCCACCGCCGCTCCCCAGACGAACGACTCCTTCATCCATGCGAACCTCGCGGCGGCGGCGGCGGAGAGCGGGCCGCCGCCGGACAGCTCGTTCGTCACCACCTTGGCGAATCCGACCCAGCGCTGCGACGTCGGGCTCAGCAGCTCCGCGTGCTCTCCCACGATGCCGTATGTGTCGCGGATGAGCGGGTACATCACGGCCAGTGCCAGCGCGCCGACCGGCACCGCCAGGAGCTGCATGTAGGTCAGGATCCTCGGTGTGGACCCGATCATCCAGCCCACCTTGTAGTCCTGCATCAGCCCCTCCGACTCGGCCGCCACGGCTCCGGTGATGCCGCTCGAGATCATGCTCGCGCGGAGATCGCCGGGCGCGAGGCCGCCGAAGATCGCCTGCACCAGATTCACCATCGTGCTGATCGGGCCCCAGTTGGTCTCGCCCAGGACGCGGAGCGCCACGAGGCCGAGCGGGACGGAGAGCAGGATGGCGACCACCGACTGCCACACCGGCGTCCGGAAGAAGAGTCGCTGCACCACCACCAGGAACACCGCCGAGGTCCCGCTCCCGAGCCACACCCAGCGGAGCGGCAGGTCGCCCCGCTGGGGGCGCGAGCCGGCGAGGCCCCGGAAGCTCTTGAGCAGCACCCGCCACCGGAACAGCAGCCCGGCCATGCCGGCGGCGACCAGCATCCCCACCGCCGGCCACATGACGGTGAGCAGGATGTCCACCCGGCTCGCGTCCGGCGCGATGAGACCGTGCCGCAGCAGCCAGGGCGGAAACAGCACCCATCCGATCACCGCTCCCAGCATCATGCTGGCGCTGACCCGCGGGCCGATGATGATGCCGGAGCCGAGATTGAGGAACGAGACCGCGAGGCCGATGCCGGCGCGGGGCGAGAAGGCGTTGAGCGCCGCCGGCACCGCGTCGACGATCCAGCGGAGCTGCGTTGCCAGGAACGTCAGGCCCGAGACCGCGAGCGAGCCCACCATCACGAACGCCGACCGCCGCGCCTCCGGTCCCCGGGAGTCGAGCATGATGAGCGTCTCGCCCGCCGCCACGCCGTCGGCAAAGCGGAGCTGCTCGTCCTCGATGAAGTGCTGCCGGAGCGGCACGGCCAGGAACACGCCGAGCAGTCCCGAGGCCGAGAGCCAGATCCAGGTCTGCACCCGGGTGAGGTGGACGTCAAAGCCGCTTCCCGGCTCCGCCCCCAGAATATCGAATGCGGCCAGGAGCCAGCAGAGGAAGGCGATCTGCCCCGCCGTGGTGCCGGCCGTCTGCACGATGTTGTTCTCCCAGCGGTTGTAGCTCCGCGAGAAGAGCCCCAGCGCCAGGAAGCCGAAGAAGGCCGAGACGACGGAGATGTTCGGTCCGAAGCCGAACTTGAGCACGATGTAGGGATAGGAAGCGCCGATCACCAGCGCGACCAGGAGTCCGACCAGGACGGACCGGAGCGAGAATTCGCGGATGTGCGCCGGCTTGGTCGCGCCGCTCACAGCAGCCGCACGATCCAGTCGCCGATGAGATACCCGATGCCGGCCACGCCGAGGCCGACCAGGAACATGTCCAGCCCGCTCCTGAAGACGCCCCGGCCGGTGAAGAAGCTTCGCGCGCCCCCGACGGCGAAATGGGACACCATCGCGAGCGCGAACGACGTCCAGATCGCCGCCGGCCCGCGGCTCACCAGCAACGGCGCCACCGGAATGAAGGCGCCGAGCGCCGTGGCGATGCCGGTCACCCACGCCTCGCGCATCGGTGTGCTCGTCGCCTCGCCGATCTTGAGTTCCTCGCGCACCTGTTCCTCCAATGCGCGGGACGGGTCCTGCATGATCTGCGCGGCCAGCGCCTGAGCCTGGGCCTCGGGGATCCCCTTGGCCTGGTAGAGCAGGTTCAGCTCCTCCTGCTCCAGCTCCGGCATGAGCCGGATCTCCTCCTTTTCCATCGCGATCTCGTGCTCGAACACCTCACGCTCGCTCTTGGCCGCGAGGTAGCCGGAGGAGCCCATCGAGAGCGCGTCGGCCGCCATCCCGGCCAGCCCGGCGACCACGACGGCATGGCTTGCCACGTCGAGGCCGCCCTGCGCCCCGATCATTCCCGCCACCAGCCCGAAGTTCGCCGTGAGCCCGTCGTTGAACCCGTAGACCACGTTGCGGAGGAACCCGCCCGCGCCGGTCTTGTGCCACGGCTCGCCCTCGGACCCGCTCATCGCCGCCAGCGTTTCCGCGTGCTCCTTCGACTCCTTGGCCAGCGTGAGCGCCGTCGGCCCGACCGCGCCGTCCGGCGACTCGCGGTAGAGATTGAGGTAGCCCTTGACCTCCCGGCCTTCCTCCTGGAGCAGCATCGGGAGCAGGAGCCCCGAGCCGGCACGCCGGGCCAGCCATGCCCGAAGCCGGGCGCCGCGCGAGGGGGGCGGCGTTTCTACCTGGTGCCCATGTTCCGCCAGCAGCTTGCGCCACATCTCCACGTGGCGGTCTTCCACCCCCGCGAGGCGGCGGTAGAGGTCGGCCTTGTGGGCGTCCCGCTCCGCCTGGGCCAGCTCGCGGTACAGAAAGGCCGCGTCCGCCTCGTCCTCGAGGTGGTGCAGCCAGATTCCGAGCGTCTCGGACGGTTGAACCATGCCCTAAGGTAATCCCTCCGGCCCCCTGCGACCGTTCCCCCGGTCAGTGCATCTTGCAGGAGTCATGACACGGTTGATCTCCATGGACTTGTATACGGTCGCCGACGCCGAATCGGTGGTGGCGCGTGCCAGAAGCGGAGACGAGGGCGCCCTCGAAGAGCTCTACCGAGCGTTCGAGATCCCGGTCTACAATCTGGCCCGCCGAATCTGTCGCACCACCGAGGACGCCGAGGATGTGCTCCAGGAGACCTTTTTCGAGGTCTGCCGGAGCATCGGCCGGTATCGCGAGGAGGGCAGCCTCTGGGGATGGGTGCGTACCATCGCGGCCAGCAAGGCGCTGATGCGGCTCCGGCGGAACAAGTACCGTGAGACCGACGAGCTGCGGGACGAGGTCACCGGTCACCGCCGCGAGGATACCGCCCTCCGAATGGACCTCGAGGCGGCGCTGGAGCGGCTGTCCGAGACCTCCCGCGCGGTGGTCTGGCTGCACGATGTCGAAGGTTATACCCACGAAGAGATCGCAGGCATGATGGGCAAGACCCCGAGCTTTTCCAAGTCGCAGCTCGCCAGGGCGCATCACCGGCTCCGGCGCTGGCTCGGGGAGGAGGTGGAGATATGACGCATCTGTCCATGGAGGCGCTCCTCGGCCTCCGCGAATCGGGAGTGGAGCCGGGGGAGGCCGCCGCCCGCGAGCACCTGGAGTGTTGTGCCGGCTGCCGCGCCGAGCTGGAGCGGTTGCACCAGCGCGTGGCCCGGCTCAAGGCGCTGCCGGCGCTTCGCCCGGCCCGGGACCGCTGGCCGCGAGTGGCCGAGCGCGTGCGGGCGGAGCGCCGGCAGCGCCGGCTCCGGGCCGGTGGCCTGGTCGGCTTGGCGGCGGCGGCGTCGATCGCCCTCGCGGTCGCCCTGGGCGGCCCCGCCCGCCCGGCTGGCGTCGCGGGCGAACAGGAAATCCAGCTCCAGATGGCGCGGTCCCAGGCGCTCGAGAGCGCGCTCAACCAGTATCACCCGGACGAGCGCGTGCTGGACGGCCGGACCGCGGGGATCGCGGAGGCACTCGAGGACCGGATCGCCACGGTGGACCGGGAGCTGGAGATGGCGGAGCTGCAGGAGCAGCAGACACGCGACCAGCAGCTCCTCAAGCTCTGGCGCGAACGGGTGGGACTGCTCGATGCCCTGGTCGACGTCCACGTCACCCGCGCAAGCAACGTGGGGCTCTGAGCCCCGAGGAGCCCGCCATGCATTACTCCTTCGTCCTCACCGCCGCGCTCGCCGCCGGCATCGGCCTCGTTCCCCCCCAGCGGATCGCCGCTCAGCAGCGGGACGAGGGGCGGATGGATGAGCCGGACCAGCTCATGCAGATCGTCATGAACCGCCGGGCACGCCTGGGTATCAAGGTGAATCTGCAGGCCCGTGACACCGACTCGCTCGGTGCCTACGTCGAGTCCGTCACACCCAACGGCCCGGCCGCCAAGGCGGGCCTCCAGTCCGGGGATGTGATCACCAGGCTCAACGGACAGTCCGTTCTGGCCGGCGGGAGCGCCGAGCGGGACGGCGATCAGCGGCAGTCGCTCCCCGGTCTCCGCCTGATCGAGCTTGCCGCCCGGCTCGAGCCCGCCGACACCGTTCAGGTGGAGTTCCTCAGGGGGAAGGACCGCCGGACCGTGTCGGTGGTGAGCGAGGAGGAACCGGTCGCCATGCGCTTCTTCCGCCAGCGCGGCATGGGAGACGGGATGCCGATGCCCGCGGCCGGCATGCTGGATCTGGGGCCCGGCGGACGTTTCGAGTTCATGGCCGGGTCGCCCCTGGCCGACCTGGAGCTCGCACCCCTCAACCCCGATCTGGGACAGTACTTCGGCACGACCGACGGGGTCCTGGTCATTCGCGCCCCGGGGGACAGCAGCCTCGGCCTCAAGGGGGGCGACGTGGTGCAGGCCGTGGACGGCCGGAAACCGGCCAGCCCGGCCCACCTGCTCCGCATCTTGCGCAGCTATGATCGGGGCGAAACCTTCAAGCTGGACATCCTTCGTAACCGCAAGCGGGCGACCATCACCGCCCGCCTCGGCCCGGGCGAGCGCTGATGTGCGCCGCCTCACAGATGTCCAAACGGTCCGGCTGTATATGTTCGGCCCACCCTTGGAGGGCACTATGAATTTCCTGTGGACCTTGATTATCGGGTTGGTCGTCGGAGCGATTGCCAAGCTGCTGATGCCCGGAAAGGATCCGGGCGGGTTCATCATCACCATGATCATCGGCGTGGTGGGTGCCCTGCTGGCGGGGTTCCTGGGCCGGGCGCTGGGCTGGTATCAGAACCCAGGTGAGGGGCCGGGAATCATTGCCTCCATCATCGGCGCGATGATTCTGCTCCTGCTCTACCGCCTGTTCGTGGGGCGGAGGGGGACGACGGTTCCCTGACGGGGGAAAGACGGAGCCGACGGAAGGACGGAAGGGAGATCGCCTCCTTTCCGTCCTTCCGCTTTTCTGTTTCCGTCTTTCCATCCTTCCGTCCTTCCGTCTTCCCTCATGCGAGCGCTACTCGCGGCCGCGCCGGCCTGTCCGGATGGACCTGCCGTGCCAGGTCCGCGAACATGGGGATGTCGAGGCTCTGCGCCCCGTCGCTCATCGCGTGGGCCGGGTCGGGGTGTACTTCGACGATCAGGCCGCCCGCGCCAACGGCGAGCGCCCCCAGGCTGAGCGGCGTCACCAGCGACCGCACGCCGGCTCCGTGGCTCGGGTCCACGATGACTGGAAGGTGGGTCCGCTCGAGCACCATCGCGACTGCATTGAGGTCAAGCGTGTGCCGGGTGGCGCGCTCGAAGGTCCGGATGCCCCGCTCGCACAGCACCACGTGGGGGTTCCCCTCCGCCAGGATATACTCCGCCGCCATCAGCCACTCCTCGATCGTGGCGCCCGCTCCGCGCTTGAGCAAAATCGGCTTGCCGCTCCGGCTGGCGGCGCGGAGCAGGGTGAAGTTCTGCATGTTGCGCGCGCCGATCTGGAGCATGTCGGCGAAGTGCCCGACCACCGCGACCTCCTCCCAGCTCAGCACCTCCGTGACCACGGGCAGCCCGGTGCGCTCGCGCGCCTCCGCCAGATATCGGAGGCCCTTGACGCCCAGTCCCTGGAAATCGTAGGGCGAGGTGCGCGGCTTGTAGGCGCCGCCGCGGAGCATGTCGCCTCCCGCGTGCGCCACCGCCTCCGCGGTCTCCAGGATCATCGCTTCGCTCTCCACGGAGCAGGGGCCGGCGATCAGCACCCGCTCACTCCCGCCGAACGTCACCGGTCCGACCTGCACGCGCGTGCCCTCGGGTGCGCGGCGCCGATCCACCAGCGGGATGTCCGGTTTCCGGGTGTGGTGCGCCGGGGTGGGCGGCGGCGCTGAGAGCCGGGAGCCCTCGATCCATGCCTCGTAACTGCCGAGCACCACGACCCTCGCCGCGAGCGCCTCGACCTCCTCCAGCGCTTCAGCCACGCGCGGATCGCTGGCCGCGCCGTCGATGTCCACGTAGAACCGGTAGGTCCACGGGGCCGAACGCTCCGGCCGGGACTGCAGTGCCATCAGGTTGACGCCCCGTACGCCGAACGCCTGAAGCGTGAGCGCCAGCATGCCGGGCCTGTGGTCGATGAGGACGATCAGCGATGTCTTGTAGCGGCTGGCCCCGGCATTGCCGGCGGGAAGGGGCGCGGCCGCCGCCGGAGTGAAGGTGAGAAACCGCGTCTGATTGGTGGGATCGTCCTCGATCCGCTCCGCCAGGGGTACCAGGCCGTGCGCGTCGGCAGCGTGGCGGGCGGCGATCGCCGCGAGCGCCGGGTTCTTTTCCCGGGCCACCAGCTCGGCGCTGCCGGCCGTGTCCCACGCGCTCACCAGCTCCACGGCCGGCAGGTGCTCGGACAGCCAGACCTGGCACTGCCCGAGCGCGACGGGGTGCGAGAGCACGCGCTTGATGCCGTCCAGCCGGGCACCCGGCAGACCCATGATGGTGTGGTGGACGGGATAGAGGATCTCATGGGTCAGGCGGAGTGTACCGTCGCCGAAGGCCTCCTCGAGCAGATCGTACGTGGTGGTGACCGATCCGATGAGCGAGTTCTCGATCGGGAGACACCCTGCCTCCGCTCCCCCGGTCCGCACGGCGGTGACCACGTCCCGGGCCTCCCTGCAGGGCACCGTGATGAGGTCCGGCCACCGTCGCCGAGCGGCCGCTTCGCTGAACGAGCCGTAGGTGCCCTGAATCGCTACGCGCATGGATCTGCTCCGCTGGTGAAATAGAAAAACGCCCCGCCGGATCGGTCCGGCGGGGCGTCGATGGGGTCCGGTCGGTGAGCGCTACAGCACCCTGCCGACTCCGGACGGGCATCGAGCCGCGCCGGCGCTGGTAAAGTAGAAGTAGAACCACCCACGGTTGGACCGGATCATGGAGACAACGTACGGGGCCGCCCGCGGGTTTGTCAAGCGAGCGTTATCTTCTCCACCACGTGACCCACCGCGCCTTCGCCGTCGTCGCGCTCATCGCCTGCTGCCTCGTCCCGCCCATGGCCAGCGCCCAGGGCCTACCGGCGTATGCGCCCATCAGCCCGGTAGCGGACTCAAGGACCGGGCTTGGCTTCGAGCCGCTCCGGCCGCCCCATCCCGGCGGCTGGTCGGGCGCGCTGGCGCTCGACTACGCGAGCGTCATCGAGCACGCGACGCTGCCGCGCGCCGACTACACCCTGGACGCCGAGATCCTGCGCCTCAGGCTCCGCGCGGCTCGAGACCTGAGCCCGGGCGCGTTCCTCGAGCTCGACGCGTCGGTCGGCGGGGCGTACGGCGGCTTCCTCGACGGCTTCCTCAACTGGTATCACCGCACGCTGGGGATTACCCTGGAGGAGCGGGACCGCCGGCCCAACGATGCGTTCCTCTACCGGATCGAGCTGCCGAACGGGGTCGTGTTGCGGCGCCGTCCGAGCGCCCTTTTCCTGGGCGACGTCCGCGCGGCTGTCGGCCTGCGTCACGACCGCCATCTGCAGACCGTGCTGTCGCTCACGCTCCCGACCTCTACTGCGCCGGCCGGTTACGGCCGCGGGGTCCCGGCCGCCGGAGTGGTCACGACCGTGCATCTGCCGGTCGCTCGGCCACTCGTCTACGAGGGCAGCCTCGGCCTGGGCATTACCCCGACGCACGGTGCGCTGGCGCCGTTCCAGCGAACGACGTTCCTCTCGGCGAGCTCGGGTGCGCGCTGGCGCTTCTGGGGGCGCCAGTCACTCTACGCGAACCTGATCTACCACAGCCCCTACTATCACAGTACGACCATCCCCGCACTCGACCGGCGGGAGCTGTCGCTCGACTTCGGGTGGATTCTGGCGACGCGGGCGGGACGGGAGTGGCGGCTCGGGTTGACGGAGGACCTCGAGCCGGGTGGGCCGGCGGTAGACCTGGTTTTCCGGCTGGGGGTGTCGCAGTGAGGCAGGGGAGGGAGCCGCGCGGGACCTACGCCCCCACCTGCCCTCCGGAGAAGAGGAACTGCTCCATGTTCCGGAACAGGAACTCCTTGGCCTTCGGGTCGCGGAGGTTCAAGGCGTAGTGATTGATGAGCTGCTGCTGCATCTGCAACCACTCGGCCCAGCACAGCCCGCAAATTTCCTCGTAGGCCCGCTTGCCGATCTCGTTCTGGAATGGCTGGAAGGCCATTCGCTCCCGGTTCTGGCCGCAGCGGACGCAGTGCACGGTCGTCATGCGGGCAAGATAGACGTCTCCCGGAGTGTGATCCAGTCTACAGGAGCGCGGCGCGCCCGCTGTTAGCTTGCAATCATGGCATGAGCCGACTGTGGGTCCCGGTCGAGCGGCGGACGAGCCTTGCACCCTTGGCCGTCCCCAGCCCGATACCGAGGCCGAAGACCACCGCCGGCACGGCGCTCACAATGGGGAGCAGCGCCACGGGCCAGGCGAGCACGAACCCGGCGATCCCCGCCAGCACCGGCGCCCACGGCGCGTGAATCGCATCGACGAAGCGGAGCCGGCGAGCCACGAAGCGCCGGGCGATCAGGTAGCCGCCGAGACCGGCGGCCAGGGTCAGCAACAGTTGGAGCATGGCGAACCTCGGGGTGGAGGACATGGAGGCCGCGTTACAGTACGGAACGTATGTCGGAAAGATTCAGTGGCGATGACGGCGGACGTTCGGGTCGCTACTGTGAGAGTACGTATCGCGGGTGCATGTGATCGTGTCCTTACCCAGTCACCATACTGGAAGGAGGCACCGATGCCTAGACATCCGACGGTGCAGGTGCCCAACATCGGCCCCATGGACCACGCATGGGACCTGCTGGGCGAGTGGCAGACGGAGTTCGAGTTACCGGAAACCGAATCCCCCGTACACGGAAAAGTGACGTTCCGCTCCTGGACCGACGCGGAGCTCATGCTCGACCCGATCGAGGCGGCGATCGCCGGCATTCCTTCGAGCGTGCCGCTGGAGCGGGCGAGCGAGATCCATCTGACGGACGCCGGCGGCGGCGCGCTGCAATGGGTGCTGCACGCCCCCAGCACCAACTGGTCGCTCCAGGCGACGATGTGGCCGGGGTCGCTGCACCTGTTCGTGAGCGATGCGGACGACGACGACGAGCAGCTCTACCGGGCGCGGGCCACCCGCACCCAGGAGTACTACCTGCGGAAATATCCGCTCGACGCAGAGTGACGACCAGAACCGAGCAGCTCCATCTCGAAGGCTTCGGCGCCGCGCCCGCGGAGGCGCGGGCGGAGGTCGCGGTGCTGACCCCGTCCGAGCGCCTCAAGCGGGCGGCGATCGTATTCGGAGCGTTCATTGCCGTGGCGCTCATCGCCCTGCCGATTCCGCTCGTGCACTTCGTCGTGGTCCCCACCGGCCTACTGCTGGCCTTCGTGCTCGGGCTGCTGCGGCTCAGGGATGGAGAGATCTTTCGCGGGGTCGAGGGACGCTGCCCCTTCTGCGGTACGGAGCAGCAGTTCGCGCTGTTCGGCCGGTACCGGCTGCCGCGCACCGTGGACTGTGCCCACTGCCACCGGCGGCTGACGCTGGAAGGCGGTCAGCAGTAAGCGGCTGTCACCACCGCACCAGTGCGCTCCCCCACAGGAACCCGGACCCGAACGCCGTCAGCGCCACCAGGTCTCCGGCCCGCACCCGTCCCGCGCGCACGCACTCGTCCAGCGCGATCGGGATCGAGGCCGCCGTCGTATTGCCGTAGTGCATGATGTTGTTGTAGACCTGGTCGTCGCGGAGCTGCAGCGTCCGCTGGATCATCTCAGTGATGCGGAGGTTGGCTTGATGCGCCACCAGCAGCCGGAGATCGGCCGGGGTGTGGCCGGTGGCCGCCAGCACCGCGCGCACTGATTCCGGCATCCGGGCCACGGCGTGCCGGAACACCTCCTTCCCGTCCATGTCCAGGAAGTGGCGCCCCGTCTCGATCTGCTCGCGCGACACGCGCGGGTGGTACATCGAGCCCGGCGTGTCCACCCAGAGCTTCTCCGCGTACGTCCCGTCGCCGTGGAGGTCGAAGGCGAGGAGGCCACGCTCGTCGTCTCCCGACCCCAGCACCACCGCGCCCGCGCCGTCGGCGAAGATCACGGCCGTGTTGCGCCCGCGCGTGCTCACGTCCATGCCGGTAGACTGGACCTCCGCGCCCACCACCAGCACCCGGCGGAATCGGCCGCAGCGGATGAACGCATCCGCCACCGAGAGCGCGTAGATGAACCCGCTGCACTGGTTCCGGATATCGATGGACGGGATGCCGTCGGCGCCGAGCAGCCGCTGCAGGTAAACCCCGTTGCCGGGCGCGAAATGGTCGGGCGTCGAGGTGGCGTACACGATGGCGTCGAGCTCTCCCGGCTCGAGCCCGGCCGCTTCGAGCGCGCGCCGCGCTGCCTGGTGCGCCAGTCCCGCTCCGGTCTCGCCCTCGCGTACCCAGCGGCGCTCCTGGATCCCGGTGCGCGTCCGGATCCATTCATCGCTCGTGTCCATGAGTGCGGAGAGGTCGTCGTTGGTGACGACGCGATCGGGCACGGCGAAGCCGGTGCCGAGGAAGCGGGCGCGGGACATGGCGGGTCCGGTTGAGGGGAACGGCGTCACGAGTGGCGTCGGCGCACGGCCGCCCACACGAGCCACACCCAGGCCAGCCAGGCCAGGGTGAGCGTCCAGTCCATCGCGCGCCAGCTCTCCCAGACCACGGCGGCCGGGGTGAGCAGGATCGGCCACCCGCCGTCCGCCCGGACCCGGTGGCGCTCCACGATGCGCGACGACCCGAACCCACGGCGGAGTCCGTCGAGCAGGGCGGGGCATACCGCACTGCCCGCAGCTTTCCCGCCCGGTATCCGCATGACGTTCCACACCATGCTGGTGGCTCCCCACCCGTGGCTGTCGCTCGCGCCGACCACGAACCGGTTCGTCCGCCGCGCCAGTGCCACAACCGAGTCCCGGCGCGCGCGGGAGAGCTCGTTGGCTTTGGGCGCCGCGTTCACGATCTCGAACCCGTCCGCGCCCGCCGCCACCAGCGTGTCGAGCCGAGTCCAGTGATTGCGCTCGTACTCGGGGAGCGACAGTACGCTCAGCGCGCCGTACACCGAATCGCTTTCGGCGAGCAGCGTTCGGAGCGCGGCGAGCGAGCCGTTGTAGCGCGCGCGGTCCACCGGAACCGAGTCGCCGAGCAGCACCACGTGGGCCTTCCAGGCGCTGACCTCGATGCCGGGGCAGAGGACCGGGGAGCCGCCGTGCGGCCGGAGCCCGGCCACGGTGTTATGGTCGGTCACGAAGACGGCGTCGAAACCCGCGCGACGGTGCCAGCGAAGGTCCGCCTCCGTGTCGAAGCCACCCATCAGGGTGCCGTGGACGTCATGTGACGCGTTGGTATGGCTGTGGACATCGAACACCACCCCGTCCGGCCCGGTGCCGGCGAGCGCCGCCATCGGCCGGTGCCACAGGATGCCCACTCCCACGAACAGCACGAGCGCCAGGAGCGTCGCGCCCAGAATGCCCAG
>DATAHW010000047.1:0-21459 GCA_036262935.1 Gemmatimonadales bacterium | reverse complement strand
TCGTTGCACACCGGATGGCCGAAGCCGCCGGCGCTCTTGTCCTTCTTGTCCAGGTCGTAAATGATGTTGTCGTCGCCCGAGGGGCTGGCTTCGTTCTTCGTGTTGACGCCCGCGGGCACGAAGTCGAGGCCGAGCCGGTCGCGCACCTTCCACGCGATGATGTGATCGGCGCAGGAGAGATCGCCGCTCACGCCGACGGCGCCGAGCAGCACGCCGTCCGCGCCGTAGAGCGCCAGGCCGCCGCCGAAGACGTTCACGCCTCCGAGCTTCTTCCCCAGCAACGGGTCGCTCGGGGTCCCGAAGTCGGCGACCTCGCCCTCGTACGCCAGCTCGTCATTAACCGGATTGCTCTCCTGGAGGCCGAACAGGCTCCCGCCCGGCTGGGTGGCCGCGTAGAGGTTCGCGGTGCTCAACGCAAAGCTGGTCAGGCTGAAGGCGTTCGCCGTGTTGGCTTTCTGGGCCGAGATGACGCGGCTGCCGGGCCACTCGTCGGTCGGGGATTGGCCGGTGAAGACGACGGCGATCACCACGCCGCGTCGGTCCACGATAGTACCCCACATATTGAAGCCGAGTCCGCCGTTGGCCTCCTGCTGTACCGCCGTAAGCGCGGCCTTGAAGTCATCGTAGGTCGGGAGCTGGGTGGCGTGGGTGCCCGAGGTGGTGACCGCGGGGTTGGGAGAAGTGCTGTCGCCGCATGCGCTGAGCAGCGCGCAGGCGGTGAGGGCGAGCCCTCCCAACGCCAGGCTTGCCCGTCCGGAAAGACGTGACCGAGACATGGGGGTTTCCTCGACGTGAACGGAAGCGAACGATGACGCCGGCGCGCACGCGGGGCGTGCGACGTAGGCGTGGGGGGCGCAGAGCGTAGGAGACGGGAACGCGGCGGGCAAGGGTAACTTCGGCCCATTGCGGCGCCGCGGGCAGGTCGTGTCAGCCGGCGAGCAGTCGCCGCAGGACCTCGACCAGCGTGGTGGGAAGCTGTTCCGCCCGGCGGAGCAGGGCCGCCCGGCCGGGGCCGAACATGGCGGTGAGATAGGAGGGTGCCGTGCGGTCGACCGTCAGGCCGAAGACCAGGACCCGCTCGGACGCGGCCTCCCGCACGGCCTGGCGGGTGTCCTCTATCCCGTAGCGTCCTTCGTAGTGATCGATGTCGTTGGGCCGGCCATCGCTGAGCAGCAGCAGGAGGCGGCGGTGGGCAGGCTGGGCCGCGAGCCGAGCGGTGACGTGCCGCAGCGCCGCGCCAACGCGGGTGTAGCCGTCGGGCTCCAGCCGCTCGATCCGACGCGCCACCTGCGGCCCACCGGCATCATCGAACCCCTTGGCCAGATAGGTGCGGACACCGGCGGGCCCCTCGCCGGAGAAGGCATAGACCGCCCAGCGGTCGCCCAGGCGCGCGAGCGCCTCGCCTACCACGAGCAGCGCCTCCTTCTCGATATCGATCACCCGGCGCGTGTCCACCACCCAACTGTCGGTGGAGGCGCTCACGTCGATCAGGAGCGCGATCGCGAGGCTCCGGCGCGCGGCGCGCTCCGCGATGTAGAGCCGGTCCTCGCTCGCGGCCTCCGCTACCCCGGCGCGGCGGTCGGCCCAGGTCTCCACCCAGGTTTCCATGTCGAGATCGCTCCCGTCCCGCTGGCGGCGAAGGCGCACGCGCTGGGGCCTGAGCGCCGCGAACTGCCGGCGCACCCGCCGCACCAGCGCTGCCTGGCGGCGGAGCGCCGCTTCCGACCAGGCACCGTCTCCCGGCTCGAGCAGCTGCTCGCGGACGACGGTGCCACGGAGATGATACGCCCGCGCCCGGTAATCCCACTCCGGGTACACCAGACCGACGCCGGCGGCCGATGCTGCCCCCCGCGTCCCGCGCGGCACCGGCGACTCGCTTTCGAGGACCTCCCGCGGCGGCGTGGACGAGGTGACCACGCGCGTCTGCGGCAGATCGGCCAGCGCGTCGGCCAGGTCCTCGGGAGCCGCGTCTTCATCGCGGTCGGCGGGTCGCCGGATGCCGAACGGATCCTCGACGCTCTCCTGCGGCTCGTCCGGTCGGATGATCCAGGTGCCCATGCGGCCCGCGTCTTCGCCCGGGCCGGGCTCGCGAGCTTGCGGCGCACGCCGAAGCGTCCGCGTGCGCCCGGGACGGACGTGGTCTGCCCCTGAATCGCCGGTCCGGGCGGCGGGGACCGCCTCGAGCGGCGCGGGCGAGAGCAGGCGGCCCCAGGCGGCCACGGCGGGAAGTCCGCGGCTCCGCCCCCCGTGCTCCGGAAGGGCTGCCGCCGTCTCCGCCGCCCAGGAGCGCGACTGCCTCGGCGTGCCGTGGCACGGCACGCCGGGCACGGTCGCACCCGGGGGAAGCGCGAGCGCGCGGCGCAGCAGCTCCTCGACCATGCGCTCCACGGGCCGGAGTGCCGTCAGCGCGGGCCGGTGCGCCAGGCTCGCCCGGCGGCCGGCGGCAAGATCGGGCACGAGGCCCGGGAGCGTCTCGGCCAGCCAGCGGTCGGCCGCGATGCCCTCGGCCAGCTCGTAGAGCAGGTGGACCGGCGTCGCGGCATCGCCCGGCGCGCACGCGGCTGCGTCCCGGCGGATGCGGGCGACCTGTCCCGCCAGCATCAGGCGATAGGCGCGGGCGGGCGGGAGCGGGCTCGGCGCGAACGCCGCGGGGAGCGTGCGAGGCAGATAGAGGCTGCGACCGTCGGTCGCCGCCGGCGCCAGATCCCGCAGGTGGGGAGGCATCGGACGGACGAGGCGGGCCACCCAGCTCGCGGGCGCCGGTGGATCGGCCGGGAGCAGGACGATGGGACGGTCGGCGAGGCCCGCGAGCACCAGCTCGAGATGCGCGCGCAGTCCGGCGAGCGAGCGCGAGGCCGCGTCGGCGTCCCGATGGTACCGGAGCCAGAAGCGCTGCGCCGCGACGACGCCGCGATGCGCGAACTCGAGCAGCAGATCTTCGGGCTCGGCCACGGCACGGACTCAGAAGGTGGCGGTGACGAGCGCGTCCATTGCCGCGCGAAGATCGGGGTCGTCGGTGAGCGGCGCGACGAGCGCGGCGCGGCAGGCCTCGCGCGCGGGGATGCCGCCCGCGAGGAGCCGCGCCGTCGAAACGAGCAGCCGGGTGCTCGGCAGCTCGGCCAGCCCGTGCGCATCGAGGCGGCGGAGGCGGATGGCGAGCTCGACCAACGCCGCGGCGGTGGGCTCCGGCACGCCGCCTTCGTGCACCACGATCCGGCGCTCCGCCTCCGGCACGGGCAGCGCGAATTCGATGGCCACGAAGCGCTGACGCGTGCTGGGTTTCAGTTCCTTGAGCAGTTGCTGGTAGCCGGGATTGTAGGAGATGACGAGCTGAAAGCCGGGCGCGGCCGACACCAGCTCACCGGTCTTCTCGATCGGGAGCACCCGGCGGTGGTCGGCCAGCGGGTGAATCACGACGATGGTGTCGGCGCGCGCCTCGACCAGCTCGTCGAGATAGCAGATGGCACCCGATCGGGCGGCCGCGCTCAGCGGGCCGTCGTGCCAGACCGTCTCGCCGCCGATGACCAGATACCGGCCGGTCAGATCGGTGGCACTCAGGTCGTCGTGACACGCCACCGTGATCAGCGGCCGGTCGAGCCGCCACGCCATGTACTCGAGGAACCGCGTCTTCCCGCAGCCGGTGGGGCCCTTGAGCAGCACGGGCAGGCCCGCCGCGTGGCACTGCTCGAAGACGGACACCTCCTCGCCGCGCGCGACGTAGAACGGGGCCTCGCGCGCGATGGAGCGGAGCGATGGCTGCGCCATGCGCTACGTTGCCGTCTCGGCCAGGCGAGGCTCGGTCGCCGGGACGGGCAGGGGACGGCCGCGGCCGAGGAAGAAGTCCCAGAGGAAGAGCGCGACGCCGAGCGCGAACAGGAGCCCGGTGGCGAGGAGCATGAGGAAGTGCACCTGGATCTTGTGCTGGGTCTCGAGGTAGCCGAGCCCGATGATGCGCTCCAGGTAGGTCTGGGCGATCCCCGCGGTGGCGAAGGCCATCGTCATCCCGAACATCCCGCCCACCATGAGCCAGAAGGCCCAGATGCCCACCGGCCCCTCCAGCCTGGTCTCGTCTCGGCCGGTCAGCCCGGGCAGCGCGTACGTGATCATGGCGAGCACGATCATGACGTATGCCCCGAAGAACGCCGCGTGCCCGTGCATCGGCGTGATGAGGGTCCCATGGGTCCACCTGTTCACGGCCGGCCAGGTGTGGGCGAGTCCCAGAAGCCCGGCGCCGAGTGCAGAGAAGACGGCGCTCCCGATGGTCCAGTGGATGGCGAGCCGGTTGGGGTGGCCCAGTCCGGAGCGGCGCATCGCGTAGTAGGCGTACATCGCCATGCCGAGGAACACCAGCGGCTCGAGCGCGCTGAAGAACCCGCCGATCGGAAGCCAGTACTGCGGGACCCCGACCCAGTAGTAATGGTGCGCGGTGCCGATGATCCCGGAGATGAACGTGAGCCCCACGATGACGTACAGCCACTTCTCCAGCACCTCGCGGTCCACGCCGGACAGGCGAATGAGCAGGTAGGCGAGCAGCGCTCCCTGAATCATCTCCCACACGCCCTCGACCCAGAGATGCACCGTCCACCAGCGGTAGAAGATGCTCACGGTGTAATTGTCGAACGTGAGCAGCGCCGGCAGATAGAGCAGGGCGGTGAAGATGAGGCCCGCGACGAGCACCGCCTCGGTCGTGGTCCAGCGGCCCGCCCGCCGGATGGTGAGCACCAGGTTCGCCAGGAACATCAGCATGACCGCGACGATCACCAGCTTGAGCGGAAACGGCTGCTCGAGGAGCTTGTTGCCCTCGGTCCACCCGAAGGCATACCCGATCACGGCGGTGAGCCCCATCAGCACCCACACGACCAGCGCGACGTACGCCAGCTTCGGGCTCCAGAGCTCCGCGCCGGATTCCTCGGGCACCAGGTAATACGAGGCCCCCATGAATCCGGTGAGCACCCAGACGATGAGCAGATTGGTGTGGATCTCCTTGACCCGGTCGAACGGCAGCACGTTCAACAGCGGGTCGGGGCCGAGATACTTCGCGGCGGCGAGCAGGCCGAACGCGACCTGCAGCCCGAAGAGCAGCAGGGCGACGGCGAAGTAGGGGTAGGCCACGGCCTGCGAGCGGTAGCGCATGCGTGGAGTCCTTACTGGGAGTTCTGCAGGGTTCGAAGGTAGGCGACGAGCTGGTCGACCTGCCCGGCCTTGAGGAGCGTGCCGAAATTGTCCGGCATGAAGGATCGTCCGCCGGAGCTGTAGGTCGGTCCCGGCACCACATAGGCGCTGGGGTGGAGGATCGATTCCCGGATGTAGCCGGCGGCGTCGGTGGCCTGGCCATGGTAGTCCGGGCTCTTCACCCGGGTTCCGGCACGCACGCCGATGTCCGCCAGACTCGGGCCCGCCAGATTCACCCCCGGAGACACGGAGTGACAACTGAAGCAGCCCGGGGGAGATGTCCGGAAGAGCGCCTCGCCCTGCTCGGAGGGCTCGTTCGACGCCGCGTGCGGCGCCGGGCCGCCCACGTTGGTGCCCGGGATCGCGGCGCCGGAAACAAGAATCGGGCGCGGCGGCCAGCCCTGGTTGTCGATCTTCGACACCCAGCCGAGGAACGCGATGACCTCGTTGATCTCGCCGTCGGTGAGCCTGGGATTCGGCATGAGTCGCCGATCCCGTGCCTCGGTGTAGAACTTCGCCGGGTCCTTGAGGAACGCCTGCAGGTAGGCGGTGCCGCGGTGCTCCGTGATCTTGGTGAGATCGGGGGCGTAGTACGCGCCCTCACCCAGGAGCGTGTGGCAGTTGATGCAGTCCTTCCGGTGCCAGACGTGCTTCCCCGCGATCACGGCCGGCGTGATCTGGTCCGCGTGGGTGAGCCGGCCGAACTGCCGGTGGCTGTCGATCGTCATGCCCACGAAGAGCACGGTACAGGCGAGCGTGCCGCCCAGAAAGAACCGGCGGGTGCCTCGCTTCGTCATGGAGCGCCTCCACGCCCGCGCTGGCGGGCCGGCGACCGGCTCAGACGGTAATGGCGCGGAAGTTGGTGAGGCCCTGCACGACGGCGTATCCCGCGCAGAGCGCGAGGATCAGGAGCACGACCGCGCAGAGCACCCTTCCGAGCGTCGAGCCGGGAACGAGTTCGGGTGTCATGAGACTCCGGGGATGGCCGATGGTCGGCGCGGCCTTCTGCGGGGGGCCGCCGTCCCAAGCTAGGACGGTCCGGGAGACGCGTCCAGTCCTGGTGCCCGCCGCTCGAGCAGCTCCGAGGCGCGGTCCAGGAGCGCCGCCTCGGTCTCGAGCGCGTGGCCGAGCGCACCGGCCTGGGCCTCCGCTTCCGCCCAGCGCCGGGCCTCGATCGCCTCGCGCACGCCGGGAAGGGTCTTGGCGGAGTAGCCCGTATACCAGCCCGGTGCGGCCAGGAGCTGGCGGTACCACGGCCGGCGCGGAAGGCCGTCGCCGGCGGCGAGGGCCCGCTCGGCCTGAAACAGGAGCGTGTTGAGCCCGGCGGTGCCGGCCGAGTCGAGCGCCGTGTCGTCCTTCATCAGGTTCGCATAGGCCTGCTCGAACCGGGACGCGGCCGACTCCACCCGGCCGGCGCCGTTCTGGAGCGGCGCGAGGTTCAGGAACGGCGGCGGCGCCTCCCGCGCGGGCCGCTTCAGGGGCCTGCGCGGATCGGTCATCGCCACGAAGGTGCTCTCGTCCAGTTGCCGGTTCTGCTCCTCGAGCGAATCACGGGTGGTCGTGAGCAGCTCCTGCACATCCTTCAGGTTGGCCTTCACGCGCTCCGCAACCCGGCTGAATTCGTAGGGCAGCACCTCCGCGTCGGCCAGCCGCATGGTCGCGAGGCCCACCGTCTGCGACAGCGCGCGGCCGTAGGCGAAGGACGTGTCGCTGAACGTGGTGAACCAGTGATAGCTGTCGTAGATCGAGTGGTAGACGCCGCCATCGTCCTCGCCGCTGAAGCCGAGGTTGAGCGATGGGATGCCGAAGTGGTGATAGAAGGCGGTGTAGTCCGAGCCCGAGCCCATCGGATCCACCGCGAGATCCGTCCGCTGCCGAGCGTCCCGACGGTCGGCACCGTGGGCGGCCGCGATCCCGCCGAGGTGCGATCGCGTCCACACGGTCATTCCCGTTTCCGGGTCGGTCACGTCGCGCGCGACCTCGGAGAGGAGCCGGGCCAGGGAAGGTGAGCCGTCGGCGTCAAGCCGGCCGCGGCCGTTGCCGTCGGTATTGAGATACGCGATCGCCTTCTGCTCGAGCTCGTCTCCGTGAGCTTCGGCCCATTCGGTGGAACCGAGCAGCATCGGCTCCTCGCCATCCCACGCCGCCAGCACGATGGTACGCCGCGGATGCCATCCCTGCCGCAGCAGGCTGCCGTAGGCCCGCGCTTCCTCCAGCAACGCGCTCGTTCCCGACACCGGATCGCCCGCCCCGTTGACCCAGGCGTCGTGGTGGTTGCCGCGGACCACCCACGCGTCGGGCAGGACCGCGCCCCGGATGCGGGCGATCACGTCGTACGCGGGCACCAACTGCCAGTCGAACCGCAGCGCGAGATGGACACGCGCGGGGCCCGGGCCCACGTGGTACGTGATCGGGAGCGCGCCGGCCCAGCCCGGTGGCGCGGAGCGGCCGCCGATCGCCGCGAGCAGCGGCTGGGCGTCGGCGGAGGAGAGCGGCTGCACTGGAATCGTCGGCAGCGTCCGCGCCTCCGAGCGCGCGAGCCGCTTCGCGCCGGCGGTGGCGCCGATGCCCGGGGTGAGCGGGTCGCCGGCGTACAGCGGCATGTCCAGCACGCTGCCGCGCTGCACGCCGTCGCGCGGCCGGAACGGCCCGGCGGGATACGTGTCGCCCTCGTGATAACCGTCGTCCGCCGGGTCCGAGTAGATGAGACAGCCCACGGCGCCGTGCTCGGCCGCGAGCTTCGGCTTGATGCCGCGCCAGGAGCGGCCGTACTTCGCGATCACGATCGCGCCCCTGACCGAGACGCCGAGCCGCTCGAGCTGAGCGTAGTCGGACTGAAGGCCATAGTTGACGAAGACGAGCGGCGCGGTCACGTCGCCGTCGGGCGAGTAGGCGTTGTAGGTCGGGAGCTGCTCCGATTGCTGCGCACTCGTGGGGTCCTGCTTCACCGCGGGCTCCCGGAGCCGCGCCACGAACCGCGTCGGGCCCACCAGCTCGACCCGGCGTTCCCGCGGCGTGGGGAAGAGGACCTGGAACACCTCGATCCGCGCGTCCAGCCCCCAGGCGCGGAAACGGTCGAGGATCCATGCCGCGTTCACGCTGTCGCGTGGCGAGCCGAGATGGTGCGGGCGCGCCGACAGGATGCGCATGAACTCGCGCAGCGAGTCGGGGGAGGGGACCGCCTGGAACTTTGCCTCCCAGCCGCGCTCGACCCGGGCGGAGGCCGGCGTGAAGCCGCGCATCGGCGCGCCATCGGACGGCGCGTGGGCAGGGAGCAGCAGGAACGCACCGACCAGGGCGGCGGAGCGGGTGGGCAGCATGTGGTGTGTCCCTTGCGCCGCCGGCGGGCGGCGGTGTGCGGCGCGTCACCGCGACCGGCGATGGTCGGGCGGATTGTGGGTTGATGATCGTGCGTTACGGGACAGGGCGCAAGCCGCGCAAATCCAACGATCACGCCCGGCGAGCCGGCCTGGTCGTCTTGCCTGCCCGGGGGGGAGGGTGTAGACTCCCCCTCCCGATGCCTCGGGCGATTAGCTCAGCCGGTTAGAGCGCGCGCCTCACATGCGCGAGGTCGGGGGTTCGAGCCCCTCATCGCCCATTCCGCGGACCACCCCCTGCCGGTCCCTTCCTTTCCGCCAGCCCGGCCCGGGCCCCTTGCCGAGATCAGGATTCGGCGGAACATTGTTGCCCGCCCCCGTCCCGCCGGGGCGCGGTTCCCCCGACTGTAGCGGGGTTGCAGGATGACGACTACGCTCTCAACGACGCTCATTGCCGACCTGCTGGCGTTTGCCGCCGGCCAGGGGCACCCCGACTACCCGTGTCTCTCGCGCACCCACGCGCCGTCGAGCTGCGTGCCGTGCGTGGATTTCTCGCCGTGGCTGCGCGAGTGGGTCCGGCGGGGTGACGTGGACGCGGTCAGCGAGTACCTGTTCCGGGTCCGCGAGGCCAACCCGGGCCTCGGCGAAAGCCCGGAGACCCTGCGCGGGCACTACTGCCGTCTGGCCGGGAGTCTGCTCGGCGCCCCGCTCGACCGGCACCTTGGCGGTCTGGACGACGAAGCCTGCCTCGATCTGAAGGTGACGCTGATCCTGCTGGCGGTTCACGAAGGGTTCTCCGGATTCGTCATGACCGGGGAGGCCGCGGATTTCGCCGCCTCCGTCATGGCGCCGTATCCGCTCGTGCTCCGTGATGCCGGCAGCCTGGTCGAAGCGCGCAACCGCTTCGTTCAGGAAATGGGGCAGGAGATGAGCTACTGGGCCGCCTGGCCGCTGCTCGCGCCCGGCGAGCTCGCCTCGTTGGCGGCTTGCGACGATCCGGCGCTCCAGCGTCTGCTCGCGGCGCTGAAGCCGCTGCCGCTCGGCGCGCGCGCGCATGCGGTGGACGCGGTGCGGCACCTGGCCGCGCACCCGCACGTGCCCCGGACCCTGGCGAGCCTGAGCCGCTACGAGACGCGGAAGCGCGGACTCGACGTGGCCGAGTCGTCGCGGCTGGTCCTGGCCACCGGCATCGTGGTGCCCGCGACGGACCTCGACGGCTGGCTCGGCACTTGGACCCGGCGCGATCTGCTGGGCTTCCTCGCGCAGGCCGGCGTCGGCGCCCGCAACTCGTGGGGCAAGGAGCGACTGGCCGCCGTGGCCAAGACGGAGTGTGCCGAGCTGCTGCACGCGCGGATGGCGGAGGCAGGCGTGGTGGAGCTTGCCGCCGAGCATGCCGAGGGTGCGGAGCTCCTGCGCCGGTACATCGAGGGCGTCCGCGTGCCCTGGCGCATCTGGCTGGCCTTCGGGACCGGCGTCGGCTAGATCAGGCCCCCGCGGCGCAGCCGGCCGATCTGGTCGAAGCGTTCCTCGTGCGCCGCGAGCACCTCCTGGGGCGATACGGTCGCCACGCCGGCCTTGCTCACCTCCACCCCCGCCGCGTAGTTGGCGAGCTGCGCCGCCTCGCGCACCGAGGCGCCGGCCGCGAGCGCGGTGCCCATCCATGCCGTCACCGTGTCGCCCGCCCCCGACACGTCGTAGATCTCGCGCGCAATGCTCGGGATGTGCGTCGTGCTGCCGTCCTTCATCACCAGCACCATCCCCTCCGCGCCAAGCGTCACCAGCAGGTTGTCCACCTGCAGGCGTGAGAGCACTCCCGAGAGCGCGTTGCCGGTCTGGAGGTCGACGGCCGCGCCGAGCGCGGACTCGAGCTCGCGACGGTTGGGCTTGAACACCGTGGCGCCGGCGTATTCGAAGAACTGTCGGTACTTGGGATCCACCACGACCGGGATCCCCCGGCGGCGGGCGACCTCCATGCCGGCCGCGATGAGCGCGGGCGGGAGCGCCCCCTTGTTGTAATCCTCGAGCAGGAGCGCATCCGCGTCGGCCAGCGCGGCCCGGGCGGCGCTCACCAACCGTTCGAGATCGGTTCCGTCCAGCAGCGCGTCCACCTCGTCGTCGATCCGGACGATCTGCTGCGAGCGCGCGATGATGCGCGTCTTGGACGTGGTCGGCCGGCCGGCGACGGTCAGGACGAAGCGGTCCTCCAGGCGCGCCACGGCGAGCTCCTGGCGGATGGTGGCGCCCTCGACGTCGTCGCCCACGGTCCCGACGAGCAGACAGCGGGCGCCGAGGGCGGCCACGTTGGCCGCCACGTTGGCGGCGCCGCCCAGCGCCGCGTGGCGCTCGCGCACGGTCACGACGGGCACCGGCGCCTCGGGGCTCAGCCGCTCGGTATCGCCCACGAGATAGCGGTCGAGCATGATGTCGCCCACCACGACCACCCGGCTGGTCTGCATCCGGTTGATCAAATGCAGCACGCGATCGCGCGTGAGTGGCGCCGGCGGTGGCCTCATTGCAGCACTCCTCGGCGGCCCAGGCCCAGTGTGGCCTGCAACCGGCCCTCGAAACGGTTGACCGTCGTGCCGGCGACATGGCCCGCGTTCACCACGTGGTGGAGCCCGGCGTTGAGATGGAGGTCCAGCGGTCCCTGCCGGCCGCTCACGTCCAGCGCGGCGCGCCAGGTGCGCTCGACGACGCCGATGAAGAGCTGCGGGATGGCTCCGGCCGCGCCAGCGGTCGCGGGGAACGGCGCGTCGATCTCTCCCTCGCCCTGGCGCAGCAGCGTCAGCTCCGGCGTGAACAGCCAGCGGGTGCCGCCGGGCACGCCGACGGTGAGCGTGAGCTGGTCCATGTCGTCGAAGTTCCGACCGATCCCGACGCCGGCGTCCGTGAAGTTCTCGAACGGGTCGAGGGTGCGGAAGGCGAGGCTCGATGCCTGGGTGTAGAGCCCGCGCCAGGAGAGCGCGCGGCCGAGCGGGCCGAAGGCGCCCACGGTAAGCGCCCAGCGGTTGGGATAGCGGCCCGCGGTGTCGGCGCCCTGATACTGGAAGTCGTCGATGGCGAGCTGGGCCTGGAGCGTCGTGCGGCCGCGCACGCGCCAGTGCAGGTCGGCGCCGAAGAGCACATTCCCGTCCGCGCCGAGGCCGTACTGGTTGGCGAGGAGGAGCAGACTGAGCGGGTTGCGGTAGCGGCCATCGAACGCCCGATCCACACCGGAGAGCACCGTGGTCTCCCAGAGCCCGAGCCGGACGCGGTCGCTCAGCCGCGCGCTCGCCCGGTGGGCAAAGAAGTAGCGGTGGACGACGGCGCCCGACGTATCGCGAGCATCGGTCAGCGAGCGGGCGAGTGCCTCCAGCTCGAGCGTGCGCGCGCGGGTGCCCACGAGGAAACCGGCCTCGACCTGGGGATAGCCATAATCGCTGAGCGGGATGCCGGGGACGCCCACCGGGCCCCAGTTCCGGTCCATCTGCCCGTAGAACACGTTCCCGAAGCTGAACTGCGCGCTGGCATATGCCTCGACCATGCGCCACGCGAGCGTGAGGTCTTTCCGGCCGGGCCACTCGGGGTCGTCCACGATGCGCGGCTCCGCGGCGGGGCGCGTCACCAGCGCGAACGGGCCGATCACCGCCTCGCCGGTGAAGTCCGCGTAAGGGCGGACGCCGTCGGGGCCAAGCGGGTGGAGCACGTCCCGGCGGACGTGGCTGAACGCCTGCCCGCCGGCACGCGCCGCGACGCGCCAGGTCTGGTCGCCCGGCGGCTCCTCGAGCGACTCGCGGAGCGCGTGCACCAGCGGGGATCCGTGCCCCGCGCGATCGGCCGCACTGTCGGCCTCGGCGAGCGCGCGGAGCGCGTCGGCCCGGCGGAAGGGGCGGACCATCGGCGTCGGATCGGTGATGTCGCCCCGGGCGATCAGATGCTCGATCAGCGGAAGGCGCGGATCGTCGAGCGGGAGATAGGGAGACGCCTGCGCGCCCGCACGGCACGGGGCCAGCGCGCCGGCCAGGATGACGGCGCCGGCGAAGACGCGAAAGGGTGGTGGCATCGGGCCCGTAAGGTATACGCCGCCCACGGCACGCCGCTATCTTCCGCCCATGAGCGACCTCCGGATCGAGGCCACGCGCGGCGATATCGTCGAGTCCGTGCACGTGGTGTCCGTTGCGGTGGTCGATCCCGCGGGACGGCTCGTCGCCTACGCGGGCGAGCCCGGACGCATCAGCTTCTGGCGCTCCGCGGCCAAACCGTTCCAGGCGCTCCCGCTGCTCGGGGACGGTGCCGCCGATGCGCTCGGCCTCACGCCGGCCGAGCTCGCGCTCGCCTGCGCCTCGCACTCGAGCGAGCCGAAGCATCTGGCCGTGGCGCAGGGGTTCCTCCGGCGGATCGGCGCAACGGCGGACGATCTGGCGTGCGGGCCGCACCAGCCGCTGTCAGCGGCCGTGGCGGAGCGGGTCGCGCGCGAGGGAATCACGCTCACGCCGCTCTGGAGCAACTGCTCGGGCAAGCACGCCGGAATGCTCGCGCTCGCGCGCCATCACGGCTGGCCGGCGACCGGCTACAATCGGCCCGACCATCCGGTGCAGCGCCGGATCCTGGCTGAGGTGTCGCGCTGGACGGAGCTGCCGGCAACCACAATCCGGCAGGCCACGGACGGCTGCGCGGCGGTGACGTTCGGGCTTCCGCTCACGGCGATGGCCGGAGCCTGGGCCCGGTTCGGCGCGGCGGCGGAGCCCGGGGCGGCACGCCTCCGGACGGCGATGACGGCGCACCCGGACCTCGTCGCCGGGACAGGCCGGCTGTGCACCGAGCTGATGGCGGCATGGCCGGGCCGCGTGCTGGCCAAGGTCGGCGCCGCGGGGGTCTACTGCGCGGCCCTGCCAGGACTCGAGCTCGGGATCGCCCTCAAGCTGGCCGACGGCGATTCGGCGGCCGCGGCGCCGGCGCTGCTGGCGGTGATGCGCGCGCTGCTGGCGCACGCGGGCGTCGAGCCGGGCTACGATTTCACGCCCGTCGAATCCCACGCCGAGCGGCCGATCGTCAACACTCGGGGCACCACGGTCGGCGCGGTGCGCGCCGCCGGTGCGCTGCGTTTTCGTGACTGAGCCCGGCGCGGATCCGGTGCACACCCTCCCATCGACCGAGGTAGGATGGATGGCGAAACAGGATAGTCTCGACCCGCAGACGCGCGATCTGGTCCGCTTCGCCGCCGCCATCGCCCAGGGGTACGAGCCCGAGCTGCGCGAGCGCGTGGGCCCGCTCCGCTCATCCCAGGTGCCCGCGCAGTGGGTCGAGGAGCTGCTCCTCCAGTCGGTGCTCATGGTGGGGTACCCTCGGGCGCTCATCGCCTTCGCGGTGTGGCGCCGGTTCAGCGGCCTGCCGGCGCCGCAGTCGGACGAGGGGCAGGACTATGGCCAGGTGCCGGAGTGGACGCGCCGGGGCGAATCGGTCTGCGCCACGGTCTACGGCGAGAACTACAGCAAGCTCCGGGAGAGCGTACGCACCCTGCACCCTGCCATCGATGCCTGGATGATCACCGAGGGATACGGCCGCACGCTGGGGCGCCCCGGGCTGGATCTCCTCAGGCGCGAGCTCTGCACGGTGGCGCAGACGGCCGTGCTCGAGGCGCCGAAGCAGCTGCACTCGCACCTGCGCGGCGCGCTCAACGCGGGGGCCTCCTTCGGGCAGATCGAGGGGGTGCTCTCCATCGTCAACCCGCTCCTCTCGTTCGACCAGTGGAAGAAGGTCAAGGAGCTCTGGCGCAGCGTGCGCGAAGGGTGGTCGCCGGGGAACTGATGTTCATCGATCGCGCGGTGGTCCGGGTGGTGGCGGGCACGGGTGGCTCCGGCGCCAGCTCCTTTGCCCGATTCAAGTACAATCCCAAGGGCGGCCCCGACGGCGGCGATGGCGGCCACGGCGGCAGCATCTACGTCCGTGCCGACGCCAACCTCGCCACGCTGCTCGACTACCGTTACCGCAATCTGTGGAAGGCCGGCCGGGGGGAGCACGGCCGGGGAAAGACGCAGACCGGCGCCTCCACCGACGACCTCTATTTGCCCGTGCCGCCGGGCACGGTGGTGCGGGATGCCGAGACCGGAGCCCTCCTGGGCGAGGTGCTCCGCGAGGGCGATACACTCCTCGTCGCCCGGGGTGGACGAGGCGGTCGCGGCAACGCACGGTTCGCCACCTCGACGCACCAGGCCCCCCGCGAGTGGGAGCCGGGCCAGGAGGGAGAAGAGCGGCAGATCGAGCTGGTGCTCAAGCTGATCGCCGACGTCGGGCTCGTCGGCGAGCCCAACGCCGGCAAGAGCACGCTGCTCTCCGTGCTCTCCGCGGCGCGGCCCAAGATCGCCGACTACCCATTCACCACGCTCGAGCCCAACCTGGGCGTGGTGGCGCTCCCGGGTCACCGCACGTTCGTGATGGCGGACATTCCCGGGATCATCGAGGGGGCGCACGCCGGCAAGGGGCTTGGGCTCCGCTTCCTGCAGCACGTCGAGCGCACCCGGGTGCTCGCGTTCCTCGTACCGCTCGACGCGCCCGATCCACAGGAGACCTACCATCGGCTCCGGGAGGAAGTGCGGCTCTACAGTGAGGTGCTGGCGGGCACGCCGCACGTGCTGCTGCTCACCAAGCGCGATCTCCTGCCCCCCGATGACCCGCTGCCGATAGTGCATGCCCCCGACGCAGCCGGAACGCTGGCCATCTCGAGCGCCGCCGGCACCGGGCTGGACGAGTTGAAGGAATTCCTCTGGACCTTTCTCGAACGGACCCGATCAGCCGCAGCCGAGGCAGGCGCCACCCCTCCGGCACTGGACGTGCCGGGCTACTGGGAGTTCATGGACGACGAATGAATGGATGATCAACGCCTCGCCTACCTCGCGCTGGTGCAGGTTGCCGGCATGGGGCCGGCCCGCCTCCAGGCACTGCTCGCAGCCTGCCACACCCCGCTCGGCGCCCATTCGGCGCCGTTCGCGCTTTTATGCACCGTGCCGGGGATTTCGCGCGCTCTCGCCTCGGAGATCAAGCGCACGCCGCTCGCGGCCGGGCGCCGGGTCGCAGAGTTGGCCGAAGGAATGGGCGCGCGGGTTCTGCTCCCGGATGACGCCGAGTTCCCCGGGACGCTCCGGCTGATTCCCGATCCGCCGCCGGTCCTGTTTGCCCAGGGCGATCTCGGTCTGCTCCAGCGGCCGGCGGTCGCAATCGTGGGGAGCCGGGATCACAGCGCGTACGGCCACGCGGTGGCGCGCCGCATCGCCGGCCTCGCGGCGCGCGGGGGAATCGTGGTGGTGAGCGGGATGGCCCGCGGACTCGACGCCGTGGCCCACGCCGCCGCGCTCGAGGCCGGCGGCGCCACGCTCGGCGTGCTGGGCAACGGGCTCGGTGTCATCTACCCGGCCGCCAATCGCGCGCTGTATGAGCGCGTGGCGGCGCGCGGCCTGCTGCTGAGTGAATTCCCACCGGGCGAGCGTCCCCATGCCGGCAGCTTTCCGCGGCGCAACCGGTTGATCAGCGGACTCGCGCGCGTCACGGTCGTGGTCGAGGCCGCTGTCGGCTCGGGTGCGCTCATTACCGCGGGTACGGCCCTCGAGCAGGGCCGTGAGGTGGTCGCCGTCCCCGGCCCGATCACGAGCCCCGTCTCCGCCGGCTGCAATCGCCTCATCCGGGACGGTGCGACGCCCTACCTCGAGCCGGAAGATCTCCTGCAGCACTACCCTGAGGCGGCGCCGTGCTCCGACGAGCCACCCACCCCGGAGCCCGGGCCGCGAGCGCTCCCCGGGACGCTCACCGCCGGCGAGCGGGACGTTGCCGAGCGGCTCTCCGCGGAGGCGGTGCACCTCGACGCGCTCATCGAGCGCTGCGCCCGTCCGGCCGGGGAGCTGCTGGCGCTGCTCTGCGGGCTCGAGCTTTCCGGCGTCGCCGAGCAGCTTCCGGGGCGGCGGTTCCGGCGGATCTGACGTTCAGCGTCACACCTCGCCGGGTGCATATTTCGGGATGCACGTCTACATCCACGTCCCTTTCTGCGCCCGCCGGTGCAGTTACTGCGACTTCGCCATCGCAGTCAGGCGGTACGTGCCGACGAAGCGGTTCGTGGAAGCGGTGCGGCGGGAGTGGCTGGGCTGGCAGGCTCACCCGGTCTGGGCAGAGGCCGGCCGGGTGCGGACCGTCTATTTCGGCGGCGGAACGCCCTCGCGGCTGGATCCGGCCGGCATCGCCGAGCTGCTGGACGCGATCCGGGAGGCGCGTCCCGTGTCTCCTGACGCCGAGGTCACGCTCGAGGCCAACCCCGACGACGTGACGGCGGCGCGCGCCTCGGCCTGGCAGGCGGCGGGAGTGAACCGGGTATCACTCGGAGTACAGTCGTTCGATCCGGCGGTGCTCCAGTGGATGCACCGCACCCATACCGCGGAGCAGGTCGCGCCGGCGGTGGCCGCCATCCGCGAGGCCGGGATCGACGACGTCTCACTCGACCTCATCTTCGGCCTGCCTGCCGCGCAGGGTAGAAACTGGGAGCGCGACCTCTCGCTCGCCTTTGCCCTGACCCCGACGCATCTCTCGTTCTACGGCCTGACGGTCGAGCCGCACACCGCGCTTGGCCGGTGGACCGAGCGCGGCGAGGTCACCCCGGTGGACGAGGACCGCTATGCCGCGGAATTTCTTCGGGCGCATGGCGCGCTGGCGGCCCAGGGCTTCGAGCATTACGAGGTCTCCAACGCCGCGCTTCCCGGCCGGCGCGCACGTCACAACAGCGCTTACTGGCGCCGCGCACCCTTCCTCGGGCTGGGCCCGTCCGCCCACAGCGGGTTCGGTCGGACGCGCCGGTGGAACCTGCGCGACTGGCCCGCCTACGAGCGGGCGAGCGCGGCGGGCTCGAGCGTCCAGGCCGGGACTGAGGAGCTCTCCGAGGACGCGATCGCGCTGGAGGAGCTCTACCTGGGGTTGCGCACGGCCGAGGGGCTGCCCGCCGTGCGGCTGCCGGAGGATACCGTCACAGCGTGGACGGAGGCGGGATGGGCACGGCTCACCCCGACGTGCCGGGTCCGGCTGACGGCGGAGGGCTGGCTGCGGCTCGACGCGCTGGTTGCTGTCGCTAGCGCATAGCGGCCGACATCTCCCGGCACGACTGGGCGCAGCGGCGGCAGATCTCCGCGCACGCGGCCATGTAGGGGTTCTCGCCCATCCGGTCACACTCGTCGGCGCAGTGCTCGCAGATGGCGGCGCAGGCACCACAGGTGTGGCCGTGCATGTCGGATCCGCGCATCATGAAGTCGGCGCTGGTCGCGCAGATCTGCGCGCAGTCGATCAGCAGCCGGACGTGGGGCTCCTCGAGCTTGGGGGTGCTCTCCCCGCGGAAGTGCCGGGCGGCCGTCTCCAGGCACGTGCGGTGACAATTGGTACAGTTTTCGATGCACCGCTCCATCGCATGGGTACGTTCGGTAGTCGTACTCGGCATGTGCTCTCCATTCGCTCACAGGTTCTCGGACTCGTTTCAGCGCATCTCCAGGGTAGGCCGCGTCCTTCGCCCGGTCAACCGAACCCGGCCCGATCCTACCTCCAGGCCCCGTAAGTCAATAGATTTCTTAGCTATGCCCATGATGGATCAGTTGAGCGAGCGCGAACTTCGGGTGCTCCAGGCGGTCGTGCAGACCTACATCGAGACGGCCGAGCCTGCCGGGAGCCAGACGATCGCCCGGAGGTTCGGTCTGGGCGTGTCGCCCGCCACCATCCGGAGCACGATGAGCGAGCTGGAGGACAAGGGATATCTGTTCCACCCGCACACCTCCGCGGGCCGGATTCCGACGGACCGGGCGTACCGGGTCTACGTCAACGAGATCATGCGGCTGGCGCCGCCGAGCGACGAGGCGCGGCACGCGCTGCACGAACACCTCCTTGGAGCGCGGAGCGCGGTGGACGAGGTGCTCCGCCGGGCCGCCCAGGTGCTGGGGGTCCTGACCCAGGAGCTCGGGGTGGCCGTGGCGCCGGCGCTCGACGAGATGGTGCTCGAGCGGCTCGAGCTGGTGTCCGTCAGCTCCGAGCGGCTGCTGCTGGTCTTCAATCTGCGCAGCGGCCTCGTGCGCACCATCTTCGTGGAGGTGCCGGCGCGAGTCCGCCCGAGTACCGTGCAGGACGTCTCGCGGGTGCTGAACGAACGGCTCTCGGGGCACACGCTGCAGCAGATTCGCGCCACGCTTCCCGAGCGCCTGCGCGATGCCGCCGCGGACGGCGGGCGCGAGCTGCTCAACATCTTTCTCGCCGAAGGCGAGGAGATCTTCTCGGGCGAGCAGGACACGGTGGTGCTGGGAAGCGCGCAGATGCTGGCCGACCAGCCCGAGTTCGCGTCCAACGCGCGAATGCGCGATCTGCTGCGGCTCACCGAGGGCCGGGACCTGCTCAAGCAGGCGCTCGCATCGCGGCGGCAGACCGGGCTCTCGATCACGATCGGCGCCGAGAATCCCGATGCCCGGCTCACCGAGTTCACGCTGGTGACGGCCTCGTACGAGGCGGGTGACCTCAAGGGAGTCATCGGGGTCATGGGCCCGACCCGCATGCCGTACGACAAGATCATCGGACTGGTGGAGCACACCAGCCGCCTGGTGGAGGATCTTCTGGAGTGAGCGAATACTACGCCCTGCTCGGCGTGTCGCGTGACGCGACCGAGACCGACATCAAGAAGGCCTATCGCAAGCTGGCGATGGACTTCCACCCGGACCGGAACCCCGCGCCCGAGGCGGAGGCCCGGTTCAAGGAGATCACCGAGGCCTACGAGGTGCTCCGCGACCCGCAGAAGCGCTCGGCGTACGACCGCTACGGGAAGGCGGGCGTGGGTGCCGGCGCCGGCGGCGGGTTCCACCACGTGGACCTGAGCGAAGCCCTCAACATCTTCATGCGCGACTTCGGCGGCATGGGCGGCTTCGAGTCGCTGTTCGGGGGCGGGCGTTCGCGCGCGGACGTGCGCCGGGGGCAGGATGTGCGGGTCACCGTCAAGCTCACCCTGGCCGAAGTGGCAACCGGGGTGAAGAAGACGGTGCGCTTCAAGGCGGCGGGCCGCTGCACCGCGTGCGAAGGCACCGGAGCCCGGCCGGGGAGCAAGCCCTCGCCTTGTTCCACGTGCGGCGGCACCGGCGAGGTACGGCGCGCCGCGCGCAGCATGTTCGGGCAGTTCGTGTCGGTGTCCCCGTGCCCCACCTGCGCCGGCGAGGGCGTCGTGGTGCTGGAGCCGTGCGACGTGTGCCGCGGCGAAGGCCGAGTGCGGACCGACCGGACCGTCACCGTGGACATCCCGGCGGGCGTGTCGGGCAACAACTACCTGACGCTCAGGGGACAGGGCGCCGCCGGCCCGCGCAACGGCCCCGCGGGCGACCTGCTCGTCATGCTCGACATCCGGGACGACGAGCGATTCGAGCGTCAGGGGAACGATCTCGTCTTCGATCTCGCGCTGTCGTTCTCGCAGGCCGCGCTCGGCGGGGATTTCACCGTGCCCACCCCGTATGGCGACGAGGAGATCCGGGTGCAGGCGGGAACCCAGCCCGAAACCATTATCCGCCTCCGCGGGCGCGGTCTTCCCGTGCTCGGCCAGAACAGCAAGGGGGACCTGATCGTTCGGGTCCACGTCTGGACGCCCGAGCGGTTGACGGCGGAGCAGGAGCGGCTCTTCCGGGAGCTCGCCGCGCTCGAGGGCGAAGCCCCCAAGCGGTCGCCGGGCTTCTGGTCCAAGCTGAAGGAAGCGCTCGGCGCATGAGCTGGTGGGCTGTCGACGTGCGCGCGGCGCCGGCGCGCCGCGAGTGGGTCGGCGCATGGCTCGTGGCGCGGACCGGGCACGCCGTGGAAGAGCGCGCGGACGGCACGCTCGTCACCTTCGCCGAGGATGAGCGCGCGGCGGACGAGCTCGTGGCCGCGCTCGCCGCGGCCGACGGGTCGACACTCGAGGCGTCGCGCCGCCGGATCGAGCCGGTGGACTGGGCCACGCGCTGGCGTACCGGTCTGGGCGCCCGGCGCTTCGGGCGCCTCACCGTGATGCCGTCCTGGGTGGATCGGGCCGGGGAGCCGGACGGGCCCGCCGTGGTCCTCGATCCGGAATCGGCCTTCGGCAGCGGCGAGCACGGCTCCACCCGCGCCGCGCTCACGCTGCTCGAGCGCCACCTGCGCCCCGGCGATTCGGTGCTGGACCTCGGCAGCGGGAGCGGGATCCTGGCAATTGCCGCCGTCGCGCTCGGCGCCGGGCGAGCGGTCGGGATCGAGAACGACGCCGACGCCACCCCCGTCGCCCGGCGCAACGCGGAGCGGAACGGTGTCGCGGGCGCGGTGGAGTTCGTCGACGGTGAGGCCGGAGATCTCGCGCCGCTGCTCGGTCCCGTCGACCTCCTCCTCTCGAACATTCTGCGGACCGTCAACTCGGCGCTGCTCCCGGCCATCCGCGCCGCGCTCCGCCCGGGCGGCCTCGCGATCTTTTCCGGCATGGAGGAGCCCGAGGCCGACGATTTCAGGCGCGCGCTCGGGACGGCCGGTCTCGAGCTGCGCGACGAGGTCGTGGACGCGGGCTGGTGGGCGGTGGCGGCGGCGCGGCCGTGATCACGGTGCTCGTTCCGCGCGGGGTCACACCTGGCCGGCGCGAGCAGGTGGACGAGGGCGAGGGGCACCATCTTCGGGTCCGCCGCGCGCGGGTGGGCGAGGTGGTGGCACTCCGGGACGGCGCCGGACTCGTGGGGACCGGCCGGCTGGCCGTGTCCGGGCGCGAGTGGCTGGTGGACGTGGACACGGCGGAGCGGCACGCGCGGCCGGCGGAGCTCCGGCTGGCCGTTGGCGCGGGAGACCGCGAGCGGTTCGGCTGGGTGGTGGAGAAGGCCGCCGAGCTCGGCGCGACGGCCGTGTCGCCGCTCGAGACCGAGCGCACCGGCGGCGTCGCCAATCGGGTGCGCGAGACTCATCTGACCCGCTTGCGCCGCCAGGCGCTCGAGGCCACCAAACAGTGCGGCGCCGT
>DATAHW010000046.1:0-27124 GCA_036262935.1 Gemmatimonadales bacterium | reverse complement strand
ACGGTCGAGACGGTGATGTGCCGGGCGCCGATGCCGAATCCGTCGGGCGAGTTGAGGGTCGTGAGGGCGACGTCCACCGCGGGCCAGTTGAGCAGCGGCTCGCCCATGCCCATGAAGACGACGTTGCTCGGCAGATCGTCCGGGTGCCGGAGGACGATCTCGCGCACCTGGCCCGCGATCTCGAACGGCGTGAGGTTCCGCCCGAATCCCATCCGGCCAGTGGCGCAGAAGGCGCATCCGAGGGCACAGCCCGCCTGGCTCGAGATGCAGAGCGTCCGGCGGCTGCCGGAGGGGATGAGCACCGATTCGATCGCCTCTCCGTCGGCCAGCCGCCACAGATACTTCCGCGTGCCATCGGCGGAAACCTGCTCCACCTCGGCCGTGAGCCGAGGGAGCGGGAATGCGGAGTCGAGCTCCAGCCGGAGCGGGAGCGGCAGCTCGGTGGCATCGCTCCATGCGGCGATGGGCGCCTGCCACAGGCGCCGGAACATCTGGCGGCCGCGATAGGCGGGCAGCCCGCGCTCGGCGGCCCAGCGGGCCAGCAGCCCGGCGGCCGCGGCGGGCGTCTGATCCAGGAGGTGGGGCGGGGCGACCGCCGGCGTACGCGGACTCATGGGGCAGGAACCTAATCGAATGCCGCCGGGATCGGCCTAACTCCCCGCCATTTCTCGCATTGCACCCCCCCTCGCCGCCGGTTACGTTTGAGCCATGCCCCGCCAGGCCGCACCGTGCTCCTGACCGAGTTGCTCTCGCCGGATCGGGTGGTGCTTCCGCTGCCGGCCGGCGACCGGCAGACCGCGATCGAAGTACTCACGCGGCACCTGGCGCGGATCGCGGGCGCGGAGTACGAGGAGGTGCTCGGCGCGGTGCTGGAGCGTGAGTCCGTGCTGAGCACGGGGATCGGATTCGGGGTCGCCATTCCCCACGCCCGCTCGGCGGCTGTCCACGGGCTCACCCTGGTGGCGGGCGTGACCCCATCGGGTGTGCCGTTCGACGCGATCGACGGCGAGCCGGTGCGATTGTTCTTCCTCATCGTCGGTCCGGAGGCGTCGGCTGGCCTGCACGTCAAGATCCTGAGTCGGATCGCCCGGCTGGTGCGCCGCGAGTCGGTCCGCCGGCAACTGCTCGAGGCCGCTGACGCCGATGCCTTCTGTCACGTCATTCTCGACGCCGAAGCGCGTTGAGCCTTCCATGTCCGCCACGGTGAGCGCCACGGCGCTCCGAACCCATCGCGCCGGTGAGCTCACCCGCGCCCACGTCGGCCGGCAGGTGCGGCTCGGCGGCTGGGTGCATCGGCGGCGCGATCTCGGCGGTCTCGTCTTCATCGACCTGCGCGACCGCGCAGGGCTGGTGCAGCTCTCGTTCAATCCGGACTGGACCCCAGCCGCGGTGATGGCACGGGCCGCGGGCGTCGGCGCGGAGACCGTCGTCCTGGCGAGCGGGGTGGTGGCGCTCCGGCCGGAGGCCTCGCGCGACACCACCCTGGGCTCGCGTGAGGTCGAAGTCCACGTGACCGATCTGGAGGTCGTCGGCCCGGCGCAGACGCCCCCGATTCCCGTCGCCCGGAAGGAAAAGGAGGAACTCCCGGCGGAGGAGCTGCGGCTCAAGCACCGGGTGCTCGACCTCCGGCGCCCCGAGCTGCAGCAGAACCTGCTGCTCCGGCACCGGCTGCTCCAGCGCACCCGGCGAACGCTCACCGACCTCGAGTTCCTCGAGATCGAGACCCCGATCCTCACCAAGCCCACGCCGGAAGGCGCGCGGGACTATCTCGTGCCGAGCCGCGTCCATCCGGGCGAGTTCTACGCCTTGCCGCAGTCACCCCAGATCTACAAGCAACTACTGATGGTGGCGGGCTACGATCGGTATTTCCAGATCGCCCGCTGCTTCCGGGACGAAGACCTGCGCGCCGACCGGCAGCCGGAGTTCACCCAGATCGACCTCGAGGCGTCGTTCGTCGGCCCGGAGGACATCCAGGAAATCGTCGAGCGCGTGCTCGTCGACCTCTGGGCGGAGGCCGGAGTCGAGGTGGCCCGGCCGTTTCAGCGGCTCACGCACCGGGAGGCGATGGAACGTTACGGGATCGACAAGCCCGACCTCCGGTATGGCCTCGAGATCCGGGACCTCACGCCGCTCCTCGGCAGCGATGCCGCGCCCTTCCTCGGCGAGGCGCGCGCGGCGGGGGGCCGGCTCCGGGGGATCGTCGTGCCCGGCGGCGCCACGCGCACCCGGAAGGAACTCGACACGCTCACCGCGGCCGCGCGCGACGCGCGGGCGGGCGGGCTCATCTGGGCCCGCCGCACCGCCGCCGGTTGGGAGGGGCAGGGGGTCAAGGCAGCGGGGCAACAACTTCTCGACGCGCTGGCCGGGGCGGAGGGCGACCTGCTCCTTGCGGTGGCCGGCCCGGATACGGTCACCTCGCCGGCGCTTCACGCCGTCAGGACGGCCCTCACCCGGCGTCCCGGAACGGTGCCGGCCACGGCGCACGCGTTCGCCTGGATCGTGGACTTCCCGCTGTTCGAGCACGACGCCGAGACTGGGCTGCACGTGCCGGCTCACCATCCCTTCACCGCGCCCCATCCTGCCGACCGCGACCTGCTCGTCCGGGAGCCGTGGCGCGTCCGCGCGCTGCACTACGATGCGGTCTACAACGGAAACGAGCTGGGCAGCGGATCGATCCGGATCACGGACCCCGCGGTGCAGCACCGGATCTTCGAGCTGCTGGGCATCCCCGAGGCGGAGATCCGGCGGCGCTTCGGCTTCCTGCTCGACGGCCTGGCGGCCGGCGCGCCGCCCCACGGCGGCTTCGCGCTCGGCTTCGACCGGATCACCATGCTGCTCGCCGGAGCGTCGTCCCTGCGCGACGTGATCGCCTTTCCCAAGACCACGGCGGCGCGCGCGCTGTTCGAGGGCGCGCCGACGCCGGTGAGTGCGGACGACCTCCGCGGGCTTCACCTGCAACCGCTCGACGATTAGCCATGGCCGACGAGAGCCACCAGCGCATTTCCGCGGAGGGGGCGGACCCGCTCCTGTTCGCCGGGGTGAACGACGCCAACCTGCTCGAGCTCCAGCGGACCCTCGGCGTCCGGGTCTCGTTTCGCGGCGACGCGGTCAACCTGACGGGCACGGCCGAGCAGCTCGAGCGCGCCGGGCCGGTGGTGCAGGGTCTGCTGGACCTGGCGCGGATGGGCGAGCCGGTCTCGCCGGATGACGTGTACCGGCTCGCCTCCGAGGGTCCGCCCAGCGAGCTGCCGGCGCCCGCGGGCGACGGCAAGATCGTCCTGCCCGGCCTCCGGCGCGCGATCCTCCCCAAGACGCAGGGCCAGCGCGACTACCTGCAGGCGATCACCGCCCACGACATCGTCGTCGGTATCGGGCCCGCCGGCACCGGCAAGACCTATCTGGCCGTGGCCAAGGCCGTCGAAGCCCTGGCCCGGAAACGGGTCAAGCGCATCATTCTGGCCCGGCCGGCGGTGGAAGCGGGCGAGTCGCTGGGCTTCCTGCCCGGCGACCTCCAGGCCAAGGTGGATCCGTACCTGCGACCGCTGTACGACGCGCTCGAGGACATGATGCCGCACGACCGGGTGCAGCGCGCGCTCGAGACCCGGACCATCGAGATCGCGCCGCTGGCGTACATGCGTGGGCGTACGCTCGCCGATGCGTTCATCATCCTCGACGAGGCGCAGAACGCCACCGGCGCGCAGATGAAGATGTTCCTCACGCGCCTCGGGGTGAACAGCCGGACGGTGGTGACTGGCGACAAGACCCAGATCGACCTGCCGCGCCGCGAGGACTCGGGGCTGGTGCAGGTCGAGCGCGTGCTGCCGGGCATCGAGGGGATCGCGTTCTGCTATCTGCACGAGGCCGACGTCGTGCGGCACCGTCTGGTGCGCGAGATCATCAAGGCGTACGCGGAGGATCAGAACGGCTGATGGCACCCAGGGCGCCGTCCCGCGTCGCCACCGGAGCGTCGGCCGGTAATCGGGTGAAGTTCCACGTCATCCGGTGGCTGCCCCTGCTCGCCACCGCCCTCATCACCTACGCCCTGTTTCCGCCGCCGCCCGGAGTTGGGACGAGGGTCCCCGAGCTGGGCCAGGTCGCCGAGCGCAGCGTGGTCGCGCCGTTTCCGTATCAGGTTCGGAAGTCCACCGACGAGATGGCCCGCGAGGGTGAGTCGCGCGCGCTCACCGCGCAGCCCGTCTACCGCTTCAGCCCGACCGCCTACGATTCGGCCCTGGCCGCCGCCCGGGACTTCTTCGCCGACCTGGACCGCGCGAGCAGGCAGGGGCCGGAGCTCATGCGGGCGGCGGCGGTCACGCAGGCACACCTGGGGCCGGCGGAGATCGCGTATCTCTCCGACTCCACCCGGCGCCACGCGATGCGCGAGATCGTCACCCATTTCCTCGGCGAGACGCTCTCCAAGGGGGTGGCCGATGCCGGCGTGATCCGCGGCGAGCCCAGCCGCCAGGTGACGCTGCGCCGGAACGATACCGACCGGGTCGTCTCGCGCGACTCGATCCTCACCTTCGCGGATCTCATGGAGCAGGCCGAGGCGGCCGGGATCGTAGTGGAGGATCCGGCGGGGCAGCGGACGCTCCGGCGCGTGGTGGGCGCCTTCTACCATCCGACGATCGTGCCGGATCTGACGGTGACCAGCGCCCGGCGCGAGCAGCTCCGCGCGAGCGTGGATCCGGTGCGCTATGGGGTGCGCGCGGGGGAGCGCATCGTCGCGGCCGGGCAGCCGGTGACCGAGGAGGTGAGGGCCAAGCTCATCGGCCTGCACCAAGAGCTCCAGCGCCGCGGTTCGGAAGCGTTCTGGACGGCCGGCGCCGTGGGGGGCTTTCTCTACAACGCGCTCGTGCTGAGCGTCTTCTGGCTGCTCATGCTGTTCTACCGGCGGGGAACGTACCGCGAGCTGCGGGAGATGGTCTTCTTCGGCGCGCTCTTCACCCTGGTGGTGGTGATCACCGCCGGCACCACGAGCATCCTCCCGATCCGGCCCGAGCTGGTGCCGATCCCCTTCGCGGCCATTCTGGTGACGCTGCTCTACGACGGTCGCGCCGGGGTGTTCGCGGCGCTGACGCTCGCCGTGCTGCTCGACGGCCAGTGGGCGATGCGGGACAGCGGCATTCTCTTCTTCGGGCTGGTGGGAGGCGTGGCCGCGGCGATCGGGGTCCGGGCGGTGCGCCGCCGGCGGCACCTCTACCTGACGGTCGGACTGATCGCGGCCGCCGGCGTCCTCGCGTCGGTCACCATCGGCCTGCTGCAGGGCTGGGCCACGGTGACGATCGTAGCCAGTGCGCTGCTCGGCGCGCTCATGGCGCTCGCGAGCGCGGCGCTCGCCATGCTGATGATGCCGCTGGCGGAGTCGGCCACGCGCATCACCACCGACCTCACACTGCTCGAGCTCTCGGACCTGGGCCGGCCGCTGCTGCGGCGGCTGGCGCTCGAGGCCCCCGGCACCTGGGCGCACAGTCTGGCGATGGCCAACCTGTGCGAGTCCGCCTGCAACATCATCGGGGCCAATGGGCTCCTCGCGCGCGTCGGCTGCTACTATCACGACGTCGGCAAGCTCACGGCGCCCGGATTCTTCGTGGAGAACCAGGGCGGGGGCCCCAACCCGCACGACGAGATGCGCCCGATCGACTCGGCGCGCATCATCCGCCAGCATGTGCTGGACGGCATCGCGCTGGCCGAGGCGTCGGGGCTGCCGCCGGTCGTGAAGGCGTTCATCCCGGAGCACCACGGGACGACCGAGGTCACCTACTTCCTCATGCGTGCCCGGCGGAGCGCCACCGACGACGGCCCCAACCCGGCCGACTATCGCTACCCCGGCCCCCGCCCGCAGAGCGTCGAGACCGCGGTGGCCATGCTGGCCGACTCGGCGGAGGCGGCCGTGCGGGTGCTGCCCGAGCAGACGCCCGACAACGTGCGCGAAGCCATCGAGCTGCTGGTCCAGCAGAAGCTCGCCTCGGGACAGCTCGACGACGCGCCGCTCACCCTGCGGGACCTCGACCGGGTAAAGCGGGAATTCGCCCGCGTGATGTCGGGCACCTACCACAAGCGCATCGGGTATCCGCGTGCCAGCGGCGGGATCACGCCGGAATTCCAGATCGTCGAGCGGCAGTGAGGTCGTGGTGAGCGGCCGTCGCGTGCCGCTGCCCGCGTCCCTGGTGCGGCGCGCGGTGGCCACGGTGCTGCGGGGCGAACGGCGTGACGCCCTCGTCTCGGTCACCTTCCTCGGGCGCGACGCCATGCGCCGGCTCAATGCCGAGCACACGGGACGGAAGCGTCCCACCGACGTGCTCAGCTTCGAGCTGACCGACCCCGCGGGACGCGCCGTCGGCGACGTCTACATCTGCCCCTGGGTGGCGCGCCGCGAGGCGCGCGCGCGGGGGGTTCCCCTTCGCCAGGAGCTGCTCCGGCTGGTGGTGCACGGCACGCTCCACGCCCTCGGCCGGGAGCACCCCGAGGGGGAGGGCCGCACCACCTCGGCGATGTGGCGGCGGCAGGAGCGCTACGTGGACGCCCTGGCATGACGACGATGCTCCAGCTCTTCATCGCCCCGCTGCTGGCGGCGGTGCTCACGCTGTGGGCGGCGTGGCTCGCGCTCGCCGCCGAGTCCGATGCCGACCTGCCGCGCGCGCTGGGCGGCGAGTTCTCCAACGAGGCCGGGGCCGGGACCCTGTCGCGCAACCTTCACGTGGCGCACCTCGCGCTGCTCGTGCTCGCGGGTGCCGCGGCCGGCGGCGCGGTGGCGTGGTGGGCCCGCTCGCCGTCGGCGGGGCTCATCCGGCTGTTGCTGGCGGCGGGCCTCGTCTGGGTCCTGGGCGACCTCCTGCCGCGGCTGCTGGCGGCGGTGGCCCCCGAGCTCACCGCGCCCGCCCGCCGCGCCGCGGCCGCCACGCTCGCGCCGTTCGGGCTCCTGCTCCGGCTCGCCGCCTGGGCCGACGCCCGGGCCCGCACCACGCCGGCTGAGCCGGCGCGCCACGCCGGCGCCGTGGAGCGCGACATGCTGCTCGGCGTGTTCTCGCTGGCGGACACGACGGTGGCCGAGGTGATGACGCCGCGCATCGACATCATCGCCGTGGATTCGTCGGCGGATCGGGAAGAGGTGACGGCCACGCTCCAGAGCTCGGCCCACGCGCGCGTCCTGGTCTACGACGGGCACCCGGACGAGGTGGCCGGCGTGATCTACGCCAAGGACATCCTCGCCGTGAACGCCGGCGACGAGACCTCGTGGCAGACCCTCATCCGGCCGGCCGCGTTCGTGCCCGAGGGGAAGACGCTCGATCGCCAGCTCCGCGACTTCCAGCGCGGGCCCAGCCATCTGGCGGTGGTGGTGGACGAGTTCGGCGGCACCGCGGGGATCGTGACGCTTGAGGACATCCTGGAGCAGATCGTCGGCGAGATCCAGGATGAGCGCGACGTGGATGAAGTGGCGCCGATCCAGATCGTGGCGGAGGACCAGCTCCGGGTCGAAGGCGGCGTCGCGCTCTCCGAGCTCGAGGCGGTCCTGGGGCACGGTTTCGACCGCGAGGACGTGAGCACCGTGGGCGGGCTCATGCTGGCGGAGTTCGGCCGGGTCCCGCGGGCCGGCGAGGCGCTCGACCTGGACGGGTATCGGCTCGTGGTGGAGCAGGTGATCCGGCGGCGGGTGCGCCGGGTGGCGGTCTTCCGGCCCACGGTCGAAGCGCCGCTCGCGAGCCCGGAGCGGGTCCTCCCATGATCTGGCTGGTCATCGTGGTGGGACTCGGCGTCGCCGCCTTCGGCGCTACGGCGGGCGCGGCGCTGATCACGGTGAGCCGTACCGAGCTCACCCGCGCGGTGAGCCGCCGGCTCCGGGGTGCCACGCCGTCGCTCGCCTGGCTGAGCGGCGTGGACAACTACCTCACGGCCGCGTCCGCCACCACCTCTCTCGGCGTGCTGCTGGTGGGCGCGGCGCTCCCCGGGCTCGTCACCGGATCGGGCGCACCCCGGGCCGTCGTCGTCCTGGCCGTGATCGGCGTGCCGCTGGTGCTCTTCGCGGCCTACCTCGTACCGCGCTGGCTCACGCACCCGCGGGCCGAGACGGTGGCCGGCCGGGTAATCCCGCTCCTGCGGCCGTGGTCGCGCGTGCTGGGCCTGCTGCTGCCCGCCCGCACGGCCACGCGCCCGACCGACCTCCGCTCGATCTGGCGCGAGGGCGCCGCGGTGGGTCTCAGGGCGGACGACGAGCTGTTCCTCGTCGGCGGCGTGATGGCGTTCAGCGTGCGGCCCGTGCGGGAGGTGATGACGCCGCGCACGGACATCGTGGCGATCGGCGAGAACGCCGCGCTCGACGAGATCCGGGCCGTGTTCGCCCAGAGCGGGTACAGCCGCATCCCCGTGTTCCGCGAGACGCTGGACGACATCATCGGGATGCTGCACGCCTTCGATCTCTTCAAGCTGCGGCCGGGCGATCCGCTGCCGGTGCGCCCCGTCGCCCTCACGCCCGCCAGCCGGAGCTGCGGCGACCTGCTGCTCGACATGCAGCGGGAGCGGCGCCACCTCGCCGTGGTGCTCGACGAATTCGGCGGCACGCTGGGGATCGCGACGCTGGAAGACCTGCTCGAGGAGCTGGTGGGCGAGATCTACGACGAGCACGATGACGAGGTCCGCTCGGCGCCGGCCGGCGGTCCCGTCCTGTTCGAGACCGACGGCAACATCCCTCCGGAAGCCATCGAGGAGCGGTTCGGCGTCCCGCTCCCATCGGGGCGCTCGACCACCGTGGCCGGACTGGTGGCCGAGTGGGCGGGACGCATCCCCGTCGCGGGCGAGCGGTTCACCATCCGCGGCCTCGAATTCGACGTGCTGCAGGCCTCACCCACGCGGATCGAGCGGCTGGTCATCCGCTCGGGCGCGAGCGCGCCGGTCACCCTGCTGCCGGGCAGCGCGTGAGCCCGGGGTGCGCGCCCTCACCGTCTTCGTCCGCCTGCTGCCGTTCGTACTCGCCTTCATCTGGGACCGCCGGCGGTTCTTCCTCGTGGGCCGCCCCCGCCGCCGGGACGAGGAGCGGCACCGTCTCCGCGCGGAGCGCCTGACCCGGACGCTGGCCGAGCTCGGGCCCACGTTCATCAAGCTGGCGCAGGTGTTCGCCGCGCGGGCCGATATCCTGCCGGAGCCCTATCTCTCGGCGATCGGCACGCTGACGGACCAGGTCCCGCCGCTCCCGCCCGGCGTGGCGGAGCGGGTGGTGCGAGAAGAGCTCGGCCGCGAGGTGGGCGAGGTGTTCGCGCGCTTCGATTCGACTCCGCTCGCGGCCGCGTCGCTGGGGCAGGTCCACCGTGCCTCGCTGGGCGGGCGCGAAGTCGTGGTGAAGGTGCTCCGGCCGGGTGTGGAGGAGCTGGTGGGACGGGACCTCGACGTCTCCTTCCGCATTCTCTTCGTGCTGAACCTGCTTTTCCCCAACCATCACACGCGCGCGATCACCGCGATCGTGAGCGAGTTCTCCAAGCGCATCCATGATGAGCTGGATTTTCGCGAGGAGGCCCGGAACGCGGCCACCCTGCGGCGCAACTTCCAGGCGGAGCCGCGGGTCGTGGTTCCCGAGGTGGTGTCCGAGCTGGTGACCCGGCGGGTGCTGGTGCTCGAGTACGTGGAGGGGACGCGGATCGACCGCCTGCAGGAGCGCATCGCCTCGGGCGACGTGGTGATCGGCCGGCTCATCGAGACCGTGGTGGATGCCTACATCCGGATGATGCTGGAGGACGGCGTGTTCCACGCCGATCCCCACGCGGGCAATCTGCTGGTGGACCCGCAGGGCCGGCTGGTGCTGCTCGATTTCGGCATGGTGCTCCAGGTGGAGCGGGAGACGCGCCGGCGTCTGGTGGACACCGTGCTGGCGGCCATCCGCCAGGACGTGGACGGCGTCATCAACGGGTTCTACGAGCTCGGCATTCTGGATCCCGACGTGGACCGGGGCACGGTGCGCGACGCCGCGCGGAGCCTGATGGCCATCTCGTTTCGGGACGGAGCCTCACCGCGCCAGATCCAGCAGGTGGTGGAGCAGGTGCTCGAGACATTCTACCAGTGGCCGCTGATGCTCCCCTCGAACCTGGTCTACTTCGGGCGGGCGGCGGTGCTGGTGGAGGGCATCGGGCTCCGCTACGATCCCGACTTCAACGCTCTCGCGGTCGCGCGCCCGGTGCTCGCGCGCGCCGCGGCCCGACTTACCCAGGGCGCGCTGGACGACCCCCGCGCGCGGGTCACCGACTGGACGCTCGAGGCGCTCGCGACCGCGCGCACGCTGCGCGATCTGGTGCGACGGGTCGAGCGGGACGAGTTGCGGGTGCGCCGGCATCCGCGCGATACCCTCGAGATGCAGCGGTTCCTGGCCCAGCAGGTCCGGCGCGCGCTGCTCGCGCTGTTCGCGTTCACGATCGCACTCATCACCAGCGTCGTCTACCTGGCGACGCGGCGGCTCGAGCTGCTGGTGGTCGGACTGCTGATCGCGTTCGGCATGTTCCTCGTCATCTTCCTGCTGCCGGCCCACCTGTTCCAGAACCCGCTCAGCTTCCGGCGCCGCTGGCCCCCTCGCTGAGCGCGTCGGCGTAGTGCTCCTTCCAGCGCCGGAGCGAGTCGGTGGACAGCTCCGCCAGCGTCCGGGACACGGCGGCTACGGCCTCGATCGCCAGTGCCAGGCGCGCGCGATCGTCCTCGTCGGCCGACGTTCCCGGGCTGCGCGTCAGGGAGAAGAGCACCACCTGCAGGTGATTGTTGATCCGGTCGCGCAGCAGCCCGCGGACCTCGGCGATGAGCTCGCGCCGCACTGCCTCCGCCCGCCGCCGCAGCAGCCAGTGCACGAAACCCTGGACCATGCACGCCCCGATGGCGGCGCCGGCGAGCTCCTGCACGTCGGTGCCCAGTTCCAGCGCGAGCGGGAGCACCAGGATGACCGCCAGCGACACGACCGAGAGATAGAGCTCGAGATGCCGGGTGAGATGCGTCTCGACCGCTCGCCACCGCCGCGAGCGCCGGTGGAAAGGAAGGCGCCCCTCCTTGCGGAGGGGCGTAGTGCGGTTGGCACGGGGGCGCCCGCGCTTCACCGGGGTAGGATCCTGCAGTGCGGTACTCAGGCGGACTTCAATCGCGCGAGCACGGTGTCGTCGAGCCGGCCGGTGACCGGCAGCTTGTTCTGCTTCTGATACGCGCGGAGCGCCTTGCGGGTGTCCGCGTTCATCGCGCCGGAGACCTTCCCCTTGTAGAGGCCGGCCTTGGCGAGGCCCTGCTGCGCTTCCTTGATCTGACTCTGGGTCCACGCCGCGTGATGGGTGGACGACGGCTTGGCCGAGGTGCTCGAATCCAGCTTCACGTGCATCGCGGACCCGGGCTTGGCCGCGGGGGCGGCGGTCTGGGCGGAGAGCGCGTTGGTGCTGAGTGTGGCCGCGACCACCGCGGCGACGAGGGCGAGCTTGCGGATCATCTATATCTCCTGGAGAGTGTGGCGGACACCCGGATGACTACCGGGGGAACTACTCACCGGGAGGGCAAGCGACATGCCAGTCGCGACGGGGCGCGCGACGGGGCGATGCGGGTGAATCGGGAGGTCGAAGGAAGGTGTGACGCGCCACTCTGTCCCGCCCGGGACAGAGTGGCGTCAGCTCCGGCGCGGAAGATCCCAGCGCTGGATCATGCGCGTGAGCGTGCGGCGGCTGATGCCGAGGACTCGCGAGGTCTCGTCCCGGTTCCCGCCCGTCGCGGTGAGCACGCGGAGCACGTGCTCGCGCTCGACCGCCTCGAGCGTCGGCAGGAGGGGTGCGACACCAGCGGGCCCGCTGTCGGGGGCGGCCGGCCGCCCGGCCCCGGCCAGCGGCGCCCGCAGGTCGGCCGGGAGATGCTCGGGCCCGATCACGTCCTGCTCGGCCAGCAGCATGGCGCGCTCGAGCACGTTCTGCAGCTCCCGGATGTTGCCCGGCCAGTCGTACGCCAGCAGACGGCGCTGAGCCTCGGAGTCCACCGCGACCAGCCCCCGGCCGTGGCGCGTCCCGAGCGCGTGCAGGAAATGGTCGATGAGCAGCGGGATGTCCTGCCGCCGCGCCCGGAGCGGCGGCAGCGTGAGCGTCACCACGTTGAGGCGGTAGTAGAGGTCCTCCCGGAAGCGCCCCTGCCGCACCAGCTCGGGCAGGTCGCGGTGGGTGGCCGCCAGCACGCGCACGTTCACCTTGACCGGCGTTTCCGAGCCGACCGGCACGATCTCCTGCTCCTGCACGGCACGCAGCAGCCTGGCCTGCAGGGCGGGCGAGACGTCGCCGATCTCGTCGAGGAAGAGCGTCCCGTGGTCGGCCTCGCGGAACAGGCCGGGACGGGCGGCGGCGGCTCCGGTGAACGCGCCGCGCACGTGCCCGAACAGCTCGCTCTCCAGCAGCCCCTCGGCGAGCGCCGAGCAGTTGACCGCCACGAAGCGCCGGCTGCCGCGCTCCGAAAAATGGTGGATGGTGCGGGCGACCAGTTCCTTGCCCGTTCCGGTCTCGCCCAGCACGAGTACCGTCGCCTGCGACGGCGCCACCCGCGCGAGCGTCTTCATCACTTCGATGATGGCCGGGCTGTGGCCCACCAGCGCCGGGCCGGACGCGGGTGCGCCGGCCCGCGGGGCGTCGGCCGGGTCGCGCCGCACGCCGGCCAGGCGCCGGCGGCCGAGTGCGCGGGCAAGGGTCTCCCGCAGGGCGGCAATGTCGTAGGGCTTGCTGATGAAGTCGTACGCGCCCGCCCGGATCGCCTCGCCGGCGGCGGCCGCGTCGCCGAAGGCGGTGAGCACCAGCACGAGCGCCGCGGGATCGCGCTCGCGGAGCGCGCGCAGCAGGTCGAGCCCGCTCCGGGCCGGCATGCGGAGGTCGGTGAGCACCGCGTCGAACGGACCGACCTCGTCGAGCTTGGCCAGCGCCTCGTCGGCCGACAGCGCCGGCACCACCTCGTAGGACTCCCGCTCGAGCACCTCGGCGAGCAGCCGGCAGGCCTCCTCGTCGTCGTCGACGAGCAGCAGGCGGGCCGGGGCGGGGGCGGAGGTACTCAATCGAGCGTCTCCCGGGGCAAGGTCAGCCGCCAGCGCGCGCCTCGCTCGCTCGGCACGTGGACCAGGTCGCCGCCGAGGAGACGGGCCAGTCGGCGGCTCACGGCCAGTCCCAGGCCGGTGCCCGCCGGTCCCTTGGTAGTCGAGAACGGCCGGAACAGGCTCGACTCGGCGTCGGCGTCGAGGCCGGGGCCGTCGTCGCGCACGTCGATGAACGCCTGGTGGTCCGCGACGCCGGTCTCGATCGTGACGATGCCGCCGGCGGGCAGCGCCTCGATCGAGTTCTTGAGCAGGTTGAGCAGGATCTGCTCGACCATGGCGGGGTCGCAGCTCGCGAGCACGGGGCCGCCACCGTCGAGCTCGAGTCGGGCATGGACGCCGGCATCGCCGAAAGACGGCTCGAGAAAGCGGATCATCCGGAGCGCGATGGCGTTGAGGTCCTGGCGCAGCACGAGCGGGGTGGGCCACGCCCCCCGGTTGAGCCCCGCGCGCACGATGCCGGCCACGCGGTCCATCTGGGCCAGCAGGAGCCGCACCCGCTCCAGGCCGCGGGCGTCGTGCTGCGCGTCGAAATCGTCCCGCAGCAACTGGAGATGGCCGCTCACCGTGTTGAGCGGGGTGCCGATCTCGTGGGCGAAGACGGCCGCCGTCTCGTGCATGAGCGCCAGCCGGTCGAGTCCGCGCGCGCGCTCTTCCAGGGTGAGCAGCATGGCCCGCGCGGCGCTCTCCTGCTCGCGCGCGGCGAGCGCCTCACGCATCCGGTTGTAGCGCCGGGTCAGCTCCCGGAACTCCGGCGGCCCGATCTCGGGCGCCTCGGGGGCGTCCTTCGCCCCGCCGTGCGCGCCGGCCATGGCGGTGCCGAGTGCGGCGAGTGGCCGCCCGACCCAGCGCGCGGTCATCACCGCCACGAACAGCGCTACCAGCAGCGCGGACAGAAATGCCAGCATGTACGCCCGCCGCCGCTCGAGCCGCGCCCAATCCTGAAGTCGCCGGGTCGAAAGCCGCATGTCGAGGACGCCGTAGGCGTGCGGCAGCCCGAGCGGGATGAGAACCTGCCATCCCGGATCGTCGCCGCTCCGAAGGTGCTCCTCCGCGGCGCGGCGCGCGAGGGCGTGATACACCGCAGGCTCGGCCGCCGTCGAGTCCGGCAGCCCGCTGGCGGCGACCGGGATCAGATCTCCGTGCCGCAGCACGTAGACCATCGCGCCGGACCCGGGGCCGCGATGGCGTGCCCACCCCTCGAGCCCCTGCGCCAGGCCGGCCGGATCGCCCTTGGGCGCGCTCCGGACGAGCAGCGAGGCCAGCGTATTGGCGAGCGAGACGGCTTCGAGCCGGAGGTCTTCCAGGCGAGTCCGGGCCGACCATACGAGCGCCACCTCCGTGGCGCCGGTCACGAGCAGGATCGCCATCACCGCCGTCAGCACCGCGAGCCGGCGGGGCAGGCCCATCGGCATCAGGCGGGCTCCGGCGCGCGGCGGCGGAACAGCGCCACGAATCCCGACCGGCCCAGCAGGCAGAGGCCGATCGCCAGCACCGGCAGCACCTGTACCGCCTGCAGCGCCACCCCGGCCGCCAGCGCCTCCGGCGCCGCCACCCCCGCCGGCCGGAGCGCCAGCACGACGGCGCCCTGGACCACGCCGATGTTGGCCGGGGTCAGCCGGAAGATCCCGCCCACGTTGGCCAGCACCAGTGCCAGGCAGGAGAGCGACGGCGTCACCGCGGTGTGCGCGGCGGCGATCGACCAGTGATACGACGCCCACTGCAGTCCCCAGCTCGCGATATCGATCCCGACCGCCGGCGCGAGCCGCGCGACCGACCAGCCCTCGAGCGCCGCCGCCCCCCCGCCGCCCGGCCGGAGCCAGGGGAGCCACCGGAGCAGCGCGAGCGCCCCGCCGAGGAGGAGCACGCCGCCGCCCAGCAGCTTGAGCGTGTGCTCCGTGGTGGTGAGGGCGACCACGCCCAGCAGAAAGACGCCGAGGGCGATCGCCTCGACCAGGCGGCTCGCGACGATCGAGCGAACCGCGGCGCCCGGCGCGATGCCGTCCCGCTTGCCCAGCACGTGGACCCGGGCCGCCTCGCCGCTCATCGCGATGCCGACCGAGTTCACCGCCGCGCCGACGAACGTGGCCTCCTGCGTGGTCCGGAAGCCCACGGGCGCCACCGCACGCAGCAGGAGCTGCCACGCCCAGCCCTTGAGCGCGAGCGACAGCAGGTTCCATCCGCCGGCGACGGCCAGCATCCCCCAGTCGGCGGCCTCGAGCGTGGTCCAGGTGTCGAGCCAGGGAAACGTCGTGGCGAAGCGGAGGCCCGCGGCCAGCACCACGACGACGAGGAGCTTGACCCACCATGGCCGCCTCACGCCCCGCCGATCCGGTCCAGCGAGCGGAATTCATATCCCATCGATCTGCAATCCTCCAGGATGCCGGGCAGCGCCTCGGCAGTTTCGGTGCGATCGCCCACGGGGTCGTAGCCATCGCCGTCGTGCAGCAGCAGCACGGCGCCCGGCCGGAGCCCGCGACGCATGCGGCGGCGGATGACGGCCGCCCCGGGCCGGGCCGTGTCCCACACGCCGAACGTCCACCCGAAGACCCGATAGCGGTAGGCCGCGGCGGCCCGGCGGACGAATGGGTTGCGCTGCCCGTGCGGCGCGCGGAACGAGCGGGGCGTGACCCCGGTGTGCATAACGATGGCGGCATGCGCGCGCGCGAGCTCGTCCGCCACCCGCCCCGGTCCGCAGAGCGCCAGCTTGGTGTGGGTGTAGGTATGATTGCCGATCGCGAAGCCCGCCCGCGCCACGCCACGCGCCAGGTCCGGATACCGGTCCACGTGCCGCCCCACCATGAAGAACGTGGCGGGGACCCGCTCGCGCTCCAGCAGGCGGGCGATCGGCTCGGTGGTGCGCGGGTTGGGTCCGTCGTCGAACGTGAGATACAGGGCCGGCTCCCGCGGGCCGCGGCCGACGACCGGCCCGAAGAGCGGGCTGTTCGGCTCGTACACGCCGTGCGCGAGGAGCGCCGCGCCCGCGCCGGCCAGGGCAAGCGTCGGGATCAGCACGCCATCACCCGCCGGTACACCTCCATCACCCGCGCCGCGATCCGGGGCCAGGCGTACGTCTCGGCCTTGCGCCGGCCGGCCGCGCCCATCGCGGCCAGGCGTGGGCGGTCGGCCATCAGACGTACGATCGCTGAAGCCCACGCCGTCGGATTGCCGCGCGGCACCAGCAGCGCCTCGGCGCTCCCGCCGACCAGCTCGCGGAAGCCGGTGATGTCCGAGACCACGAGCGGCGTGCCGCACGCCATCGCCTCGAGCAGGGTGATGCCGAACGAGGCCTTGGTCGTGGGGCAGAGGTACAGGGAGGCGCGGGCATAATGTTCGGGCCGGTTGCCGTTGACCCGGCCCACGAACTCGACCCGCGAGCCCAGCGGCCGGGCCAGCCGCTCGTAGAGCGGCCGCAGCGGACCGTCGCCCGCCACGGTAAGGCGCGTGCCCGGCAGCCGCTTGAGCACCTTCGGCATGGCGGCGAGAACCGTGTCGAGGCCGTTTCGGGGGTCCAGGCGTCCGAGGAACAGCAGCTCCGGGTTGCCCGCGGGTGGACCGTTGCTCGCATCCGCGTGGAAGAAGTCCGTGTCGACACCGTTCGGAATGATTTCCCAGTCGGCCTCGAAGTAGCGCGCGTGCGCCTGCACCACCGGCTCGCTCACGGCGATCACCGCGCCGTGCCGATCGAGCCGCCGCTGCAGCGGGCGGCGGAACACCCGGCAGAGCCCCGAGCGGGCGAACCACGAGTGGAATGTAGCGACGACGGGCAGATCGAGGTCCCAGGCGGCGTCCGGCGCCACCAGGCCGAGGGTCGGATTGAGGCCGCCGTGCACGTGCACCAATTCCACCTGCTCCCGGCGGAACAGCTCGCGCAGCCGGGCGCGAAGCCCGACGCCGGTGCTCACCCGGGCGAACGAGCCCGCGCTGTAGATTGTCCGGCTCGTGCCCACTCGGCGGACGAACGGCGGGTCCGCGCCCCCGGGCACGAGGTCGTGGCCGCGCGGTGGAGGCCGCATGTGCGCGGTGACGATCAGCGTGGGATGGCCTTGTCGCTGGAATTGATACGCCAGATTGTGGACGTGCTCGGTCACACCGCCGAGGTGCGGGTAATAGTATTCCGTGACGAGGGCGATCCGCACGCGTTCCTCCGCTCGACTGATGCCGGCGCGGAAGGCAAGAAGATGGCCATCGTCAACTGCGGCCGGCGCGGACGGATTCCCGGCTCCGCGTCCGGTCGCCGGCCAGTTTGGCCCGAACGCGAGCCGGACGGGCCATTCTGTCCCGTACGACGGCCCTGGGCGGAGTAGATTCCGCCTGCCTTTGCCCGCCCCCGCACTATTCCACCCGGAGTCGCCGGTGCTGGTGCCCAAGCTGGTCACGACGCTCAGGACTTATGATCGCGCCCAGTTCGTCGCCGATCTGGGGGCCGGCGTGATCGTCGGCATTGTGGCGCTGCCGCTCGCGATCGCGTTCGCCGTGGCCAGCGGGGTCACGCCGGATCGCGGCCTCTACACCGCCGTGATCGCCGGCTTCCTCATCTCCGCGCTCGGTGGGTCGCGGGTCCAGATCGGCGGCCCCACGGGCGCCTTCGTGGTGATCGTCTACGGCATCGTCCAGAAGTACGGCGTGGACGGACTGATGATCGCCACGCTGATGGGCGGCTTCATCCTCATCGGGTTCGGGCTCGCCGGGCTGGGTGGCGCCATCAAGTTCATCCCCTTTCCCGTGGTGACCGGATTCACCAGCGGGATCGCGTTGATCATCTTCTCGGGGCAGATCAAGGACCTGCTCGGCCTGCCGATGGGCGCGCTCCCCGCGGAATTCGTGGGCAAGTGGACCGAGTACGTCCGGCACGCGGGGCACGTGAACCCGTCGGCGCTGCTGGTGTCGGCGCTGACCCTGCTCATTCTCGGGCTCTGGCCCCGGCTCGGGTCCCGAGTCCCGGGACCGTTCGTCGCGCTGATCGTGACGACCCTGCTCGTCCGCCTGGCGCACCTGCCGGTCGAGACCATCGGCAGCCGCTTCGGCGCGATCGACGCGGGCTTTCCCCGGCCGGTGCTGCCGCGGGTCACCGTCGACACGGCCACGGCGCTGGTCGGGCCCGCGTTCACCATCGCGATTCTCGCGGGCATCGAGTCCCTGCTCTCCGCCGTGGTGTCCGACGGGATGATCGGCGGCAAGCACCGGTCCAACATGGAGCTCGTGGCGCAGGGGGTGGCGAACATCGCCTCGCCGCTCTTCGGCGGCATCCCCGCGACCGGCGCGATCGCGCGCACCGCCACCAACGTGAAGAACGGCGGCCGCACGCCGGTGGCCGGCATGGTCCACGCGCTCACGCTGCTCCTCATCACGCTCTTCTTCGGCCGGTGGGCCGGGCTGATTCCGCTGGCCACGCTGGCCGGCATCCTCGTGGTCGTAGCTTATCACATGAGCGAGTGGCGCACTTTCCGCTCCGAGTTTCGCGCACCCCGGAGCGACCTGCTGGTCCTGTTGACCACCTTCCTGCTCACGGTGCTGGTGGATCTGACCGTCGCGGTCGAAGTGGGCATCGTACTCGCCGCGTTCCTGTTCATGCGGCGCATGGCCGAGGTGACCAACGTCAGCATGATCACGCGCGAATTCGAGGAGGGCGGCGACGAGGGCGAGGGCGACCCCAACTCGCTGCGGCGCCGCGCGGTGCCGCCGGGCGTCGAGGTGTACGAGATCAATGGGCCCTTCTTCTTCGGGGCAGCAGAGAAATTCAAGGAGACGATGACTTCCCTCCGCGGCCGCCCCAGGGTGCTGATCCTCCGGCTCCGAAACGTCCCCGCGATCGACTCGAGCGGCCTCCACGCGCTGGGCGATGTGGTGCGCCGGTTTCGCGGAGCCGGGACGCGAGTGATCCTGTCCGACGTGCACGCGCAGCCTATGGTGGCGCTCCAGCGCTCGGCCCTGGCGGACGAGCTGCCCGAGGACGATCTGGTCGGCAACATCGACGATGCGCTCAACGTGGCGCGCGCCCACCTGGACCTGGAGCCGGTGCCGCGGCCCGAGTTCGCGGTCCCGACGGTGGCGCGCGAGGATCGCCGCCACCAGCCCCGGCCGCGGGCCTGATCGCGTGCACATCGAGGCGCTGCTCGCGCGCTACGGCCTGGCGGCGGTGTTCCTGGGGTCCGCCGTGGAGGGCGATTTCACCCTCATCCTCGCTGGCGTCGCGGCACACCTGGGCTACTTCCCGTTCCCGCTCGCTCTGGCCGTCGGGGCGGCGGGCAGCTTCATCGGCGACTTCGCGTGGTACATGCTCGGGCGGGTGCGGGGACCGCGCTTCCGCGCCGGGCGACTGTACGAACGCGTGGGCCATAGGATCGAGCGGCTGGCCGCGCGCCTCGGCCCCGCGGAGCTGATCGCGTCACGATTCGTCTACGGCACCAAGGCCGCCAGCATGGTGTTCTGGGGGCTCCACGGGATGAGCGTGGTGCGGTTCGCCGTGGTAGACGCGGTGGGGTGCGTCCTGGGCTCGCTCGCCTTCACCGGGCTCGGGTACCTGGTGAGCGGGAGCGCCACCATCCTGCTCGGCCGCGTGCGCCGGGTGCAGCTCTGGCTCCTGGGGGCGCTCGCCGTCGGGGTGATCCTCGTGGTGATCATCAACTGGACCGCCCGAAAGGAGCTGCACATCGACAACGGCGACGAAGAGGCCGGCTGAGGGGCTCGCTTGCCTCCGCCCGGGGGCGGAGCGACCTTTCAGCCATGGATTTCGACCCTCTGATCGCGCGGCTGCGGGCGGGGAACACGGCCGCCCTGGCACGCGCGATCTCGGTCGTCGAGAACGCGCGGCCGGGGTTCGAGCGGCTCCTGGCCGAGGTGCATCACTCCCTCGGCCGGGCGCGCCGGATCGGCATCACCGGCCCGCCCGGCGCCGGCAAGTCCACGCTGGTCGAGCGCCTCGTCGCCGCCTACCGCCAGGCCGGGCTGCGCGTGGCGGTGGTGGCGGTGGACCCCACCAGTCCCTTCACGGGCGGCGCGCTCCTCGGCGACCGCATCCGCATGGAATCCGTCGCGCTCGACGACGGCGTCTACATCCGCTCCATGGGGAGCCGGGGCTCCGTGGGTGGCCTCGCCACCACCACGCGCGAGGTCTGCGACCTGCTCGACGCCGCGAACTTCGATCGCATCCTGGTCGAGACCGTCGGCGTGGGCCAGTCGGAGCTCGACGTAGCCGGCATGACCGACTCCACCGTCCTTGTGCTTGTGCCGGAGTCGGGCGATGGCATCCAGACGCTCAAGTCCGGCATCATCGAGGTGGCCGACCTGTTCGTCGTCAACAAGGCCGACCGCCCGGGGGCCGAGCAGTTGCGGCGCGAGCTCGAGGTAACGCTGGGGCTCCGGCGGCGGGCGGGCGCGCGGTCGGACGGTCGGGCGGTCGGGCGGGGAGGTGGGCAGGCGGACGCCGGGCTCTGGAAGTATCCTGTGGTCCTCACTGCCGCGACGAAGGGCGACGGGGTCGCCGAGCTGATCGCGGCCCTGGACCGGCATCACGACTGGCTGGCCGAGAGCGGCACGCTGAGGGAGCGGCGCACGCGCCGGCTCCTGGATCGCACCCGGGAAGTGGTGGACCGTGCCACCCGACGGTGGGTCTGGGAAGAGGCCCGGGCCGACCAGCGGATCGCCGAGCGGCTGGAGGAGATCGCGGCCGGCCGGGTGAGTCCGTACGAGGTCGCGGCCGAGGTGCTGGACGGGCTCAAACAGGGTGAGCGAACATGACGGCCTGGGGCACGGATCGCGAGGTGGAGACGGCGCAGCGGCTGGCGGCGCAGGAGCGCGAGCTCACCCGGCTCCGCGCCGAGGTGGCCGCCTGGCGCGCCGCCGCGGCCGCGCTCCCGACCCGGACCGACAGCGATTTCACCTCCGTTTCCGGCCGGACGGTTCAGCCGGTCTACACGGCCCTCGACCTGCCGCCCGATCTGCAGGCGGCGACGGGCCTGCCCGGCGATTTCCCGTTCACCCGGGGCATCCACCCCACCATGTACCGAGGCCGGCTCTGGACCATGCGCCAGTTCGCCGGCTTCGGCACCGCCGACGACACCAACCAGCGCTACAAGTTCCTGCTCGAGCGCGGGCAGACGGGGCTGTCGGTCGCGTTCGACTTTCCCACGCTGATGGGGTATGACTCCGACCATCCCCGCTCGGAGGGTGAGGTCGGGAAGTGCGGCGTCGCGATCTCCAGCCTGGCCGACATGGAGACGCTGTTCGACGGGATTCCGCTCGACCGGGTCTCCACCTCGATGACGATCAACGGTCCCGCGGCGATGCTGTTCTGCTTCTACGTCGCGGCTGCCGAGCGCCAGGGCATCCCCATCGCGCAGCTCCAGGGCACCATCCAGAACGACATCCTCAAGGAGTACATGGCGCAGCACGCCTGGATCTATCCGGCGGAGCCCGCGCTCAAGATCATCGTCGATCTGTTCGAGTGGGCCGCGGAGCACACCCCGAACTGGAACACCATCTCGATCTCCGGATACCACATCCGCGAGGCGGGGTCGACGGCGGCGCAGGAGCTCGCGTTCACGCTCGCCAACGGGTTCTGCTACGTCGAGCACGGGGTGGCCCGCGGCCTGGACGTGGACGCCTTCGCGCCGCGGCTGTCGTTCTTCTGGGACGTGCACAACGACTTCTTCGAGGAGATCGCCAAGCTCCGCGCCGCGCGCCGCATCTGGGCGCGCCACATGCGCGAGCGCTACGGGGCGCGGAACCCGCGGAGCTGGCGGATGCGGTTCCACTGCCAGACCGCCGGCGTGACCCTCACGGCGCAGCAGCCGCACAACAACGTGGTGCGGGTGGCGTATCAGGCGCTCGCGGCCGTGCTCGGCGGCACGCAGTCGCTGCACACCAACGCGCTCGACGAGACGCTTGCGCTCCCGACCGAGGAGTCGGTGCGCATCGCGCTGCGGACGCAGCAGATTCTGGCGTACGAGACCGGGGTGCCCAATGTGGCCGACCCGCTGGGCGGCTCGTACTACGTCGAGGCGCTCACCGACGGGCTCGAGCGCGAGGCGGAAGGGCTCTTCGCCGAGATCGAGGCGCAGGGCGGCGTCGTCCGGGCGATCGAGTCAGGGTGGTTCCAGCGGCAGATCGCCTCCAGCTCGGCGCGGTTCCAGGCCGAGCTCGAGGAGGGACGCCGGACCATCGTGGGACTGAACGATTTCGTGGAGGAAGCGGAGGCGCCGGTCCGGATCCTCAAGGTGGGCGACGCGGCCGAGGCCACCCAGCGGGCTCGGCTCGCGCGGGTCCGGGCCCAGCGGGACTCGGCCCTCGTCGAGCGGCGCCTGGCCGACCTGCGGCGCGCCGCCGCCGAGGACCGCAACATCATTCCAGCCATGCTCGACTGCGCGCGTGCGTACTGCACGCTGTTCGAGATCCGGCATGTGCTCGAGGAGATCTATGGGAGCTATCGGGAGCCGGTCTTCTTCTGACGGCCCGGGAACGGGGGCGGGCAGCGGACGCGGCCCGGCCCGGAACGAAGTGCCGGAGGTGGCGGAGCGACTGGCCCGGCTCTCGGCGGTGGATCCTGGGCCGCACCGGGTGGTCACCTGCTATCTCAAGCTCGAGCCGCGGGACCGGAGCCGGGGGAAGTATCTCATCAAGCTCAAGAACCGCGTCCGGTCGGTCGCGCGCGCGTTGCCGCGTCTGGGACTCGCCCGCTCGGTGCAGGAGGAGGTCGCGCGCGACCTCGAGCGGATTCAGGAGTACCTCCGGAATCCGGCCAACCTCCCCTCCACGCAGGGGCTCGCCATCTTCGCCTGCGAGGGGATCGGCCTGTTCGAAGCGATGCCGCTGCCGGTGGTCCACCGCTCGCGCCTGGGCCTCGACCGGGCGCCGCTGGTGCGCGAGCTCGCGTCGGTGGAAGACGAGTTCGGTCGCCTGCTCACCGTCGTGCTCGACCGCACCGGCGCCCGCTTCTTCGAGGTGACCGCGTACGGGTGCCGGGAGCTGCCCGGCCTGCGCGCCGACAGTACGCGCGGCAGCCGCTTCCACGGCGACCAGAGCGGACCCGGTGGCTGGGGGGAGCACACCTACCACAACCGCATCCGCGAGGAGAAGCAGCGGCACTACGAGGCGATCGCCCGCGAGCTCTTCGCCATCGATCGGCGCCAGCCGGCGCACGGCATCGTGATCGGCGCCACCGGTCCCGACGCCGCCGCGGTCGAGCCGTTCCTCCACAGCTACCTGGTCGAGCGGGTGATCGGCACCACGCGGCTCAACCCGAAGGAGGCCACCCCGCCGTTGGTGCATGCGGCCACGCTCGTCGTCCGGCAGGCCTGGGAGCGCAACGAAGAGCGGGAAGTGGTGCACGAGATGCGCGAGGGCGTGGGCAGCGGCTGGGCCATCAACGGCATCGACCGCACGCTTCGCGCGCTGGCGCGCGGCCAGATCCGGACGCTGCTGGTGCACGCCGATGCGGGCGAGCCCGGCTTCCGCTGCGGCACGTCGGGGCGGCTGGCCCGCACCGAGCGGGAGTGCCGCCACGAAGGCGAGCCGATCCCGGTGCTCGACGTGGTGGACGACGCCATCGAGGAGGCGCTCCGCCAGGGCGTGGACGTCAACGTGGTGTACGAGCCCAAGGCCCGCGAGGAAGTGGACGGACTCGCCGGGCTGCTCCGCTTCCGCTGAGCGTGGCCGCCGCTCACCCGCCGCTCCGCGCGGTGCTGTTCGATGCCGGGAACACGCTGCTGTTCCTCGATCATGCCCGGATGGCCGCGGCGGTGGCGGCGGCGACCGGCGTGCCGCTGACCGGCACCCGGCTCGCGGCGGGCGCCCGCGCCGCCTCCCGCACGCTCGAACGAGGCGGGGCGACCGACCGCGAGCGGAGCGCGGCCTATCTGGAGGCACTCTTCCTCGAGGCCGGCATCCCGGCCGATCGGCTCGGCGAGGTGCGGGCCTGCCTGGCGCGGCTGCACGGCGAGCGCCACCTGTGGAGCGGGATTGCGGAGGACGCGCACGACGCCCTCACCCGGTTGCGCGACGCCGGCCTCCGCCTCGGCGTGGTCTCCAACAGCGATGGCCGGGTCGAAGAGGCGCTCGAGGTGGCGGGGCTGCGCCCATACTTCGACGTCGTGATGGACTCCACGCTCGCCGGCGTGGAGAAGCCCGACCCCGCCATCTTCGTCTCCGCGCTCGAGGCCCTCGGTGTCGAGCCCGCGGCGGCGCTGTACGTGGGCGACCTGTACGAGGTGGATGTCCTGGGCGCCCGCGCGGCGGGGATGGACGCGGTGCTCCTGCTGCCGGCCGGGGCGCCGCCGCGCGTCGGGTGCGTCAGCGTCCACTCCCTCGGCGCGCTGGCCGACGACCTGCTCAAGGAGAGACTCGCGTCATGACGGCCGCTTCCCGCCCGATCCGGGTGCTCGTCGCCAAGCCCGGCCTCGACGGCCACGACCGCGGCGCCAAGGTAGTCGCCGCGGCGCTCCGCGACGCGGGCATGGAAGTGGTGTACACGGGCCTGCACCAGACACCGGAGATGATCGCCACCGCCGCGGTGCAGGAGGACGTGGACGTCGTCGGGCTCTCGATTCTGTCGGGCGCGCATATGGCGCTCTTCCCGCGGGTGCGGCAGATGCTGGACCAGATGGGCCGGCCCGACGTCCTGATCACCGGCGGCGGCATCATCCCCGCGGAAGACATGGATCAGCTCCAGGCGCTGGGCATCGGCCGGCTGTTCGGGCCGGGCACGCCCACCGCCGAACTCATCTCCTACATCCAATCGTGGGCGTCCGAGCACCTGGAGGCGTGAGCCGCCTGCGCGAGCTCACCGCCGAGTACCAGGAGCTCGCCGAGCGCCTGCGCGAGGGCGGCGGGGCCGAGCGTGCGGCCAGGATGCACCGCCAGGGAAAGCTCGCGCCGCGCGAGCGGGTCCAGCGGCTGCTCGACGACGGCTCGTCCTGGCTCGAGCTGGGCCTGCTCGTGGCCTACGACCAGTACGACGGACAGGCGCCCGGCGCGGGCGTCATCACCGGCGTCGGCGTGGTCGAGGGACGGGAAACCGTCGTGGTGGCCAACGACGCCACCGTGAAGGCCGGCTCCTGGTGGCCCGAGACGATCCGCAAGATCCTCCGCGCGCAGGAGGTCGCGATGCGGCAGCGGATCCCCATCGTGTATCTGGTGGACAGCGCGGGCGTGAACCTGCCCTACCAGGGCGGGGTCTTCCCGGGGCAGTACGGCGCGGCGCGCATCTTCTATTACAACTCGATCATGCGCCGCTATCTCCACGTGCCGCAGATCAGCGCCGTCATGGGAAGCTGCATCGCGGGGGGCGCCTATCTGCCGGCGCTGTCGGACGTGATCTTCATGGTCGAGGGCACCAGCTTCATGGGGCTCGGCGGCCCGAATCTCGTCAAGGGTGCCACCGGACAGACGATCGACGCCGAGAGCCTGGGCGGTGCGGTGACGCACACCGAGGTGAGCGCGGTGGCCCACTATCGCGCGCCCAACGACACCGCCTGCCTCGAGCGGATCCGCGAATACGTCGGCCGGCTGCCGCGGCTGGACGGCGTGCACCACCGGCTGCGGCCGCCGGTCGCTCCCGCGCGCCCCGCCGATGCACTCTACGAGCTCTTGCCCCGGGACCACCGGCTGTCGTACGACATGCGCCACGTACTCGAGTGCCTTCTCGACGCGGGCGCGCTCGACGAGTTTCAGCCCGGGGTCGCGGGCGAAATGCTCTGCGGCCACGCGCACATCGAGGGCCGGCCGGTGGCCGTGATCGCCAACCAGCGCGGCGTGATTAAGGGGCGGCCCGGCGAGCGGCCCCGCTTCGGCGGGATCGTCTACACCGGCAGCGCGGAGAAGGTGGCCTACTTCATCGAGACCGCCGGCCGCGAGCGGCTTCCCCTGTTGTTCGTGCAGGACGTGAGCGGCTTCATGGTGGGACCCGAGGCGGAGCACAGCGGGATCATCCGCGCCGGCGCGCGCCTGGTCGAGGCCATGGCGACCGCGGTCGTGCCCAAGATCGTCCTCACCGTGAACCACGCGTCCGGAGCGGGTTACTACGCGATGGCGGGGCAGGGGTTCGATCCGGACTTCATCCTCTCCTGGCCGACCGGCCGGATGGGGGTGATGGAAGGCGAGTCGGCGGTGATGGCGGTGCACGGCCGCGAGCTCGAGCGCGCCCGGCAGGAGCGGCGCGAGCTCGCGGCCGACGTCCAGGCGTCCGTGGAGTCGATGCGCACCGACTACGAGGCCCAGCTCGACGCCCGCTATGCCGCGGCGCGCGGCCAGGTGGATGCGATCGTCACGCCCGAAGAGACCCGCGGTCAGCTCGCCTTCGCGCTGCGGGTCGCCGCCAACTACGCGGGGCCGCATCTGGGCCCCTTCGTGCTCCCGCCGCTCGACGCGGCCCCCGTCACCTAGGAACCGCATGCGCCCGTCGCGTCTCGCCACTGCCCTCGCCGTCACGCTCGCCTGCGCGCCCGCCCACCGCGAGGCATCGGCCCCGGTCCCCCGGCCGCCGGCCGATTCCGCCGTGGCGAAAGCGACACCTGCCCCGGCCCCACCCGCCCCCACGCGGCCCGACTCGGTGGAACGCGTCGCGCCGCCCGAGTCGGCATACGCACACGGCTGGATGCCGCTCGCGAGCACGGGCGTAGACCGCTTTCTCCGCGCGCATCCGACCTATGACGGGCGCGGCGTGCTGATCGGCATTCTCGATACCGGGATCGACCCCGGGGTGCCCGGGCTCTCGACCACTACCACCGGCGGTCCCAAGATTCTCGATCTCCGCGACTTCTCCGGCGAGGGCGCCGTGCCGCTCGCGCGCGTCACGCCCGCCGGCGATTCGGTGGCGGTGGCCGGCAGGCGCCTCGGCGGCTTCGGCCGCGTGGTGGCCCTCAGCACGGCGGGCCCGTACTTCGCCGGCACGATCGCCGAGATCCCGCTCGGCCAGCCGCCGGCGGCGGATCTCAACGGGAACGGCGCCGTCCGCGACACGCTGCCCGTCGTGGTGGTGCGCGCCCCCGACGGCTGGGTGCTGTTCGCGGACACCGACGGCGACGGCTCGCTCGCCAACGAGCGTCCGGTCCACGATTACCTCGT
>DATAHW010000045.1:0-2403 GCA_036262935.1 Gemmatimonadales bacterium | reverse complement strand
CGGCGGCTCGTGGTGCTCGGCATCGTGGGGAACACGCTGTACCAGATCGCCTTCATCCTCGGCCTGGCGCACACGACGGCCACCAACAGCTCGCTCATCCTGGCGACGGTGCCGACGGCCGTGGCGGTGTTCGCGTGGCTGCTGCGGCTCGAGCGCGTCACGCCGCGCACGTGGGCCGGGATCGCGCTGGGAACGGTCGGCGTGGTGCTGGTCATCGCGACGAGCGGCGTCGACTTCTCGGCGCGCACCATCACGGGCGACCTGCTCACCGTGCTGGCGATGCTCTGCTGGGCGGGCTACACCATCGGGCTCCGCACGCTGCCGGAAGGCGTGAGCCCGCTCCGCGTGACCTCGGTAACCGCGATCGCCGGGACGCCCGGGCTGGTGCTGGTGGGCCTGCCCGGACTGCTCGTCATGCAGTGGGCGTCGATCCCGGCCTCGGCCTGGTGGGCCCTGGCCTACGCGACGCTGCTGTCGCTGGTGGTGGCGTACGTGTTGTGGAACCGGAGCGTCCAGGTGGTGGGCGGGACACGCACCGCCATCTACATGTGCGTAACGCCGCTCGTAGCGGTGGCGGCCGCCTGGGTCATCCTCGGCGAGCACGCCCGGCCGACGCAGGGAATCGGCGCGGCGCTAATCATCGGGGGGGTGCTGCTGACCCGGCGGAGTTGAGACCCCGAGCCCGGGCTCGCCGCCCGTCTCCAGCTCCTCCAGCCGCGCCATCGCCCGGCGGAGGTGCGGGATGACGATGCTCCCGCCCACCACCAGCCCGACCGAGAAGATCTCCAGGAACTCCTGACGCGACACGCCCTCCTCGCGGCAGCGGATCACGTGATAGGTGACGCAGTCGTCGCAGCGCAGGACCAGCGACGAGACCAGCCCCAGCATCTCTTTCGTCTTCGCGCCCAGCGCGCCGGCGTCGTAGGCCCGGCTGTCCAGCGCGAAGAAACGGTTGAGCGTGAGGTTCCCCGCGCCGAGGATCAGCTCGTTCATCCGCGAGCGGAAGGCGTCGAAGTCCGCGATGCTTTCGCCCACCTACCCGGCCTCCGGATCGTCCACGATGTCCCGATAGCTCTCCGGCTTCCACTGCGGGCGCGCCGGCGCGTCGCCCACCTCGCGGCCCAGATAGTAGAGCAGCCGGAGGATGCGCGCCTCCTTCTCGCTGTCGATCTTGTCGGGCGAGTCGGTGGGCTGGTGGTAGTCCGGGTGCACGCCGTTGAAGAAGAAGAGAATCGGCACGCCCTTCCGGGCAAAGTTGTAGTGGTCGGAGCGGAAGTAGAAACGCTCCTCGGGCCAGCGGTCGTCCACCGCCGTCATCCGCAGCTCCGGATGGGCCCGGTTCACCCGCTCGAGCGTCTCCCCCAGGTTCGACTGCTCCCGGCCGATCGCCACGATGGTGTCGCGCCAGTTCCGCCCGATCATGTCCATGTTGAGATCGGCCACGATCCGGCCGATCGGCACCGGCGGGTGCTCGGTGAAGTAGCGGCTTCCCCAGAGTCCCTTTTCCTCGCCGCTCACGGTGAGGAAGATGATCGACCGCTTCGGCCGAGCCTCGGGCCGGCTGAACGCCCGTGCCAGCTCGATCACGCCGGTCGTGCCGGATGCGTCGTCATCGGCCCCGTTGTTCACGCTGTCGGGCCGGCCGGGCGAGATGCCGATGTGATCCATGTGCGCCGAGTACACCAGGTACTCCCGCCGGAGCACGGGGTCGCTGCCGTCCAGGATGCCGATCGCATTGGGCGCGCTGCTCGCATGGAACACCGAGTCCCGGAGTGCCACCGTCACGCGGAGGCCGGGCAGCTCGCGGAACACCGGCGCGGTGTCGGCGCGAACGGCCTCCAGGTCGATCGCTGCGGCCCGCAGGACGGGCGCCACCGCCGCCTTGCTGACCTCCACGAACGGCGGGCTCTCCAACCGGAAATCCGGCGCGGTGCGGGCCGGCGTCGAGCGTGGGATCCGGGCGGCAAAGCGCTCCGGCGGCAGGGTCGACACGAGCACCACGGCCCTGGGAGCGGCGAGCCGGATCGCGCGGCCTACCTGGAGCGCCTGCCGCGAGGGCAGGGCATCGGCGTCGGCCGCATACACCACGATCCGGCCGCGGAGCGGCAGCCGGCCCACCTCATCGGCCGTGAGCCGCCCGCCCAGGAGCACCGCGGCACCGGTGAGCGGCACGCCGGAGACCGTCCCCTGCAGGTAGCGCGCGGTTCGGTCGAACCGCGCCACGGCCGCGGTGCCGCCGGCCCGGAGCGTCACGCGCGAGCGCGCGACGTCGAGCTTCCGCTGTACGATCCTGTAGCGCTGGAGCCAGCCGCCGGAATCGCCGCCCGGGCGCAGGCCGAACCGGCGGAACTGGTCCGCCACGTACGCCGCCGTCAGCTCGAGCCCGCGGCTCGGCGTGTCCCG
>DATAHW010000044.1:0-32676 GCA_036262935.1 Gemmatimonadales bacterium | reverse complement strand
GGGCCCGGCGGGCCAGTCGCTGAGGGCATGTCGATGACAGGACCCGACGAGCATGTCACCCTCGCACCCCACACCACCCTCGGACTCGGTGGCCCGGCCCGCTGGTTCTGGGCCGTGACCAGCGGCCACATGCTGATCGAGGCGCTCCGCTGGGCCCGCGACGCCGCGGTCCCGCTCTGGGTCCTGGGCGGCGGCAGCAACGTGATCGTTCCCGACCAGGGTCTCGACGGGTTGGTGGTGAAAGTGGCGCTGCCCGGCGTCAGGATCGACCCGGCGGCGGCCGACGGTACGGTGCTGGTCCACGTCGGTGCGGGCGAGTCGTGGGATGCGCTCGTCTCCGCCGTCGTGGCGGCAGGACTCCAGGGACTCGAGTGCCTGTCCGGCATCCCCGGCTACGCGGGCGCGACACCCATTCAGAACGTCGGCGCCTACGGGCAGGAGGTGGCCGATACCATCGTTACCGTGCACGCGATTGACCGTGCAACGCTGGCACCGGTCGGGTTCGCCGCGGCCGAGTGCGGATTCGGCTACCGCGCGAGCCGCTTCAAGGCCGCGGATCGCGACCGCTTCATCGTCACCGAAGTCACCTTCCGGCTTCGCATCCACGCACCGCCTGCGCTCCGCTACCCCGAGCTTCGGCGCGCGGTCGAGGCACTCCCTGGTTATTCCTCGCGCCCCCAGGCCGACGCACTCCACGCCGTCCGCGCTGCGGTGCTCGCGCTCCGCCGCCGAAAGAGCATGGTCGTGGACGCGGCCGACCCGAATTCACGTTCGGTCGGGTCATTCTTCATGAACCCGGTGCTCGACGACGCGGCCGTTGAACGGCTTCGCCGGCGCTGGAGCACGTCGGCCGAATCGGGCGACATTCCCGTGTTTCCGGCCGGAGGTGGACGGACGAAGGTGTCGGCGGCGTGGCTGGTGGAACAGGCGGGATTTCCTCGTGGCACCAGGCGCGGCGGCGTCGGCGTATCGCCGAATCACGCCCTCGCACTCGTCAACCTGGGCGGGACCAGTGCCGAGCTGCTGGCGCTGGCGCTGGAGATTCGCACGGCGGTCGAGGCCCGATTCGGCGTGGTGCTCGAGCGCGAGCCGGTGGTATTGGGTGCCGGGTGACGCGCCCTGAGCGCCTGCGAGGCGACGTTCCGCTACCCCCCGTTCCCGTTCACCGCCTCGCCCGCCGCGCGCACCAGCGTGTCCGGTGACACCGGCTTCCGCAGGAACGGATAATCCGTCCCGGGGCCGTGCTCCTGGCCGTCCTGGCCCCCGTACCCGGACATGAACAGCACCGGGAGGCCGGGGCGCTCCACGCTCAGCCGGCGGGCGAGCTCGTACCCGTCCATCTCGGGCATCCCCACGTCGGTTACCACCAGGTCCAGTCGTCCGGCGTGCCGGCGGACCAGGTCCAGCGCGGCCCGGCCGTTCTCGGCCTCGATGACGCGATAGCCCACTTCCCGCAGTGCCCGCGCCGCCATCGCGCGGACTTCGCCGTCGTCCTCGACCACGAGCGCGACCGTACCATCCGCGCGCGGCACCGGAGGCACGGCCTCGGCGGAATCCACGATCCGACTCGCGTGCGCGACCGGGAAATAGAGCTTGAACTTCGTCCCTTGCCCGGGCCCGGTTTCCACCCGGATGTGACCCCCGAGCTGGCTGACGATGCCGTGGACGACCGGAAGCCCGAGGCCGGTGCCCTGACCCACCTCCTTGGTGGTGAAGAACGGCTCGAAGATGCGCTCCAGCGTTCCCGGCTCGATCCCGTGACCGCTGTCCTCCACCACCATCATTTCATAGGCGCCCGGCGGCGGCCCACCGCTCCCGCTCTCACCGGCGGTGAGCTCCACCTCGCGGGTTTCGATGGTGAGCCGGCCTCCGTCCGGCATCGCGTCCCTGGCGTTGAGCGTCAGATTGAGCAGCACCTGCTCCAATTGTCTCGGATCGGCGCGGATCGGGCCCTTGAGCGAGCCCAGCCGTAACACCAGTGGCTGGTTCTCGGCGAGCGACCGGCGGAGCACGGAGGCCATGGATTGAACCACCGCGTTCAGATCCACGTCCTGGAGCTGGAGGATTTGCCGCCGACTGAACGCCAGCAACTGCTGGGTGATGGAGGCCGTCCGCTCGGCCGCCTGACGGATCTGCTCGATGTCCTGCCGAGCGGCCTCGGACAGATCCGTCCGGCGCAGCAGGAAATGGGCGCCACCCAGCACGACCGACATCTGGTTGTTGGCCTCGTGCGCGATTCCCCCCGCGAGCTGGCCCACCGCCTGCAGCCGCTGCGTGTCGCGCAGGTGATCCTCCACCGCCTTTCGCTCCGTCACGTCCATGCAGATCCCGGTGAGATACTGCGGCTCGCCGCCCGGGTCCGTGGCGACCCGCCCCAAGTCGGCCAGCCAGCGCACGCGCCCATCGGGCAGGATGATCCGGAACTCGTAGTCGAGCGCCCCGCGTCCGCGGAGGGCCTGCTGGACCGACTGGCTCACCCGCTCCCGATCGTCGGGGTGGACGCGGGAGATGAAATCGTCATACCCGCTCACCTGCTCACCGCCGGCGAGGCCGTACAACTGGCGCAGTCCGGCGTCCCACCGGAGCACGTTGGTGGCGATGTCCCAGCGCCAGGTGCCCATCCGCGCCGCCTGATGGGCGAGCTGAAGCTGCTCCTGATTCTGGCGCAGCTCCGCCTCGGCCTCCATCTGTCTCGTGATGTCTCGCTTGATGGAAGCCGCGCCCGTGATGGTGCCGGACGCGTCCCGGATGGGAGACACGCTCAACGCGATCCAGATCTGGCCCCCATCCTTCCGAATCCGCCGGGCCGCCGAGGCCTCGACCATCTCGCCCCGGCGCAGCCGCTGGAGCAGGTCGTGCTCGGCGGAGTGCAGTTCCGGCGGGATCAGCTTGAACACCGACTCGCCGACCATCTCCGCGGCCGAGTAGCCGAACACGCGCTCGGCCGCCGCATTCCAGCTGGTGATGATGCCGTCGAGGGTTTTGCCGATGATGGCGTCGCTGGACGACGCGACGATCGCGGCGAGCCGCGCCATCGCTTCATGGGCCTCGCGTTCCGCCGTCACATCGCGGGTGAAGCACCGGGTGTGGACGAAGCGACTGTCGTCGAAGTAGCCGCTGGAGTCGATCACCACCTCCTTCACCTTTCCGTCCTTGCACCGGAGGCGGGCCGGGTACTGGCGAAGCCGTTGACCGCCGAGCAACCGGTGAAGGATGTCGTCGATCACGGGCGGATCCACGTGGAATTCCGCTATGTTGTGGCCGATGTACTCGTCACGCTCATAGCCGAGCAGGTCCAACTCGGCCTGGTTCGCGCGCAGGATCGTGCCGTCTCGACCGACCCAGTGCAAGGCGGTCGAGGCCGTCTCGAAGAAGTCGGCCAGTTCGGCCTCGCGCTGGCGGAGCGCCGCTTCCGTCCGCAGCTGCGTGGCCAGTCCTTCCGCTGCATCCTGCGCCGCGGCTTCGGCCTCGGAGGCCGCTTCCTCCGCCACCTGCCGGAGGCGCTCGTTCTCCTCGGCTTGCCGGAACGCCTGCAATCGCTGGGCATGGACGCCCCCGCCGATCCACGCGGTCACGCCCGCAACGGCCAGGAAGAGGAGTTGGCGAGCGATGTCCTCGCCTCGCTGCAGATGGAAGCTGCTGGCCGGCTCGAAGAACCAGTAACTCATCGCGGCAATGCTCAGGACGCAGGCGAGCGCCCCCGCTCCCCGGCCTCCGTAGAGCGCCGCAATGGCGACTGCTAGAATGAAGAGCGGAGTGATGCTCGGGGAGATCAGGGGCTGGACCGCGCGTGTCGCGACCGCGGCCGCCGCCGTCACGGCCACTGCGAGCAGGCACTCCAGGGCGCGTTGTCGTGCGGGGTGCATGGCACAAATGTATGCGGCCCCCGCCGGGATGCTATAACCCACCGGCGCGACCTGCCTCACAGTTCGGCGGGTAATCTGGTCGTAGGTTGGGGCGTCACCAGCAGGCGGGCTGCCATGGAGCGAGGACGGCGGCAGGCGCGACTCCGGCCGGAATACGCGGTCCTGTACCCCGGCGTACCGTCGGAGGAATGGAAACCGATCGGTGAGCTCCTCGACTGTGTCGCCGCCGCACGTCTCCGCGCCGGCCGGCGCTCGGGCGAGCTGCTCCGGGGCCGGCTGCTGGATGACCGGCATTTCGACTTCCGGGGCGGGGGCGAGCGACCGCCGGGGCGCTCGGGCACCCGGACGAGGGTAACCGACTTCGAGCAGCCGCCTCGCGTGTGACGGATGACCGCACCACATCTCCACTTTTCCACGTTGGCCAGATCACAGCCGGCGGTCGGGGCGCCCGGTAGCGTAGTGCTCCACCATTTGCCCTCCTCGTGGGGAGGCCTGACGGCGGTCCTGGGCGGCCGCCCGGAGGCGTTATGCACCACGAGGACGTCGACCCTCTGCCGATCGTGGCGGGCCCACTCGTCCTGGTCGTGGACGACGAGTTCACGCCCCGTTCGATCGTTACGCGCATGGTCCGGGGGTTGGGCTACCCCGCCCGGAGCTGCGCGGGCGGACGGACGGCACTCCGCTTTCTCGAGGCACACCCTCGCGAGGTGCGCCTGCTGCTGGCGGATCTTGCGATGCCCCGGATGGACGGAGGCGAGCTCGCGGAACGGGCCCGTGACCTCGATCCCACCCTGCGGATAGTCCTGATGGCCGGCGCCGGCGACCCGCATCTGGACGAGCTGTTATCCGGGTATCGGGACCTCCCATTCCTTGGGAAGCCGGTCAGCTTCGGCGACCTGTACGACAAGCTCCAGGACTTGCTCGGGACCCCGGCTCGCTCGCCCGGCTACCCGCCGTCGATGGGGCCGCCCGCGCCCCGTGCGCGGCGGCGCACCTCCGGTCGCCACGAGGTCTAACGGGTTACTTTTGAACGATGAACCAGGGACGTTCGGCGGCGCGCGACCGGCAGGCCCGGATTCGGTGGGAGTTCGCGTCGGAATACCCGGGCATCGTAGCCGGTGAGTGGATGCCGGCGTGGCTGCTGGCGGAGAAGCTGATGGCCCATGCCCGGAAACAGGGCGCCGGCCCGGAGCACCGGATCTGCAACCCGGCGCACTGCGAGTTCCGCGGCGGCGGTCCGCGCCCGCCCGAGTTCCGTGGCCAGCTCACCCGTGCCCTCGACCGGAAGCCCCCAGGGCAGGGTTGAAGCGCCCGCCGACGATCGGCTTGCGCCGCCGCACCGACTCGGCCCACCTTTCGACTTCCCCCGCTTTCCAGGTGTTCCTGTGTCCCTCCCTCAGCGGTCTGCCGTCGAGACGGGGCGGTCCGCATGGAGCTGCTGACGGGTTACGCGACCCCCGGACTCGTGCTGGGCGAGCTGCTTGCCGTCCAGCGGCCCGACCTGCGCGTGCTGTTCATGGCCGGCTACACCGACCACGACGTGATCCGGCGTGGGCTGCTCCGGCTGGGCTCGCCGTCCATTCAGAAGCCGTTTCTCCCGGCCGCCCTCGCGCGCAAGGTGCGGGAAGAGCTGGACAGCCGATGCTCCTCCTGAACGAGTTCCAGAGTCAGCTCGACATGCTGCAGCTGCCGCCCGGCCGGGCTCTCGTGGCCGTCTCGGGCGGCCCCGATTCGGTAGCGCTGCTCGATTTGTTGAATCGTACGCGCGACCGCCACCGGCTGGAGCTGGTGGTGGCGCACTTCGACCACGGAATCCACCCCGACAGCCGCCGTGTGGCGGAGGCGGTGGCCACGTTCGCGCGGTCGCTCGAGCTCCCGCATGAAGCAGGGCGCGCGGCGCTGGGGGCCCGCGCGGGAGAGACCTCCGCCCGGGCGGCGCGCTATGGCTGGCTCGAGGCCACCCGGGTCCGACTCGGCGCGGCCGTGATCTTCACGGCGCACCACGCCGACGACCAGGTGGAGACGGTGCTCATGCGCGCGCTGGCGGGATCCGGGCCCGCCGGCCTGGCCGGAATGAGCCCGCGCGCCGGGACGGTCGTCCGGCCCCTGCTGCGCGTTCGCCGGGAAACGCTGCTGCGCTACGTGCGCGCGCGGGGCCTTCCGGTCTGGCTCGATCCGGCCAACGAGGACCCACGCCACCTCCGGTCGTGGCTCCGCTGCGATCTGCTGCCGGCGCTTCGTGCGCGCCTGCCCGACATCGACGGCGCGCTGCTGTCGGTGGGCCGCCACGCCACGCGCGACCGGGCGGCGTGGGACGCCGCGCTGGACCTCCTCCCGGGGCTCGATTTTCGCCGGGAGCACGACGGATTTTCCGTTGCTGGCGCTGTGCTCAGCGGGTATGATTCACGCCTCGGAGCGACGGTACTGGCTGTCGCCGCCCGGCGAGTCGGCTGCTGCCTTGGACCGGGGCGTGCCGCGCGGCTGCTTCGGCTGGCGGCGCGCGGGGTGAGCGGCGCCCTGATCGAGCTGGGCGAGGGGTGGGCTGGCGAGCTCGTGTTCGGCCGCTTGATGGTTTCACGGCTCGCCCCGCCGGCAGCGGCGGAGCCCTGGATACTGGAAGGGCGCCGGGGCGAACGGCCCTGGGGCCGGTGGGTGTTTCGCTGGTCGCGCGAGACTCCGCCGGCGGCGCAGGAGCGGGTCGCGTTTACCGCCTGGCTCTCGCCGGTGCCGCTTGCCGTCCGCCGCTGGAGCGCCGGCGAACGTCTTCGCCCGCTGGGCGGAACCGGGCGGCGGCTCCTGGTCCGCTGCTTCCAGGACGCTCGAGTGCCGCGGAGTCGCCGCGCCGACTGGCCGGTGCTCGCCGGGCCCGAGGGTGTCGTGTGGGTCCCGGGCGTCTGCCGCTCCGACGCCCTCCTCCCGCAACCCGGTAGGGAGTCCCTGCGGATCGATGCTGAGTACGCCTGAGGTGCTCCGCCGGACCGGCGGGCAGCCGGTGAAATCGATCGTCTTCGACCAGGCCACGATCGCGGCGCGGGTCGAGGCGCTGGGCGCGGAGATCACCGCGGCCTATCCGGACGGCGACCTGCTGGTGCTCGGTCTGCTCAAGGGGAGCTTCATCTTCCTCAGCGACCTCGTGCGAACCATCCAGCGGCCCATCCAGATCGACTTCCTGGTGGCGGCCTCCTACGGCGACGCCAAACTCTCGAGCGGCAGCGTCCGGCTGCTGTACGACCCCGAAACCCGTTTGGAGGGCAAACATATCCTGCTGGTAGAGGATATAATTGATACAGGGAAAACCATGCAGCGCCTGATGAAGCTGCTGGGACCCCGCCACCCGAGGAGCATGGCCATCTGCACGCTCCTCGACAAGGAGCTGGCGACTGAGATCCGTCCGGAGCTCCGCTTCGTCGGGTTCCGGGCGCCGTCGGCCTTTCTGGTCGGGTACGGACTCGACCATGCCGAGAATTACCGTCATCTTCCGTTCATCGCGGACCTGGAATAAATGGCAGACCGACTCCCGTCTCGGCCCCCGCGCACCAACTGGGGCAACCTGAGCAAGAATCTGGCTCTCTGGCTTCTGGTGGGCCTGCTGGCACTCGCGCTGTTCCAGATGATGAGTCGCCAGCGGAATCCAACTCAGGAGTTCTCCTACACCGAGTTCAGCCGGCAGCTCGACCAGGGCAACATCGCCCGGGTCGAGATCTTCGACGGCAAGCGGCTCGAGGGCGACTTCAAGAACGGCGTCACCAAGGACAACCGGACCGCCAAGAGCTTCCAGGTCCTGCTGCCGGTCGCGAACAGCGAAGAGTTCATCAAGCGGCTGGACGATGCCGGGGTGCCGATCACCGCCAAGGAGCCCAAGGGCGGGATCACGGCGATTATCATCGCCGCACTCCCCTGGATCGTGATCCTCGGCCTCTGGTTCTTCCTGCTGCGCCAGCTCCAGGCCGGCGGCAGCCGCGCCTTTGCGTTCGGGAAGTCCAAGGCCAAGCTCCTCGCCGGCGATACGCCCAAGGTCACCTTTGCCGACGTGGCCGGCGCCGACGAGGCCAAGGTCGAGCTGCAGGAGATCATCGAGTTCCTGAAGGATCCGCAGAAGTTCACCCGGCTGGGCGGGCGGCTGCCGAAAGGAGCTCTGCTGGTGGGCCCGCCGGGCACGGGCAAGACGCTGCTGGCCAAGGCCGTGGCGGGCGAGGCCGGCCGGCCGTTCTTCTCGATGTCGGGCTCCGACTTCGTCGAAATGTTCGTCGGCGTGGGCGCCAGCCGGGTGCGGGACCTCTTCGAGCAGGGCAAGTCGCACGCGCCCTGCATCATCTTCATCGACGAGATCGATGCCGTGGGCCGGCACCGGGGTGCGGGGCTCGGCGGCGGGCACGACGAGCGCGAGCAGACGCTGAATCAGCTCCTGGTGGAGATGGACGGCTTCGAATCGAACGACGGCGTCATTCTCGTGGCCGCGACCAATCGGCCGGACGTGCTCGACCCGGCGCTGCTCCGGCCCGGCCGGTTCGACCGGCAGATCGTGGTGGACGCGCCCGACGTCCGCGGCCGCGAGGGGATCCTCCGGGTCCACACCCGGAAGATCCCGCTCGGCTCCGACGTGCGGCTGGAAACGATCGCCAAAGGCACGCCGGGCATGGCCGGCGCCGATCTCGCCAACCTGGTCAACGAGGCGGCGGTGCTCGCGGCCCGGCGGAACAAGACCCTGGTGGACATGGTCGACTTCGAGGACGCGAAGGACAAGGTGATGCTCGGCGTCGAGCGCCGGAGCCTGGTCCTGACCGAGGCGGAGCGGAGGCTCACGGCCTACCACGAAGGTGGCCACGCCATCGTGGCGCTCAAGATTCCGGGCAGCGACCCGGTGCACAAGGTCACCATCGTGCCGCGCGGCCGGGCGCTGGGCCTTACCGCCTCGCTCCCCGAGGTGGATCGTCACAACTACAGCAAGGACTGGCTCATCGGGAGCCTCGCCATGTTCTTCGGCGGCCGCGTAGCCGAGGAGATCATCTTCGGCGCCGACAAGGTCACCACCGGGGCGGGGAACGACATCGAGCGCGCCACCGCGCTCGCCCGCCGGATGGTGACGCAGTTCGGCATGAGCGAGCTCATCGGCCCGCTCGCCGTGGGCGACAAGGAGCAGGAGATCGTCCTCGGCCGCGAGTTCGCCCAGCGCCGGGAGATCAGCGAGCGCACCGCGCAAATGGTAGACGGCGAGGTCAAGCGGCTGGTGGACGAGGCGTACGCCCGGGCCACCACGATCATCCTGGAGAACCGCGAGCTGCTCGACCGCATCGCCGACGCGCTGCTCGAGCGCGAGACGATCGACCGCGAGGACCTGGACCGGCTGGTGAAGAACCTGCCGCTCCCGCCCCGCAACCTGCCGCCCGATACGCCGGCGCCCCAGGCCACGCCCTCCAAACCAGGTGCCTCGCCGGCCCGCGCGCCGCTCCTCGGAGCGCCGCCGGCCGAACCCGCCGGCGCGTGAATGTCACGCCGCTCGCGCTCCACTCGCCACGCGCGGTCCGGGAAGCGCTCCGGGCGCACGGGTGGGAGGACGGACAGGCGGCGCTCGCTGCGGGCGGCATTCATCCCCTCGCCTTTCATCTGACCGGACTGGACCAGGACGCCCTCGAGCCCCTGGTCCGGCTTGCCGGCACGCTCGGCCTCGAGGTCCTGACCGGCGACTGCTGGGCGGTGCTTGCGGGCAGTCGCTCCCGCCTGAGCGCGCTGGCCCGGCCGTGGCTGGTGCCGGCACCGCTCTCGGAGCTCGCGGCCGCGATCGGCCTGGCGCTGCCGGCCGAGCCGCCGCTCGCGTGGCACACGGCGCGCGGGCCGGTGGCCCTCGACCGGCCCGTCCTCGTCGGCATCCTCAACGTCACCCCGGACAGTTTCAGCGACGGCGGCCGGTACACCGGCCTCGATGCGTCGGTGGCCCACGCCGACGCGCTGCTCGAGGCCGGGGCCGCCATCCTCGATGTAGGTGGGGAGTCGACCCGCCCCGGCCGGGCGGAGCCGGTGCCCGCCGACGTGGAGCTCGCGCGCGTGCTCCCGGTGGTCGAGGCGCTGGTACGCCGCCACCCGTCGCTGGTACTGACGGTGGACACCGTCAAGGCCGAGGTGGCCCGCGCGGTGCTGTCGGCCGGAGCGGCCGCGATCAACGACGTGACGGCGCTGCGATTCGATCCCGCGCTGGGCGGGGTCGTCGCCGCGGCCGGCGCCGGGCTCATGCTGATGCACTCCCGAGGGAGCATCCTCGAGATCGCGTCGTATGAGCATGCGGTGTACGCCGACGTGGTCGGCGAGGTGCTCGCGGAGCTGCGCACCGCGCTCGCCGCCGCGTCGGCCGCCGGCGTCGCGCCGGATGCGACGGTGGTCGATCCCGGGTTCGGCTTCTCGAAGACGGTCGAGCAGAACATTCTGCTGCTCGACCGACTCGACGCCCTCCCGGCGTTGGGCCGGCCGGTGCTGGTCGGCCCGTCCCGCAAGCGCTTCCTCGGCGCCGTCACGGGGCAGCCCCTCGAGGCGCGCGACGGGGCGACGGCCACGGCGTGCGCGCTCGCCTGGGAGCGTGGCGCACGGCTCTTCCGGGTGCACGACGTGGCGGCAGCCCGCGACGCGCTCGTGCTGGCCCAGGCGCTCGGAGCTTCGTAGGTGCCCCTCGGGCAACTGCCGTTCCCCACGCCGGGCTGGCGGGACGTGCTCGAGGTCCTCATCGTCGCCTACGTCATCTACGTCCTGCTGCGGTTCCTGGTGGGGACGCGCGCGCTGCAGATCGTGTTCGGCCTCCTGGTGCTGGCCGCCATCTACCTCGTCGCCTTCCTGCTCAAGCTGTCGATGATCACCTACCTGCTCGGGGTGGTGTTCACGTACGGCGTGTTCGCGGCGCTGGTGGTGTTCCAGCCCGAGCTGCGCCAGGCGCTCGCCCGGCTCGGGCAGCGGCCGGCCTTTCGTCTCTTCGGGGCCGGCCCGGGCCCCGGCGTGGGCGACGAGGTTGCCCGGGCGGTGGAGCGGCTGAGCCGGAGCGCCACCGGCGCCATCATCGCGGTCGAGCGCGACGTGCGGCTGGACGACTACCTGGAGAGCGGCACCCCGATGCGCGCCACGGTGTCCGCCGACCTGCTGGCCACGATCTTCAGCCCCTATTCGCCGCTTCACGACGGGGCGGTACTGGTGCGCGGCGGCGAGATCGTCGGGGCCGGCTGCATCCTCCCCCTCACGCAGAATCCGGTCAGCGACCGTTCGCTGGGCACCCGCCACCGCGCGGCTCTGGGCCTGTCGGAGGAGACCGACGCGCTCGTGCTCGTCGTCTCCGAGGAAAGCGCGATCGTCTCGCTCGCGCGGGGCGGCGTGCTGCTGCGCGGACTGGGCCCCGAGCAGGTGGCCGCCCTGCTCGCGGCACCGCCCGCCGGCCCGGGGCCGGCGCCGCTATCCGCTCCCAGGCCATGAGCGCCGGCGGGGCGCCCCCGTGCCGCGCCGCGGCCGTGGTGACCGCGGCGGTACTCGCCGGCTACATCCTTACCCTGGCGCCGAGCGTGACCTTCTGGGACGCCGGGGAGTTCATTGCCGCCGCCCGCACCCTCGGGATTCCCCACCCGCCGGGCACGCCGCTCTTCGTTCTCATCGCGCACGTGTGGGGGATGCTGGTGCCGCTCGGCGAGTTTGCGCTGCGCACCAATCTCCTCAGCGCGCTGTTCAGTGCGGCCGGCGCCGGCTGCTTCTTTCTCGTCGCCCACGAGTCGCTGCGCGAGTTCGGCCCGCGGCTCCGTCTGGCCGGCGCCGCGTCGGGTGCGGTGCTGGGCGGGTTCACGTTCACCAACTGGCAGAACTCCAACGAGACCGAGGTCTACGCGGTCGCCACGTTCACCATCGCGGCGATGGCGTGGCTGACGCTCCTCTGGCGCCGCCGCCGAGGCGAACCGGGGTCGGGCCGACTCCTGTTGCTCGTGGTCTACCTCGCGGGGGTCTCGGTGGGCAATCACCTGCTGGCCCTGCTCGCCGGCCCCGCGATCGTGGCGTTCCTCGTGGCCACGCTGCGAGCCGAACCCGCCGCGGCTGCCGGAGCGCGCCGGGTGGAGTGGGGTCAGGCGGCGGTGGTGGCCGGAGTGTGGGCGCTGCTGATCGGGACCGGGCTTGGCAGCAGCTCGCTTGCGGGGCTCGGGGCACTGTGCTTCATACTGGCCGCCGCGCATGCGGCACGCGCGGGAGCCGGACGCTTCGCCCTGCTCGCGCTGGTCCTCGCCGTGGTCGCGGTCACGCCATATCTGTACCTGTACCTCCGCGCGGCGCAGCACCCGCCGCTCAACGAGGCGGCCCCCGCTACGCTGGACGCGCTGCTCGCCGTGATCCGCCGGGCGCAGTATCCGCCGCGCACGCCCTTCGACGACCCGACGCTGCCGTCCGGCCTTGGGAATCCCGGGCGGTCACTCCAGCTGCTCGGCGCACAGCTCGGCGACTACCTCGTGTACTTCGACTGGCAGTGGGCCCGCTCGCTTGGCGGAACGCTGGGGCCGCTGCCGCTCCGAACGCTCGTCACGCTGGTGTTCGCCTCGCTCGGGCTTCGGGGTGCGGCGGCGCAGCGCCGGAGCGACCGGCCCGCGTGGTGGCTGCTGCTGATGCTGTTCCTGGTGACCGGCCTGGGCCTGGTCGCCTACATGAACTTCCGGCCCGGGTACGCGCGCTGGTACGACGTCTGGCCGCGGCCTGCCGACCACGAGGTCCGCGAGCGCGACTACTTCTTCGTCGTCAGCTTCATCGTCTGGGGCCTCTGGGCGGGCATGGGGTTGGCCGCGGTCGCGCGGGCGGCCGCGAGACGCGCCCGGCGGGTTGCGCGGCTCGCGCCCGCCTGTTTCCTGCTGGCCGCCGTGCCGATCGCGCTCAACTGGGGCCCGGCGTCCCGGCGGCACGGCGCCGATGCGCGGCTGGCCGGTGATTTCGCCTACGATCTGCTCAACAGCGCGCCGCCGTACGGCATCCTCTTCACCTACGGGGACAACGACACCTTTCCGCTCTGGTGGGCGCAGGAGGTCGAAGGCATACGGCAGGACGTCACGGTCATCTGCCTGGCGCTGGCCAACACGGACTGGTACATGCGCCAGTTGCGGGACGCGCCCGTGCGGCCGCTCGATCCGGCCGCCCTACCCCCGGTCTGGCGCGACCGCATCATCGCTCGGCCGGGAACGCCGCTCCACTCGCTGAGCGACTCGGCGATCGCCTCGGCGCTCCGCGGCTACTACGTGCGGGAGCCGCAGCGGGTCGGCCTGGGGCCGGTCAGCCGCACCATCCCGGCCGGCACCTTCCTCTATCCGAACGACATCCTGACCCTGGCGGTCATCCGCGAGAACCTCGGCCGCCGGCCGATCGTGTGGGCGGCGACTGCGGGCCGGAGCTTCGCCGGCCTCGGCGAATACGTGGTGCAGCGGGGGCTCGGCTTCGAGTTGCTGCCCGCGCGCCCCGACACGACATCGCCCGACCTCGTGGCGCGCCCCCCGGCTCCCGTACCGTTGGACGTGCCCACGACCGAGCGGCTCGCCTTCGGCACCTACCGGTACGCCGGGCTGCTCGAACAGGGGACGCACGGCCTCGAGACGACCAGTGCCAGCGTGGCCGCGACCCTGTCGCTGCCCGCCGTGTCGCTGGTCTACGCCTACCGGGCCCGGGGTGAGCGCGAGGGACTGGAGCGGGCGCTCGACCTGGCCGTCGCGCTCTCCGCCAGTCCGGCGCTCCGGCCGGCTCTGGAGGCGCTGCTCGACTCCGCGGGCGCGGAGCCCGGCACCGCCCCCTGAGCGGTCGCGGTCCCCTGCAAGAAATCGCCAACCCCAAGTAAATTGAAAGGCTATGAACTTCCCGGCTCTCTCCGGCAGCCTGGCCCAGGTCCGCGCGACCGTGGCCAGGCACCAGGCCATGGGGGGCTGGAGCCACCCGGTGCGGATCGTCGCCGTCACCAAGACGCACGGCGCCGAGGCGGTACAGGCGGCGCTCGCGGCTGGGCTCTCGGACGTCGGTGAGAACCGGGTACAGGAGGCGCTGCGCAAGCAGGAGGCGCTTGCCGGCGTGCCGGTTGCCTGGCATCTCATCGGCCCGCTCCAGCGGAACAAGGCGCGTCACGCCGCCGGCAGGTTCGCGCTGATCCACTCGGTGGACCGGGCGGACCTGGCCCAGGAGCTGGATCGGCGCGTCCCGCCGGGCAGCCGCCAGGCGGTGCTCGTACAGGTCAACTGCAGTGACGAGCCGCAGAAGGCTGGGGTGGAGCCTGCCGGCCTGCCCGCGCTGCTCGATGCGCTGGCTCAGCTTCCCCGCCTCGAGGTGCGCGGCCTCATGACCATGAGCGCTCTCACCGGCGACGTTCGGGAGCAGCGGCGGGCATTCCGCCGGCTCCGCGAGCTGCGGGACGTCGCCGAGCGGGATGGCCGCCGATTGCCGGAGCTGTCGATGGGCATGTCAGGCGACTACCCCGCCGCGATCGAAGAAGGGGCGACGATGATCCGGCTGGGAACGGTGCTCTTCGGGGAGCGCGGCGCGTGAGAGCTGACACGAGGAACACGGGAGCATGACCACCAGTACTGCAGTGTTCGACCGGGTGCACGCTGCCGCCGATGTCGTGCGCCGGAGCACCTCGATGACGCCGGAGGTGGGCCTCATCCTGGGAACGGGCCTCGGCGGACTCGCGCGAGAGATCGCGATCGAAGCCGCGGTGCCGTACGCGGATATCCCCGGCTTTCCGCTCTCCACCGTCGAGAGCCACGCCGGCCGGCTTCTCCTGGGCCGGCTGGGCGGCCGCCCGGTGGTCGCGATGGAGGGCCGCTTCCACCGCTACGAGGGGTATGACCTCCAGCAGGTGACCTTCCCGGTGCGGGTGATGCACGCACTTGGCGCCCGGACGCTCATCGTGTCGAATGCCTGCGGCGGGATGAATCCCCTCTGGGCTCCCGGCGACGTCGTGCTCCTGAGCGACCACATCAACTTGCTCGGCGACAACCCGCTCGTGGGCCCGAACGACGACCGGCTCGGCCCGCGCTTCCCAGACATGTCGGCGCCATACGATCCGGGGCTGCGCGCGCTGGCCCGCGCGACGGCGCTCGAGCTGGGCATCGTGCTGCGGGAAGGGGTCTACGTCGCGGTGCCGGGCCCCAACCTCGAGACCAGGGCGGAATACCGGATGCTTCGTACCCTCGGCGCCGACGTGGTCGGCATGTCCACCGTCCCCGAGGTGATCGTGGCCAACCACCAGGGTATGCGGACGCTCGGGATCTCGATCATCACCGACCAGTGTCTTCCCGATGCACTCGAGCCGGCCGACATCGGCCGCATCATCGCCACTGCCGCCCGGGCCGAGCCGGCGCTCACGCGGCTCGTCACCACGCTCACGGAGCGGCTGTCCTAGAAGATGGCATTTCCCACCTGGCCCGATCTCCCCGCCGACCAGCTCGAGCAGCAGGTGCTCGCGCAATGGAAGGCCGAAGGCCTGTTCCGGCGAACGCTCGAGGCCGGGCGCGGCGGGACGCCGTTCGTGTTCTACGAGGGGCCGCCCACGGCCAACGGCCGGCCGGGGATCCACCACGTCTTTTCACGGACCATCAAGGATCTGATCTGTCGCTATCACGCGATGCGGGGGGAGGAGGTCACCCGGATCGCGGGGTGGGACACGCACGGTCTGCCGGTGGAGATCGAGGTCGAGAAGGAGCTCAAGCTCAGCGGCAAGAAGGACATCGAGCGGTTCGGCGTGGAGGAGTTCAACGCCCGGGCCCGGACGAGCGTCTTTCGCTATCAATCCGATTGGGAAGCGCTGTCGGACCGGATCGGCTACTGGCTCGACTACGAGCATCCCTACGTCACCTGCAGCAACGACTACATCGAGACGGTCTGGTGGCTGCTCGGGCGGCTGCACGAACGCGAGCTGCTCTATCGCGGGCATCGCGTGCTGCCCTACTGCCCCCGGTGCGGCACGGTGCTCTCGAGCCACGAGCTCGCGCTCGGGTACGAGGAGGTCACAACCAACTCGGTGTACGTGACCTTTCCCCTGGCCGATGACCCCTCGCGCGAGCTGCTGATCTGGACCACCACGCCCTGGACGCTGCTGGCGAACGTCGCGGTCGCGGTACGTCCCGATCTCGAGTACGGCGAATACCCCGTGGGCGACCGGCGGCTCATCCTGGCCACCGCCCGCGCCGCCGCGCTTCCGAGCAGCTCGGCCCGCGGCGCGCCGACCTTCGCGGAGGTCGGCGCCCTCAGGACCTTTCCGGGCCGTGAGCTCGTGGGGCTGCGCTACCAGCGCCCGCTCGAGGTGGTACCGCTCCCCGACGACAGGACGAGCCGGGTCGTGGTACCCGGTGACTTCGTCACCGCCGAGGACGGCTCCGGGCTCGTGCACATGGCGCCGGCGTTCGGCGCCGACGACTTCCAGGCCGGCATCGAACACGGTCTGGCGCTGGTGCGGCCGGTCGCGGCCGACGGGACGTTCACGGGCACGAGCTGGCCCGAGATCGAGGGCCGTCTGGTCACCGCCCGCGAGACCAACGATCTCGTCATCCAGCGGCTCAAGCGCGACGGCCGCTGGCACCTGACGCAGCCGCACACGCACACCTACCCGCACTGCTGGCGCTGCTCGAGTCCGCTGATCTACTACGCGCGCGACAGCTGGTTCGTGCGGACCTCGGCAGTGAAGGAGCGCATGCTCGAGCTGAACCGCGAAGTCGACTGGCACCCGCCGGAAGTGGGCGCGGGCCGCTTCGGCGAGTGGCTCGAGAACAACGTGGACTGGGCGCTCTCGCGGGACCGGTACTGGGGCACACCGCTTCCCATCTGGACGTGCGACCGCGACCCGTCACACGTGGAAGTGATCGGCAGCTACGCCCGGCTCGCCGAGCGCTGGGGCCGGCCGCTGCCCGACGGGTTCGACCCGCACAAGCCGTTCATCGACGCATACACCTGGGCCTGCGAGTGCGGCGGTACGATGCGCCGCGCCCCCGAGGTCATCGACACCTGGTTCGACTCCGGCTCGATGCCCTACGCGCAGTGGCACTATCCGTTCGAGCACGAAGCCGAGTTCCGGGCGCACTTCCCGGCGGACTTCATCTGCGAGGGGGTGGACCAGACGCGCGGCTGGTTCTATTCGCTTCTCGCCATCGCGGCCACGGCGTTCGACAGTCTGGCCTACCGGCACGTGATCGTGAACGAGCTGGTCCTCGACGCCGAGGGCCAGAAGATGTCGAAGAGCAAGGGCAACGTCGTCGATCCGTGGGCCATGATCGGGGAGTTCGGCGCGGACACGGTGCGGCTCTACCTGCTCGCGTCCAGCCAGGTGTGGCTGCCCAAGCGCTTCGACCGGAGCACGATCAAGGACACGGCCGGGAAGTTCCTCAACGCGCTCAAGAACAGCTACGTCTTCTTCGCGGGCTACGTGGGCGAGTGGCAGCCGGCGGCGGCGCCGGCCCCGGCCGATCGGCCGCTGGTGGACCGGTGGCTGCTGAGCCGCCTCGACCGAACGGTCGCGGCGGTCTCCGCGGCCTGGACGGAGTACGACGTCACGGCGGGCGTGCGCGCACTGATGGAATTCGTCGTGGACGATGTCTCGCAATGGTATGTTCGCGTCAACCGGGGTCGCTTCTGGGCGGTGGACAGCGTCGCCGATCCCGCCGCGCTGGCCACGCTCGACGAGGCGCTGGAGACCGTCGCCCGGCTGCTCGCGCCGGCGGCGCCGTTCGTGAGCGACTGGCTGTACCGGGCGCTCCGGGGAACCTCGGTGCACCTCGCGCGGTTTCCCGAAGCGGCCGGCCGCGCCGATCCGGCGCTCGAGGCCGCGATGGACGCCGTCCGGCGGCTCGCGTCCCTCGCGCACGGCGCGCGGCAGGAGCGAAAGCTCCCCGTGCGCCAGCCGCTCGCGCGGCTGCAGGTCGCGGTGCCGGGTCACGTGCGCGGCCCCGCGCTCGATGAGCTGCTCGAGCTGCTCCGGCTCGAGGTCAACGTGAAGCTCGTTCAGGTGGTGGCGTCCGACGCGGAGCTGGTCCGGCTGCGACCCAGGCCGAACTTCCGCTCGCTCGGGAAGCGCTATGGACGGCGGACGCCCGTCGTGGCGGCAGCCGCGGCGTCGCTCAGTTCGGACCAGCTCCGCGGCCTCGAGCAGGGCGCGGCCGCCACCATCGACGTCGACGGCGTGCCCGCCACCTTCCTGCCCGAAGACATCGTGGTCGAGCGCGAGGTGGCGAGCGACTGGGTCGTTGCGAGCGACGGGCCTTTCGTGGTCGCGCTGGACCCGCGGCTCACCGACGAGCTTCGCGCTGAAGGGACGGCGCGCGAGGTGGTGAACCGGATCCAGCGGCTCCGGAAGGAAGCGGGGTATGCCTATACCGACCGCATCGGCGTCTGGATGGACGGCGGCGCCGCGGTGCTCGGCGCGGCGCGCACGCACGCCGACTTCATTCGCGGCGAGACCCTCGCACGCCGGCTCGAGCTCGGGGTCCGCGCGCCCGCGCCCGACCTGGAGCAGCAGGTGGATATCGACGGGCAGGGGATGGTGGTGGGCGTACGACGCGACAGGGACGGCCGAAGCAGCAGCGGCCCTCAACTCACGGACGGGGCATGAACAAGAAACAGCTCGCACATCTCGAGAAGCGCCTCCTGGAAGAGCGGGCCCGCGTCATGAAGGAGCTGGGCTACTACGACGAGTCGTTCAACGCGACGTTGCAGTCGTCCGACGGCGATCTCTCGTCCTATTCCTTCCACATGGCCGATCAGGGCACCGACGCCATGGAGCGCGAGAAGCAGTTCCTGTTCGCCTCGCAGGAAGGGCGCTACCTCTGGCACGTCAACGAGGCGCTCCGGCGGCTTTATGGCACGCCGGAGAAGTACGGCCATTGCCATCAGTGCGGCCAGGAGATCAACTTCGAGCGGCTGGATGCGCTGCCGCACGCGCGGCTCTGCATCACCTGCAAGGAGAAAGAGGAAGATGGAAAGCGTCGTTGACGCCCAGGCCGCCGGCGCCGAGCGCCGGCTGTTCTGGACGGCGGCGGCGGTGACCGTCGTCCTGGACCTGCTCACCAAGATCGTCGCCGAGGCCACCCTCCTCCGGACGCCGGGCATGGCGGTGGTCGGCGACTGGTTCCAGTTGCGGCTGGTATACAACCAGGGCGCCGCGTTCGGGCTTCATGTCGGCCCGTATTCCCGCTGGATCTTCTTCGGGGTGGCGCTCGTGGCGGTGTTCGTGCTCGCCCGGATGTCGCGCACGTCGCCCGCGGGCGACCGTTTCCGGCAGCTCGCGCTCGGCCTCGTGGCCGGCGGCGCCGCGGGGAATCTCATCGACCGTATCCGGAGCGGCCGAGGCGTCGTTGACTTCCTCGACGTCGGGATCGGTGCCCTCCGCTGGCCGACGTTCAACGTCGCCGACATCGCCGTGAGCTGCGGGGCCATCGCGCTCGCGATCTCCCTCTGGCGCGAGGACGCCCGCCGCCCCGAACCTGAGTCCGCCTCGGCTGCCTGAGCTGACATTCACGGTCTCGGCCGAGGCCACCGAGCGCCTCGATCGGTTCCTCGCCGATCAGCTCGGGCTCTCCCGCACGCAGGCCGCGCGGCTGGTCGCCGCCCGGGCCGTCACGATCGGCGGCAAGCCCGCCCGGGCCTCCCGCCTCCTAGCTCGCGGCGACCAGGTCAGCGTCAGCTTTCCCGAGCACGAGCCGCCTCGCACCCTCCAGCCCGCCCCCATTCCGCTCTCGATCATTTTCGAGGACGAGCATCTGGCCGTGATCGACAAGCCGGCGGGCCTGGTAGTGCATCCGGCTCCCGGCCACTGGGATGACACGCTGGTGAACGCCCTGGTCGCCCGCGGCACGACGCTCTCGGGCGGCGCGGCGGGGCGGCCCGGCATCGTGCACCGGCTCGACCGGGACACGTCGGGGCTGATGGTGGTGGCCAAGACCGACCTGGCCCATCGGCGGCTCGGCGCGGCCATTGCCGCGCGGCGGGTGCGGCGCACCTACGCGGCGCTGGCCTGGGGGCATCTGGACGCGAGCCACACCAGCATCGACGCGCCGGTGGCGCGGCATCCGCAGGACCGGAAGCGGATGGCCGTCATGCCCACCGGCCGGCCATCGCGCACCGACGCATGGGTCGTCGGCCGGTTCGAGGTGGCGGAGCTGCTCCGGCTCGAGCTCCACAGCGGCCGGACCCACCAGATCCGCGTGCACCTCGAATACATCGGCCATCCCGTGGTGGGCGATCCAGTCTACGGCGGCGGCGGCAGCCGCCGGATTTCCGGCGCGCCGCGCCGGGCGGCCGAGGCGCTGGAGCGGGTGACGGCGAGGCAGGCGCTTCACGCGGCCGCTCTGGCATTCCGCCACCCGGCGTCGGGCGAACGGCTTGAATTCCGCTCGGAGTGGCCCGCCGATCTGCGACCGGCGCTGCGCGCGTTGGGTGGCGAGGATCTGGTTGCCCACCCCCATCCCCTTGGCTATCTTCTTTTCTTCAATAGAGATGCCTGACTCTCCGACGCTCCACGCCGTCATTTTTCGCATCGGTGCGCTGGTTTGCGCGGCCCCGGCAGGGATCGTGCGGGAGATCCTCCCACGCCTGCCGGCGACCCGCATTCCGGGCGTCGCCGAGGCCATCGAAGGTCTGGTCAACGTCCGGGGGTCCCTGCTCACCGTGCTCGATGGTCACGTCCTCCTTCAGCAAGCGCGCCGGGAGGAAGACGAGGGCGCGATCGTCGTCGTGGAGGTAGCGGGCCGACGGTATGGGCTGGGTGTAGCCGGGGTCATCGACTTCCTCGAGGTCCCCGCCGCCTCGGTGGCCGCGCAGGCCGACCTCCCGGGGATCGATCCCCGGCTGGTCAAGGCGGTCGGCGTGCATGACGGCCGCCACTTCATTCTGCTCGACATCGATGCGCTGGTGGCGCCGATTATTGGGAGTTGAAGGGACAGTCGTGGGTCGTGAGTCGTGAGACTTGCGCGCCTCCGACACCCCATGCTGAGCGCTGTACTCACGACCCACGACTCACGACTCACGACCTACCACGACCCGGAGGTGCTGTGTCCCACACAGTGCTCGTCTGCGATGACGCCATCTTCATGCGCACCATGATCAGCGACATCCTGACGCAGGCGGGGTTCGAGGTCGTCGGGGAGGCCGAGTCGGGATCGCAGGCCGTGGAGAAGTACCGCGCGCTCAAGCCCGATCTCGTCACGATGGATATCGTCATGCCCGACATGGGCGGCATCGAGGCGGTCCGTGAGATCTGCCGGACCGATCCCGAGGCGAAGATCCTCATGTGCAGCGCGATGGGGCAGCAGGCGCTGGTGGTCGAGGCCATTCAGGCCGGCGCGAAGGATTTCGTGGTCAAGCCGTTCCAGCCTTCCCGGGTGCTCGAGGCGGTACAGCGCGTCCTGGGCTGACGGGTGGACCTCTCGAAGTACGCCGCCCTCTTTCTGGCCGAGAGCCGGGAGCACCTGAGCAGCTGCAACCAGCTCCTGCTCCGGTGGGAGCGTGATCCCGGCGCGACGGACGCCGTCGGTGGACTGTTCCGCTCGATTCACACCATCAAGGGGATGGGCGCGACGATGGGCTTCACCGGCGTGGCCGAGCTGGCCCACCGGTTGGAGAGCCTGCTGGACGCGCTGCGGCAGGGCCAGGTGGTCGCCGACGCGCGGACGTTTCAGCTTCTCTTCCGCGCGGTGGACGCGCTGGGACTCGCGGTGGAGGCTGCCGGCGCCGGCCGGGATCCGACGCCAGAGGCGTCCCTGGCGGCTGCGCTGGACGACGCGACGGCCGGGCGCGGGACCGACGTGCCGGCGGGCGGGCCCGCTATCCTGGCGGGCGACGATGTCCCGCGCCGGCGCGCCACCGATCGGCCGCGCGGCCGCTCGGTCGAGGTGATCATCCGGTCCGACGCGGTCATGCGCGGGGCCCGGGCGGTGCTCGCCGTGCGCCGTGCCGAGGTGCTCGGTGTCGTCTCCGCGGTGCGGCCGCCGCTTCTCCGGCTCGAGCGCGAGGAGTTCGACGGCCGGCTCGCGTTCCGGATTGACTCACGCGCGACGGACGAGGAGCTGGCCGCGGCCATCCGCTCGGCGGGCGAGGTCGTGACGGTGCGCTTTCCCGAGCCGCTCGCCGCGCCGGCCGAGCCGGCGGACCGGCACCGGCAGATCCGGGTGGACCTGGGGCGGCTGGATCGGCTCATGAAGCAGGTGGGTGAGCTCGTGGCGGCCCGCAACCGGCTCGGCGTACTGGCCGCACGGTTCGACGATCCGACGCTGGCGGAGCAGAGCGATCGCATCTCGCGGCTGGTCTCCGAGATGCAGGCGGAGGTGATCGCCGCGCGCATGACGCCCGTGGGCGAGGTCTTCGAGCGGTTTCCCCGCCTGGTCCGCGACCTGGCGCGCGATCTCGGCAAGCGGATCCGCTTCGAGGTCGAGGGCGAGGAGATCGAGCTCGACCGATCCATCCTCGACGAGATCGGCGACCCGTTGCTGCACCTCGTCAGGAACGCCGCCGACCACGGGATCGAGATGCCGGAGACGCGGGTGCGCGCCGGGAAGCCCGCCGAAGGCCGAATCCTCCTCTCCGCCACGCGCGAACGGAACAGTGTGGCGCTCCGGGTGAGCGATGATGGGGCCGGCATCGACCGCGCCGCGATTCTCGCCAAGACGCGGCGCGATGCACCGGGCGAGCCCACCCCCGACGCGCTGAGCGACGACCTTCTGCTCCGCCTTATCGCGCGCCCGGGGTTCAGCACCGCGCAGGCGGTGAGCGGCGTGTCCGGCCGTGGGGTAGGCGTGGACGTGGCCATGACGCGGGTGCGCGCGCTCGGTGGCACCCTCGAGATCGGCTCCGAGGCGGGAAAGGGCACCACGTTCACGATCCGCGTGCCGCTGACGCTGGCCATCGTGCGCGCGCTGCTGGCCGACGCGGGGGGCGAGCGCTATGCCGTGCCCCTCGCCTACGTGGCCGAGACCGTGGAGTTCGATGCCCGCGCCGTGACGGCGCTCCGGAGCCGGGAGGCGGTCGTGGTGCGCGAGCAGGTGATCCCCACCGTCCACCTGCGGGACCTGGTGGCCTGCCGGGAGCGTCCCGCGCCCATGCGGCGGCCGACCGTGATCCTGGAGATCGGCGAGCGCCGCACCGCCCTCGTGGTCGACGCCCTGCTCGGCCAGCAGGATATCGTGGTCGCACCGTTCGACGCCCCGCGCGGCATGCCGCCGTACGTGGGCGGGGCGACGATCCTCGCCGACGGCGCCCCGGCGCTGGTTCTCGACGCTGCCGCACTGCTGTAGGGGAGAGCACACCATGGACGACGCGCGGGGCCTGAAGGAGCTGCAGCTCGACGCGCTGCGTGAGGTGGCCAACATCGGGGCCGGCCACGCGGCGACGGCGCTGTCGCAGATGACCAACCACACCATCATGATCGCGGTGCCGGAGGTCAACGTCCGGGCCCTCGAGGAAGTCACCGACCTCGTGGGCCGGCCGGACGAGGTCGTGGCGGCGGTGCTGATGCACATGATGGGCGATCTCACCGGACGCACGCTGGTGCTCTTTCCCGAAGGGTCGGCCCGAACGCTCTGTGATATACTGTTCAGGCGGAGTGCCGGGACGACCGGCGAGTTTGGCCCGATGGAGCAGTCGGGCCTCAAGGAGGCGGGAAACATTCTCGCGAGCGCCTACATGAACGCGCTCAGCGATTTCATGGGGATGATGCTGGTACCGTCGGTGCCGAGCCTGGTGATCGATCTCAGCGCCGCGGTGCTCACCACCACGTACCTCAACTTCGGCCACGACCGCGACTTCGTCTTCTGCGTCGAGACGTCGTTCCGGGTGGAGGGCGCCATCGAGCCGCTGCGCGGCCACTTCCTGCTCCTGCCCGACACGCCGTCGCTGCGGGCGATCTTCGACGCCATCCGCCTGCCCTGATCCGATGCCCGGTCCCACGCTGTCGGAGCGCGATCTCGCCGTTCTGCGCTCCTTTGCCCGCCGGATCGATCCCTCCGATGCCGGCGCCCACAACAACCTGGGCGTCCTCTACTATCAGAAGGGGCTGATCGAGGACGCCATCGCCGAATTCGTCCGCGCGCTCGAGCTGGACCCGCGGATGCAGGTGGCGCAGGGCAATCTCGACATCGCCTACCGCGAGAGCGGGCACTACGACCGGCGCATCACCGACCTGCGCGAGCGGGTGCAGCGCCATCCCGAGGACCGCGATGCCCGCTGGGAGCTGGGCCGCGCCCACGCCGCTCTCGGCCGTCACGCGGAGGCCATCGCGGAGTTCGAGGGCTTGCTCGCCTGGAGCCCGGCCGACGTGCCCGCGATGCTGCAGCTCGGCCTGGCCGAGAAGGCCCGCGGCAACCTCGACACCGCCAGCGACTGGCTCGCCCGCGCGTGCGCCCTGGAGCCGGCGAGTGCGGTCGCGCACTTCTTCCACGGCGAGGTGCTCTACAACCGCGGGCTCAACGAGGCGGCGCTCGAAGCGCTGCGCCAGGCGATCGCGCGCAATCCGGACTACGCCGAAGCGCACTACCTGCTCGCGTTCGTCTATGGCGACATCGGGCGGCACGAAGAGGCCCGCGAGGCCACCCGGCGCGCCGTCAAGCTGAACCCGACCCTCGCGCGTGCCCAGGCCAACCTCGCGCTCGACCGCTACCACGGCCCCGGGGCTGCCGACGGCGCTGCCGGGAACGGCGCCGGCCGCCCCGGAGAGCGGCCGCGGATCGTCGAGGGCGGCGCGCTGGCCCACTACACCCTCGGCCTGGCATTCCGGCAGAACGGGCTGCATGACGAGGCGCTCCGCGAATACCGGGCGGCGCTCGAGGCGGGCGAAGACCGCCGGATGACGCTGCAGGCCATGGCCGAGGTGCACCTCCTCCGCCGCGAGCTCACCGCCGCGCTCGAGCTTTATGATGCGCTGGTACAGGAGCACGCGGATTCGCCCAAGCTGTGGAACGAGCGCGGGGTGTGCCTGCACCAGGCCGGGCACCGGGCGGAGGCGATCGCGGCCTACGAGCAGGCCCTCGGAGTGGACCCCGGCTACCGGCTCGCCTGGAACAACCTCGGCGTGGTCCGCGCGGGCGACGCGGGCACGGGCGAGGCGGCCGTCGCCGCGTTTCGCCGGGCGCTCGAAGGCGGCCAGCCGCTCTTTGCCGCCCGCCTCAATCTCGGCCTCCTCTTTCTGCAGAAGCACCAGCTTCGCGCCGCGCTCGACGAGTACCAGGGCGCGCTGGGCGAGCAGAGCGGGAGCGCGGTCGCGTGGAACGGCGTGGGGCTGGTGCTGATGGAGCTCCGCCGCTTCGAGGACGCGCGGAACGCGTTCGGCCGCGCCGTGGACGCCGATCCCGCCATGGCGGGCGCGCACTACAATCTCAGCTTCGTCCTGAGCCAGCTCGGCGACTTCGATGGCGCGCTGCGGGAGACCCGCCGTGCCCTCGAGCTCGAGCCGCTGTACGTCCCGCAGAAGTTCTCGCTGACGATCGATCTTCAGTACGAAGATCCGACGATCGCCATCGCCCCGGAGCTGACGGCGGAGGTCGGCGGCGACCAGCTCGCGGGCGAGTTCGCGTTCGATCCGCCGGCGCTGGACCAGCTCTTCGCGGAGCTCGCGCCGGCGGCGCCCGCCGCGCCCGGCCCCGAGCAGGCCGGCGACGCGCTCGACCTGGCGCGCGACTACATCGCCAAGGGCCTGCTCGATCTTGCTTCGGCCGAGCTGAGCCGGGCCGCGGCGCGGGGCGCGCCGCCCGCCGCCGCCGCCGTCCTCCTGGGCGACATCTTCGCCAAGCGCGGGCTCTACGGCGAGGCACTCGAGCGCTATCGCGACGCGCGGGCGGCCGCGCCGGACGATCCCGACGCGACCCTGGGCGAGATCCGCGCGCTGCTCGCGCTGGGCGGCGCCGCGGACGCGGCGCCGCTGGCCGATGAGCTCGCCCGGCGCGTCCGGGGCGACGTCGAGGTGCTCGTCGCCCGCGCGCGCGTCCGGCTCGCGGTGCACGACGCACTCGGCGCGCTCGACTGCATCCGTGAGGCGCAGACGCTCGCCCCCGGTCGGCCGGACCTTTTCCACCTGCAGGCCCAGGTGTCCGCCCGCCTCGGCGACCGCTCCGCCGCGCTCGCGGCGTTCAATGCCGCGCTTCAGCTCGACCCGTCGCTGGTGCGCGTGTGGTACGAGCTTGGCGGCATCGAGGAGGAGCGCGGGAGCTGGGCGGCGGCACGGGCGGCATACGAGCGCGCGCTCGATCTCCTGCCCACGTACGGGGCGGCGGCGCGGGCACTGGCCGATCTGCTCCGCCGGACCGACTCGCCGCGCGCGGCCGTCCATGTGCTCGTGCGCGTGCTCGAGGCGGACCCCTACGAGCTCGAGGCGCTCACCGCGCTGGGCCGGGCGCTGCTCGAGGACGGCCGCACCTCGCAGGCGCTTGAGGCGTTCGAGCGGGTGCTGCGCTTCGACCCGGAGCACGCCGGCGCGCTCTATTTCGAGGGCGCGGCGCTCGCGCGCCAGCGGCAGTTCGAGCAGGCGGTGCAGGCGTGGGAGCGGGTGGTACAGCTCGATCCGGGCGGACCGTACGCGTCCCAGGCGCGGACGCGGGCGCGCTCGGCCCGCGACCTCCAGCACATCTTCGCGGCGTCGGCGGGTTAGGCCGTGGCGCTCGAGGGCACGCTCAAGGACCTGCACATCCAGGACGTCTTCCAGCTCCTCGAGCTGGGCCGAAAGAGCGGGATGCTGCGAATCACGTCCGAGCTGCGGCAGAGCGCGGGCACGGTGTGCTTCGACCGGGGAGGCGTCGTGGCCGCGGCGGTCGGGAGCGATCCGCAGCCGCTCGGCGCGCGGCTGGTGCGGACCGGGAAGATCACCGCCGCCGATCTGGATCGCGCGCGCAGCATGCAGAACGGCGGCGACCGGCGCCGGCTGGGCGACATCCTGGTGGGCCTCGGCCTTATCTCGCGGCGCGAGCTCGACCGGCAGCTCAAGTCGCAGATCGAGGAAACGGTGTTCGAGCTGCTGAGCTGGGTGGAGGGCTACTTCCGGTTCGAGGAGGGGGCCACCTGCCACGCGGCAGTGGAAGCGCCGGTGCGGTTTCCCACTGAGGCGCTGCTGATGGAGGCCGCCCGCCGCACCGATGAATGGTCGCGGATCGGCTCGAAGGTCTCGCACCTGCGGCTGGTGCCGCGGCTGCCCGCGCCCGACGAGCAGGGCAGCGAGCCGCTCGACCTCGTGCCGTTCGAGTGGGAGGTCCTCGCCGCGGTGGACGGTGCCCGTGACCTGCACTCGCTCGCCGAGGTCCTCGGCCGCTCCGAGTTCGAGGTGGCGCGCACGGTGTACGGGCTCACCAACGCGGGGATCGTGGTGCTGGGAGACCCCGCGCATCCGGGAGAGGAGGCCGAACCCGGACGCGATCTGGCCGGCCTGCTGGTGCCCGCGCGGGAAGCCTTGGCGCAGCGACAGTACGCCCTCGCGGCGGGCGCCCTCGAGGAACTCCTCCGGAGCGACCCGCTCATGCCCGAGGCCCGTCGGCTCCTCGGCGTGTGCTACGCCGCGGTGGGGAGGTTCGGCGAAGCGCTCGAGTGCTGGCGCGCGTGGAGCCGGCTGGCGACGCGGACGCCGGGCGAGGAGACCGAGGCCCCCGCCGTGGAGCGGATGCGCCAGGCCGCCGAGACGATCCTGAAAGAGCTGGAGCGCTACCATGACTGACGACATCCGCGCGCTGACCGCCCGATTGGCCGATGAGCCCGCGAGCCTTGCCTTTCTCGAGCTCGCGGAAGCGCTCCGCCGCCGCGGCCAGCTCGAGGCGGCATACAAGGTGGCGCGGGGCGGCGTCTCGCGGTATCCGGGGCTGGCGGATGCCCACGATCTGATGGCCCGTGTGCTGAGCGATCAGGGGGATCTCGCCGGCGCGTTCGACGCCTGGTCGTCCGCGCTGCAGCTCGATCCAATGCGCACCAGCGCGCTCAAGGGAATCGCGTTCCTGTACTTCCGCGCCGGCGACCGCGACGCCGCGCTGACCCATCTCGAGCGCGCGCTCGACGTGGACCCGGACGACCCGTCGATCCCGCAGGCGATCTCGCGCCTCGCTGCCGCACCATCGGCCGCCCCCGATGCCGCGCCCGCGCCCGCCGAGGCCGCGGCGCCGACGCCCGAGCCTGCGCAACGCGCCCGGGGGCCGTTCGAGGAAATGGATGGTGGGGAGCACGGGATTCTGCTCGTGGATGCCAACGGCCTCCGGCTGCGCGGGCGGCTCGGGGGAGAGCACGGCGACGCGGACGGCGACCGGGTCGCGGCGCAGCTCGCCGGCGTATCCCGCGAGGCCGCGCGCGCCACGCGGCTCCTCGGACTCGGCACGTGGCACTCGATTGCCGTCGAGTCGCCCGACGCGCACCTGGTGCTCGCGCACCCGACGGCGGACACGGTGCTCCTCGCCGCGCGCGATCCGTCGCTGCCGATGGGCCGCGTGACCCTGCTGGCCGAGCGCGCTGCCCGCGCCGCTCGCGCCTGGCTGGAGGCGGAGGGATGAGCGCGACCAGGACGGCGCTGGACCGGGTCACGCGCGTACCCGGCGTCCGGGGCGCGCTGGTGATCGCGGCCGCGGACGGGCTCGTGGTCGCCGAGCAGCTCATGGACGGCGTGGACGGGCAGGCCGCGGCGGCGCTGGCGGGAAGCCTCGTAGGCCGGCTCGCGCGCACGGCGGCGAGCGCAGGCCTCCGGCCGCCTGCGTTCGTGCACCTGCGGGGCGACGCGGGCAGCGTGCTCGCCGCGCCAGGGCCGGACGACCTGGTGCTGGTTGCGGTGGTGAGTCCGGACGCCAATCTCGGCCTCGCCCGGCTCGAGATGATCGAGGCCGCGGGGCGCCTGACCTGATGCGGGCGCTGGAGCCGTGGGTGGTGCAGCCGCTGGAGAGCTTTCTCGCCGAGAGTGCGGCCCGGCTCACGCTGCTCATGACCTCGTCGGGGCAGGTGGTGGCGCAGCACGGCTTCTCGCGCTCGCTCGACGTGATGACCGCTGCCGCGCTCGGCGCCGGGATCGTCGCCTCCACCGACGAGCTGGCGCGGCTCATGGGAGGCGCCACGTTCGAGGCGCTGGTACACCATGGCCAGCGGCAAAGCTGCATGCTCGCCGCCTTCGGCACCCCGCGCGGGCGGTGGATCGGGCTGGTGGTGTTCGGTCCCGAGACTTCGGTGGGGATCGTGCGGCTCTTCTTCGAGCAGATGGTCCAGCAGCTCGCCGCGGCCGCTCCACGGGAACAGCCGGCGGCTCCGATGCTGGCGGAGAACTTCGAGACCGAGCTCGATTCGAGCCTCAAAGCGCTCTTCGGACGGTAACGGCATGTCTCTCGTCAATTTCACCGCGCGCGAAATCACCTGCAAGATCGTGTATTACGGGCCGGGCCGGTCCGGCAAGACCACGAATCTGCAGTATGTCTACGGCCGCGTGCCGGAGAGCCGCCGCGGCCGCATGGTCTCGCTGGCCACCCAGACGGACCGTACCCTGTTCTTCGACTTCCTCCCGCTCGAGCTCGGGACGATCTCCGGCTTCACGACCAAGTTCCAGCTCTACACCGTGCCCGGACAGAGCTACTACAACGCCACCCGCAAGCTGGTGCTCCAGGGCGCGGACGGCGTGGTCTTCGTGGGCGACAGCCAGGCTCGCCGGTTCGACGACAATCTGGAGAGCCTCCAGAACCTGCAGGACAATCTGCTGGCGCAGGGCGTGGACGTGCGCCAGTTGCCGGTAGTGTTCCAGTACAACAAGCAGGACCTGCCGCGGGACCTCATCCTCTCCCACGAGGAGATGGACGACGCGCTCAATTTCCGCGCGGTGCCGAGCTTCCCGGCGGACGCGTTGCACGGGGCCGGCGTGTTCGAGACACTGCGCGGCGTCTCCGAACTGGTGCTAAAGCGGCTGGCCGTCGGGAGTCCGGTCGCGTGACCGTCACCCTGAATCCGCTCTATCGCTTCGACACCCTGGTGGTCGGGGCGGCCAACCGGCTCGCCGCCACGGCGGCCAGAGCGGTCGCGGAGTCGCCCGGGACGGTGTACAACCCCCTCTTCATCTACGCCCAGCCGGGCCTGGGGAAGACGCACCTGCTGATGGCCATCGGCCACGCGGCCCGCGCGATCAACCCTGCTGCCACCGTCGAATATCTCACCCTGGACGAGTTCGTCGAGGCGTTCCACGCGGCCATCGCCGCGGGCCACGGCGAGGCCTACCGCCAGCGGTTCCACGATGTGGACCTGCTGCTGGTGGATGACGTCCAGTTTCTCACCCATCGGCGGGAGATGCAGGCCGAGCTGCTGCGGCTCACCGACGCGCTCCAGACCGCCAACCGCCAGATAGTGCTGACCAGCGACCGTCCGCCGGCGGAAATCGAGGCGCTGGACGAGCGGCTCATCCGCCGGTTCGCGGGCGGCCTCATCATCGACGTGGCCGCGCCCGACTACGAGACCCGCGTGGCCATCCTCCGGCGCAAGGCCGAGGAGCGCCGCGCGGCCTTCGCTGCCGGGGTGCTCGAGGCCGTGGCGCTGCTGGACATCGACAATGTCCGCGAGCTGCTGGGCGCGCTCAACCGGCTGATCGCCTTCCAGGCGGTGAGCGAGACGCCGCTGACCCCGGAGCAGGCGAGAACGCTGGTGGGCGGAGACACCGGCACCGAGAATGGTGCCGCGCCCCCGCCTGCAACGTCGCCTCCCGCGCCACCTCCCGCGCCGCCCCCGGCAGCGTCCGAGTTCGACGACTTCCTGACCGAGATCGCCGCCACCGTCGCGCAGCAGGTGGACGCGTGGCGCGAGAAGGTGAGCGCCGCCATCCTGCGCTGGCAGGGCGAGGGGTTCCGCACGGCGCAGCTCGAGGCGCTGCTGGAGCAGGAGATGCTGGCCGACCCGGAGCGCGCCCTCCGCGAATTCGAGGAGGACGTCGAGCGCCTGCGGACCATGCGGGCCGAGGCCGTCGCCCTGGTCCCCGACCTGGAGGGATCGGCGGCGTTCCGCGATCCGGCGGACCTCGCCGCGGCCCAGGAGGCGCTCCGCCAGGCCCGGGAAGAGGGGCCGCCGCCGCCCGCCCCCTCGCCGCTCTGGCGGCTGGACGACGTGGTGGAGACTCCGGGAAACCGGATGGTGCTCGAGGCGGTGCGGGCGGTCGCCGGCGACCCGGGCGCGCGCTACAACCCGCTGGTGCTCGTGGGCGGCGCCGCGGTGGGCAAGACGCACCTGCTGCACGCCCTGGGCAACGCGCTGGCGGCGCACGGCGGGCCGGTGGCCTGCCTGAGCGCGCCCGAGTTCACCGGTGAGCTCATCGAGGCCATCGATCGCGGCACCGTCGCCGCCTGGCGCGCGCGCTACCGGCGGGCGAGCGCCTTCCTGCTCGACGACGTGCACCTCGTCGCGGCGAAGGGCCGGACGCAGGACGAGCTGTTCGTCCTGTTCAACGTGCTCGTGGACGACGGCCGGCAACTGGTCTTCACCTCCGCGGTGCCGCTGGCCGAGCTCGACGGGGTCGAGGCGCGACTCCGCTCGCGGCTCGAAGGCGGTCTGGTGGTCGAGCTCCCGCCGCCGGAACCCGCGGTGCGGGAGCGGGTGATCGCCCGCGACATCGAGTCCAAGCTCGGCGCCGCCGATCCCGCGCTGGCCGCCTATGTAGCATCACGTCCCGCCGAGTCGGTCCGGGCCGCCCAGGCGCTGCTCCAGCGCGTGCTGGACGCGGCGGCGGCGCGGCACGTAGCGCCCACCCCGGCCCTTGCCCGCGAGGTGCTGGAGGACGCGCCGCCGCCGGCCCGGCCCCAGGCGGGTCCCGCGAGCGGCATCGTGGCCCCGGGTGCCGGCGCCACGCGGAGCCGGGAAAAGATCGTGTGGGAATGGCCCCAGGCCGGTGAGCGCGTGATCGAGGAGTGGCGCTGATGGCCATCAAGGGCAGCCTCAAGGAGGCGAGTCTTCCGGACGTCATCCAGCTCCTCTTCCTCGGGCGGCGGACCGGCTGCCTCGCGCTCGCCGACCGGCACAACTTCGGCACGATCTACTTCGACGAGGGGCACATCGTCTACGCGGCGATCGTCAACCGCCGCGACCGCATCGGCGACATCCTCGTTCGCAGCGGGCGCATCACCGCGGAACAGCTCGCAGAGGCGATCGCGCGCCAGGAAGGCGACCGCCAGCACAAGCTGGGCGAGATCCTGCTCGAGCTCGGCGCCCTCACGCGGGAGGAGCTCGAGAGCTACATCCGGCTCCAGATCGAGGAGGCGGTCTACTACCTGTTCACCTGGACGTCGGGGACGTTCAACTTCGAGGCCGGCGTCCGGCCCGAACAGGAAGACTTCCTCGTCCGCATCAACCCCGAGTTCCTGCTGCTCGAGGGCGCCCGGCGGGTGGACGAGTGGAGTCTCATCGAGAAGAAGATCCCGTCCTTCGATCTGATCTTCGCCGTGGATCCCGCGCACATCGGGGAGTCGGCGCCCACCCTGTCGGCGGAGCAGCAGCGCCTGCTCCCGCTGCTCGACGGCAGCCGGGACGTGCAGGCGCTCATCGAGGCATCGGGCCTGGTGGAGTTCGAGCTGGGCAAGGCGCTCTTCGGCCTGATCACGGCCGGATTTGCCCACCGGGTGGGCACGTCGGCGGCGGCCGCTCCGGTGGTGAACGACAGTCGCGTCGAGGAGCACCGGAACCTGGGCGTGGCCTTCTACAAGGCCGCGATGCTCGACGAATCGCTGCGGGAGTTCCGGCGCGTGGCCGATCTCCGTCCGGGCGATGCCAGCGCGCCGTTCTACCTCGGGCTCATCGCCGTGCGTCAGGGCCGGTGGGAGGAAGCGGTCACCGCGTTCCGGCAGGCCCTGGAGCGGGCCGGTACCCGACCGGCCGCCCTCCACAA